>NZ_CP018221.1:2897812-3225000 GCF_001890385.1 Tardibacter chloracetimidivorans | reverse complement strand
CGTCCAGCTTGAAATCGCCCTGCGTCAGGGTTGCCGAGACGCCGATGCGGCGCTCGAAGGCGAATGCGTCGGTGAAGGCGGCGCGCTCCATGAAGGAGATGAAGCGCGAGCTCGTCAATTCTTCAAGCGACTGGAAGTTGTTGTGCTGACCAAAGCTGATGGCCGCGACTTTGCCCTTCCACTGGAAATAGGCGTCGGCCAGCTCAACTTCGTTGCCGGCAAAATCGGCCTCGAACTTGTAGGCGAAGGAACCAGGGGTGGTACCTTCGACTCCGATACGGCCACGGCGAAGCTCGTTGCTGAAGCCAAGCTCGTTGGTCGCAACGCCATTGCTCGGGTTGGACACATAGGCGAAATCATATTGCAGGCGGCCGCGGACCTTGAAGTCCCATCCGGCTTCCTTGTCGCCGAACAGCGGCGAGCCCTTGAACGTGGGCGCGCTGCTCTTCTTCGCCTTCTGCAGATCGGCGATCTGAGCCTGCATCGATTCGAGCTGCGCCTTCAGGAACTCGATCTCGGCGGACTGATCTTCCGGAGCCGCAACCATAGCGTCCTGGGCGAAAGCGGGCGTGGCAAGGCAGCCAAGCGCGGCCGTAGCAAGCAAGGCGGCAGTCGTCTTCAACTTCATTGGGTAACCCCCCTTTGGTGCACTGGTTTAGTGTCGCGGCGAGCCCTAGGGGGCTGTGGTGACCGGTCCGAGACTCTTTTATTGCAGCTTGGTGACAATGGCCGATGTTGCCCGATTGCAACGACCTTCGCCGTCTTTCAGCCGGACATGAAAAAGGGCGGCCCCGCTTCCGCGCGACCGCCCCTCAAACCATCCGATGACCAGCCTGTCTGTCAGGCTTCCGCTTCGGCCACCGTGTCCTTGCCGCCTTGCGCACGGCGCGTGCGGCGGCGCGGCTTCGGCGCTTCCTCCTGGGCGTTTTCGGGAGGGGTCAATTCGAGCTGAGGCAACGGGGCGGCTGCACGGCGGGGCGCGCGGCGGCGGGTCGGCCGCTCATCAGAAGCATCCGCGGTCTCCGGCTGCGCCGCATTCTCGGCCTGACGCGCCTCTCCGGTTTCCGAGGAGGCGGCGTCCTGACGGCGCGGCGGGCGTCCTCGCCCTCGCGGGCGGCTCGCCCGGTCATCGTCGCCGTCGCCAGCCTCGTGCCTGCGGTCGCGGTCGGAAGAATCGTCCGACGCCGCGCTTCCGATCGCCGGGGGCAGGCCGCTGATGGAGATCGGCGCGGTCGCGTCTTCGTCGCGTTCATCGCGAAGGTCGTCGCCACCGTCGTCCTCGCCATCGTCAAAACGCTGGTCGGGATAGCGGGGCCGCTCGCGCTGGCCTTCCTGGCGCTCGCGGAACTCCTCCTGACGGGCGCGATGTTCATTCAGCACGCGAAAATAATGATCGGCGAACTGCAGATAATATTCGGCGGTCACCCGGTCACCTTGGGTCTGCGCATCGCGCGCCAGGTTCTTGTACTTTTCGAGAAGCTGGCTCGCATTGCCCCGCTGGCGCGAATCAATCCGGTTCCCCGCGTCAGGACGCTGGCCCTGACCGCCGCCGCCACTCATCGGACGCTGCCCGCCCCGACCGCGCCGATTATTGCGGCCGTTCTGCCGATTATTGATCAAAATTCCATTTCCCTTTTCGTTGATCCGGCCAATGCATGCTGCTCCCGGATCAGGGTAAGGCCAACCACAGCCGAACCGGTCCACTCGTCACGAGGGACCATTGCCCACGCCGGCACATAAACAGCCGGGCGATCATTTGGGGTCAGCGGCGGGGATGTTTTTCACCTGCCCGCCTGACCGTCCTGTAACGGCAAACACGCGCCGCTCCAAGCGGAAAGTTACAGGCGTTGCAGGATTATGCACCGGTCCAGACCGGCCATGTCCCGCCTTGTCGTCGCCCCCAGCCCTGCTGCGGCGGCGATCTCGATCACCGGCCCCGCCTGAGCCGAACCGATTTCAAGAAAGGCCCGCCCTTCCGGCGCAAGCAGCGCGGGCAGTTGCGGGATGAGGCGACGGTAGTCGTCCAACCCGTCCACCCCCGCGAACAGCGCGCCGGCAGGTTCATAATCCGCGACATCGCGCGGTAGCCGGGCCGTGCTTTCTATATAGGGCGGGTTGCAAAAAATGCCATGGAAGCGGCCCCACAAGGACTGCGCCCAATCGCCGCGAACAAAGGCGGCGCGGTCACCCAGCCCCAGACGACGCGCATTTTTCGCGGCAACCGCGAGAGCGGCGGCTGAGCTGTCGACCCCCACACCCGTGCTTTCCGGCCACTGGTCCAGCGCAGCGAGCAGCAGCGCACCGCTGCCCGTGCCGAGATCGAGGAAGCGCAGCGTCCCCTCGCGCGGCAGGCTTTCCGCCGCCGCCTCGATCAGCGTTTCGGAATCGGGCCGGGGAATCAGCACATCCGGGGTGATATGAAGCGCGATCGTCCAGAAATCCCGCGTGCCGGTGATATAGGCGACCGGCTCATAGGCGAGGCGGCGGGCGAGGAGCGCCCAAAAGGCGGCGGGCGGCGCGTCATCCATATGCCCCAGCAACAGGCGTTCGCGCGAGACGCCCAATGCGTGCGCCATCAGCAGTTCGGCATCCAGCCGGGGGGTTCCGCTGACATCGGCCAGCCTTGCCGCCGCCGTTGCAAGTGCGGCGCGGATGCGGTCAGTCATGCCGAAACGGCACGGCGCGTCAGGCCCCATTGTCCAGATGGGCGAGGCGCTCGGCCTGATCCTCGGCGATCAGGGCCTGCACCACTTCTTCAAGGCCCGGCCCTTCAAGGATTTCATCCAGGCGGTGGAGCGTCAGGTTGATGCGGTGATCGGTCACGCGACCCTGCGGGAAATTATAGGTGCGTATCCGCTCCGACCGGTCGCCCGAGCCGACCATCGACTTGCGCGCGCCCGCACGCTCGTTCGCCAGCCGCTCGCGCTCCAGTTCGAACAGGCGCGCCCGTAGCACCTTCATCGCCTTGGCCTTGTTCTTGTGCTGCGATTTCTCGTCCTGCTGGCTGACGACCAGCCCGGTCGGAAGATGGGTGATCCGAACCGCCGAATCGGTCGTGTTGACCGACTGGCCGCCGGGGCCGGACGAACGGAACACGTCGATCCGCAGGTCCTTCTCGTCGATATGAACGTCGACATCCTCCGGTTCCGGCAGCACCGCGACCGTCGCCGCCGAAGTATGGATGCGCCCGCCGCTTTCGGTCGCGGGCACGCGCTGCACCCGATGAACCCCGCTTTCAAACTTCAGCCGGGCGAACACGCCCTGCCCGGTGACGCTGGCGACGACTTCCTTATAGCCGCCGACGTCGGACGCGGAGGCGGAGATCAGCTCGATCCGCCAGCCGCGATCCTCGGCATAGCGCTGGTACATGCGGAACAGATCGCCCGCGAACAGCGCCGCCTCGTCCCCGCCCGTGCCCGCGCGGATTTCCAGCATCGCCGGGCGTTCATCCGCGGCGTCGCGCGGCAGCAGCCTGAGCGCCAGGTCCCGCTCCGCATCCGGCAGCGCGCGGCGGATCGTCTCCAGCTCCTCGCGCGCCATCTGCCGCATCTCGGAATCGGCGGCGCCGTCCTCGGCAAGCTCCGCAAGCGTATCCTGCTCATCGCGCAGCTTGCGAACATGGGCGGCCGCCTCCGCCACCGGAGTCAGCTCGGCATATTCCTTGGAGAGCGCGACGAACTTTTCAGGCGGAAGATCGGGGCGCGCCATTTCGGCCGATAGCTCGGCGTGGCGGGCGGCGATCTGGTCCATGCGAGCGGAAGGTATCGACACCATCAGCCGCGCACCGCCTCGGCCAGCCCATCAAGCGCCACCGCCCGCTGCGTGCCGTCCGCCAGATCCTTCAGCGCCGCCTCGCCTCGCGCCAGCTCGTCCTCGCCGATGATGACGGCATAGCGCGCGCCGCTGGCGTCGGCCTTCTGCATCCGCTTCTTCATATTGCCGCGAAACGCCATGTCGGCTGCGACACCAACACGGCGAAGATCGGCAAGTATCTTTTGCGCGGCGACTTCCGCCGCCTCGCCCATCGGCACGACAGCGACCTCGATGCGTTCAGCTTCCGGTGCGTCGATCAGCATCGCCAGCCGCTCGATCCCGGCGGCCCAGCCGACTGCGGGGGTATGCGGGCCGCCGAGCGTCTCGATCAGCCCGTCATAGCGGCCGCCGCCAAGCACCGTGCCCTGCGCGCCCAGCCGCTCGGTAATGAACTCGAACGCGGTGTGGCGGTAATAATCGAGGCCGCGCACCAGCCGCGACGCGCGGGTCCAGAGCACGCCTGCTGCATCCAGGCCGCGCGTCACCGTTTCAAAGAAGCGCCCGCCCTCCGCCGTCAGATAGGCGTCGATCTCCGGCGCTGCATCGGCGATCGGCCGGTCGCGCGGGTCTTTTGAATCGAGGATGCGCAGTGGATTGCGTTCCAGCCGATCAAGGCTTTCCTCGGACAATTCCCCCTGATGGCGGCGGAAATGATCGACCAGCGCCACCCGCCAGGCCTCGCGCGTTTCCGCGTCGCCCAGCGTGTTGAGGTGCAGCGTCACGGCCTCGTCCACGCCAAGCTCGTTCAGAAGCTGCGCCGCGAAGGTGAGAAGCTCGACATCCGCGGCCGGTTCGCCCGCGCCGATGATTTCCGCGTCAAGCTGATGGAACTGGCGGAAGCGCCCTTTTTGCGGCCGCTCGTAACGGAAGAGCGGCCCCCATGCGGCAAGCTTCAGCGGCGACCATTGCTGCCAGCCCTCGCTGACATAGGCGCGGGCGATGCCGGCCGTGAACTCCGGCCGCAGGGTCAGCGAATCCCCGCCGCGATCGTCGAAGGTGTACATTTCCTTCGCCACGACATCGGTGGTTTCGCCAAGCGAGCGCGAGAACACGCTGGTCGCCTCGAACACCGGCACCTGCACCGGCTGAAAGCCGTAGAGCCGCCGCACCCGCTCGAACACGGCGACCACATGATCGAAGCGGGCGGCGGTTTCGCCTATCATGTCCTGCGTGCCGCGAATGCGCTGGGGCTTTTGTATCGATGACATGGCGCGCCTTTAATGCAGCTTTATCGACGCGGGAAGCTTTTCTGCCGTATTTGGGTATTTGAAGCCTTTCCATTTTGCGGTGCAGCGATAGATAGCGGGCGTTGATTCGTCCCGTCCCATTCAAGGTGCGTAACATCCATGAACATCGACCTCATTCCCATCGGAGACAATCCGCCGGAAAGCCTCAATGTCATCATCGAGGTGCCGATCGGCGGTGAACCGGTCAAATATGAGTTCGACAAGGCAAGCGGGGCGCTGTTCGTGGACCGCATCCTCCATACGCCCACCCGCTATCCGGCCAATTACGGCTTTGTTCCCCACACGCTTTGCGAGGACGGCGATCCGCTGGACGCGCTGGTGGTCGCCCGATCGCCCTTCATCCCCGGATCGGTCGTAAAGGCGCGGCCTGTCGGCGTGCTGAAGATGGAAGACGAAAAGGGCGGCGACGAGAAGCTGCTTTGCGTGCCCGTGGACAGCCTCTTTCCCTATTACCGCAACATCCAGGGGCATGGCGACCTGCCCGAAATCGTGATGCAGCAGATCGAGCACTTCTTTGCCCATTACAAGGATCTGGAGCCCGGCAAATGGGTGAAGATCCAGGGATGGGGCGACGCCGCCGAGGCGCGGGAGATCGTGGCCCAGTCGATCGCGCGGGCGAAAGGCAAGAAAGCAGCCTGAACGGACGGGAGCAGCGGGGGCTCAGCGCCCCCCGCTCACCAGCTTCAATCCGATGATGCAGCCGACAAGCCCGATGACGAGGGCGATCCGAGCCCAGCCAAGCGGCTCCTGATAAAAGGCGATTCCGACCAGCAGCGTCCCGAGAGCGCCGATGCCGCCCCATATCGCATAGGCGGTGCCCATCGGAATCTGGCGCGAAGCCAGTTCAAGCAGGCTCATGCTGAGCGCGACCGAGGCCAGAAACCCCAGCGTCCACGGCAGATTGCGGAAGCCGTCGACGTGGCGCAGGCAGGTGGTGAACCCGACCTCGAACAGCCCGCCCAGAAGCAACCAGACCCAGGCCATCAGGCGGACAGGCTATTCAGCGGCCCGTGCCTCGGCCAGGGCGTTCGCAGCCTCGATCTCGGCGGCCTTGGCTTCCACCAGCGCGACGATGTGATCAACCATCCGCGCGTCGTCGATATGATGATCGGTGACGCCCGCCAGATAGACCATGTGCTTGCCCGCGCCGCCGCCGGTGAGGCCGATGTCGGTCTCGCGCGCTTCGCCCGGACCGTTGACGACGCAGCCCAGCACCGAAAGCGACATCGGCGTGCGAATATGCTGAAGTCGCTCCTCCAGCTTTTCGACCGTGCGGATCACGTCGAAGCCCTGCCGTGCGCAGCTTGGGCAGGAGACGATCCGCACCCCGCGATTGCGGATGCCGAGCGCCTTCAATATCTCGAAGCCGACGCGCACCTCTTCCTCCGGCTCGGCCGAAAGCGAGACGCGGATGGTGTCGCCGATCCCCGCCCATAGCAGATTGCCGATGCCGATCGCCGATTTGACGGTGCCGCCGATCAGCCCGCCCGCCTCGGTGATGCCAAGATGCAGCGGGCAATCCACCGCTTCCGCCAGCCCCATATAGGCCGATACGGCGAGGAATACGTCCGACGCCTTCACCGCCACCTTATATTCGTGGAAATCCTGGTCCTGGAGCAGCTTGATATGATCGAGCGCGCTTTCGACCAGCGCCTCGGGACATGGCTCGCCATATTTTTCGAGCAGGTCCTTTTCGAGGCTGCCCGCGTTGACGCCGATGCGGATCGCGCAGCCATTGGCCTTCGCCGCGCGCACGACCTCCGCCACGCGCGCTTCGGACCCGATGTTGCCCGGATTGATCCTGAGGCAGGCAGCGCCCGCGTCGGCCGCTTCCAGCGCGCGTTTGTAGTGGAAATGGATGTCGGCGACGATCGGCACGGTCGCCGCGCGGACGATCTGCTTCAGCGCGGCGGTGGAATCCTCATCGGGGCAGGATACGCGGATGATGTCGGCCCCCGCCTCCTCGCAGCGGCGGATCTGGTCAATCGTCGCCGTCGCGTCGCTGGTGGGCGTGTTGGTCATGGTCTGCACCGTGACGGGCGCACCACCCCCCACCGGCACATTGCCGACCATGATCTGACGCGACTGGCGGCGCGCGATGTCGCGCCACGGACGGATGGACATGCTCAATCTCCGATTACGCGCGGCTTATAGACTTATGACATGCGTTTCGAAAGGCCGTGTGACACCGCAGTCTTCCGGCGCGTGCCGGAGCGGGAGACCGCCGTCAATTTTACTGCGATCCGTTCGCAAGAATCATTTGCAGTTGCGAATGGTTCTCGATAAGTGGCGCGAATGACCAGTTTCATGCCAGCGACGAAGAAAAAGGCCGGACTGACCCGTTCGTTCTGGCTGAAGCAGCTTCACCGCTGGCACTGGATCAGCGCCGCGCTGAGCCTGGTCGGAATGCTGCTGTTCGCAATCACCGGAATCACGCTGAACCACGCCGCCGACATAGAGGCGAGCCCAACCGTGACCGAGCGGGAGGCCCAACTGCCGCCGCCGCTCCTGAAAGCGCTTCCGGTTGGAGGCGCGGACAAGGCCCCGCTGCCCGAACAGGTCGGCGCGTGGCTGGACAAGGAACTGTCGGTCAGCGCCGCCGGCCGCGAGGCGGAATGGTCGGACGATGAAATCTACCTCGCCCTGCCCCGCCCCGGCGGCGACGGCTGGCTGAGCATCGACCGCGCGACCGGCGACGTGGTGATGGAAGAGACCGATCGCGGCTGGGTTTCGTGGCTGAACGATCTGCACAAGGGCCGGAACACCGGCAGGGCCTGGTTCTGGTTCATCGACATATTCGCAGTCGCCTGCGTGATCTTCACCATCACCGGCCTGTTCCTGTTGCAGCTTCACGCGAAACACCGCCCGGCGACATGGCCGACGGTGGGGCTGGGCTTCATCCTGCCGCTGCTTGTCATCATTTTGTTCATGCATTGATCGAGGTGCCGATGCGTTCCTTCTTTCCACTGGTCCTGACCGGGATCGCCGTGACCCCGGCTGCGGCTCAGGCGGCCGACATGCAGGTGACGGTCAACATCCCGCGCCTGAACGTGGCCGAATATCACAAGCCCTATGTGGCGATCTGGGTGGAAGGCGCGAGTCTGGCGAAGCCGACCAACCTCGCCGTCTGGTATGACGTGAACCTCAAGAAGAACGAAGGCGCGAAATGGCTGCGCGACATGCGCCAGTGGTGGCGCAAGACCGGGCGGACGCTGAACATGCCGGTGGACGGAATCAGCGGCGCGACCCGCGCGCCCGGCCAGCATGTCCTGCGCTTTGCCGAAGGCAAGGCGCCGCTCGGAAAGCCTCCGGCAGGCAGCTATGAGCTGGTCGTCGAGGCGGCCCGCGAGGTCGGCGGACGCGAACTGCTGCGCATTCCGTTCCAATGGCCGCCGAAATCCGCCCAATCGTTGAAGGCGCAGGGCCAGAGCGAGCTGGGCGCGATCGGCCTGACCCTGAAACCTTAAGGAACGAGCCCCAAGCAACAAGGATGTCCAACATGCTTTCTTTCCGGAAGATCGCCGCGGGTGCGGCCGCATTGTCGCTGGCGGTCGCCCTGCCGTTCGGCGCAAGCGCGCACCGCGCATGGATGCTGCCGTCCTCGACCGTGGTTTCGGGCGACGATGTGTGGGTGACGGTGGACGCCGCCATTTCCAACGACCTGTTCTATTTCGAGCACAATGCGATGCCGCTGGATCGGATCAAGGCCTATGCGCCCGATGGAAGCGACGTGGCGATAGAGAATGGCGCAAAGGGCCGCTATCGCAGCACCTTCGACGTGCATCTGACGCAAAAGGGCACGTACAAGATCGCCGCCGACATGGACGGGCTGTTCGCAAGCTACAAGCTGAACGGGGAAAGCAAGCGCTGGCGCGGCAGCGCCGACAAGCTGGGCGAAATCCCGGCCGCGGCGACCGAGGTGAAGATCACCGAAGTCCAGAACCGCAACGAGATATTCGTCACCTCGGGCAATCCGACCGATACGGTCCTGAAGCCCGGCGGCAAGGGGCTGGAGTTGCAGCCGGTGACGCATCCCAATGATCTGGTGGCGGGCGAGGCCGGGCAGTTCCGCTTCCTGCTGGACGGCAAGCCGGCCGCCGGTGTGAAGGTGACCGTCATCCCCGGCGGAATCCGCTATCGGAACCGGCTGAACCAGATGGATCTGACGGCGGACGCCGACGGGCTGGTCTCGATCAACTGGCCGGAGCCGGGCATGTACTGGATGCAGGCCAGCATCGAGGACGCAGCCGCCAGCGCGCCCCGGGCAACGCAACGCCGGGCGGGTTATGTCACGACGCTTGAGGTGATGGCCCCCTAACAGCTCAGCACGTGACGCGAGTCGCCATTCCGCTGACGCTGGGCGGGGCAGCAGCAGCCCCCGCCGCCGGGGCGCAGGTGGAGAGTCTGGGCGGGCTGACGATGGGGACGAGCTGGTCGGCAAGGCTGGTTCGCCCCGCCTTCGTGCCGCTGGCGGCGGTGCGGGATTTGATCCAGCAAAGCCTTGACGGCGTGGTGAGCGAGATGAGCCATTGGGAGCCGGAGTCCCAGCTCAGCCGCTTCAACAAGGCGGTGCCGGGCGAATGGCGCGACCTGCCGCCCGGCTTCTTCGACGTGCTTTGCTGCGCGCTTGAAGTGGCTGAGGCATCGGACGGGGCTTATGATCCGACGATCGGCACGCTGGTTGATCTCTGGGGTTTCGGCCCCGCCCCCGCCCGCCAGGACGCACCGTCACCGCATGAAATCGCAGCGGCGATGCGGAGCGGCGGCTGGCAGCGGCTGGAGATTGACCGAAAGGCAAGGCGCGCCCGCCAGCCGGGCGGATGCAGGCTCGACTTTTCAGCAATCGCCAAGGGCCATGGCGTCGATCGCGCCGCCGATGCGCTGAAGCGGCTTGGGCTCCGCCATTTCCTGATCGAAATCGGCGGCGAGTTGCGCGGCGAAGGCGTGAAGCCCGATGGGTCACCCTGGTGGGTGGCGCTGGAACGCCCGTCAAACGCGACCTGCGAGGAGATTCTGGTCGCGCTGCACGGGCTTTCGGTTGCGACTTCGGGCGACTATCGCCGCTATTTCGAGGCTGACGGAAGGCGCTATGCACACAGCATCGACCCGCGCACCGGCTGGCCGCTGGACAATAAAGCGGCATCGGTGAGCGTCATCCACCAAAGCTGCATGAAGGCCGATGTCCATGCGACGGCCATCACCATAGCAGGCCCGGACCAGGGAATGGCCTATGCCGAGCGGCTTGGGCTGGCAGCGTTGATCGTGCTCACTACCGGCGAAGAGCGGATTTCCCCCGCCCTTGCCGCGATGCTCGATTAGCAGCAATGCTGACGCCTATGAGCGAGGCATCGGAGCTGATCCGCAGGCTGGACCTGCAACCCCATCCGGAAGGCGGCTGGTACCGCGAAACCTGGCGGGCGGAATCGCCCGATGGAGCGCGCGGCACGGCGACCGCGATATTGTTTCTGCTGGAGGCTGGGCAGAAATCCCATTGGCACAGAGTGGACGCGACCGAACTCTGGCTTTTCCATGCCGGAGCCTCGCTTTGCCTCCAGACAGCCGACAGCGACGAAGGCCCGATCCGTTCAACGCGTCTTGGCGGCGACGTTCTGGCAGGCGATGTGCCCCAGCACCGGATTGCGCCACATCAATGGCAGGCGGCCGACGCCGACCGGGGCTGGGCTCTGGTGTCGTGCATTGTGTCGCCCGCATTCGCGTTCAGCGGGTTCGAGCTTGCCGCCCCCGGCTGGATGCCCGGCGGCTAAGCGGTTTCAGCTGTCCGCCCAGCGGCGCAGCAGATTGTGATAGACGCCCGTCAGCTGGACGATGGCGGGATCGTCGTGCCCGCGATCGGCGGCGATGGTCTGAATCGACCGGTCAAGATCGAACAACAGCTGGCGCGCGCCGTCATCGCGCACCATGCTTTGAATCCAGAAGAAGCTCGCCACTCGCGCGCCGCGCGTGACCGGCGTCACATGGTGCAGGCTGGAGGCCGGGTAAAGCACCATGTCGCCCGCCGGCAGCTTCACGCTGTGGACTCCGTAGCTGTCCTCCACCGCCAGTTCGCCGCCGTCATACTCATCGGGATCGCTGAAGAAGAGCGTTGCCGACAGATCGCTGCGGACGCGGAACTCCGACCCTTTCAGCACCCGGATGGCATTGTCGACATGGGTGTCGAACCGCTCGCCGCCCTGATAGCGGTTGAAGAGCGGCGGAAAGATCTTGAGCGGGAGCGCGGCGGCGATGAACAGCGGGGTGCGCCCAAGTGCGGCCAATATCGTCTGGCCGATCTGGCGGGCGAGGGGCGAATCCTCGGGCAGCTGCATGTTGCGCTTGGCAAGCGCCGACTGATAGCCGGAGGTCACATTGCCATCCACCCATTCAGCCGCGTCCAGCAGCGCCCGCGCCTCGCGGAGCTGATCTGCGCCCAGCACGCCCGGGATATGCAGCATCATGGCGGCGCTATCCCTGGAGGACGAAGGGGATCGGAACGATCACCCAGGCGGCGACGGGCTTGCCCGCCTGTTTGGCCGGGGCGAAGCGCCATTTGCGCACTGCCGACAGCGCGGCCTTGTCGAGCCGCGAGTGGCCGCTCGATTCGGCGAGCTTCAATTCCTGGACCGTGCCTTCGGGGCCGACCAGCACCTTGATGGCGACGGTGCCCTGCTCGCGAAGCCTGCGCGATTCAACCGGATAGCGCGGCGCGGGATTGTTGAGATAATCGGCGTTGAAATCGGGCGGGGTGATCGGTGCGGGCGGACCTTCAGCCGCCTTTGCCAGAGCGGCGGCGACAGCCTCTGTCTTCGGCGGGCGAATAACCGCCAGCATCGGCGAAGGCGATGGTGCCGGAGGCTGCACGACCGGATCCGGATTGACGAGCGGCGGCTTGACCGGATCGGGCGGGGTCGGCTCCTCGACCGCGGCGGGCGGCGGCGCGACCATCTGCGGCACCTCGATCAATTCCATCACCACCGGCTTTTGCGGCTGCATGATCGGCACGACATCGAAGACGACAAGGGCGGCAAGCATTGCGGCATGGACCACGCCAAGCACGGCCATCGTCGGCCAGTTGGTCCGCCTGTCCTGCCCATAGACGTTGCGGGCTGCGGCCGATGTGTCGGCGGACACGCGCTGCACCGGCCGGAGCACAGCATCCGCGCCTGCGCCAAATGGCAGGCGATGCGTTTCGGACGTGCGCCGGTAGGCGGCGTGCATGACCATTCCCCGTTAAAAAAGGCGGCGCGCCCCGATTCGCCACCTGTCACAATCCTGCCTAGCGGCCTTCGTAATGCGAATCAATCGCAGTATCATCCGCGGCGTTCAAAAACGCGAAGGGTCCCGCCCTTTCGGGCAGGACCCCAGACAACTTCCAACGGGGTCAGAAGCTGTAGAAAAGGCTGAGCCGCGCGGAACGTCCCTCGCCCGGCACCGCCCAGCCATTGGTGGTGTTGCGGACGTTGGTGAAATATTTCTCGTTCGTGAAGTTCTGCACGTTCAGCTGCACCGTCATCCCGTTGCCGAACGGATAGGACAGCATCGCCCGGTGGACGAAATAATCGTCCGACTTGGGCAGAGGCCCGGCGGTCACGTCGTTACGCACCACCATGCTGCCCTGATAGGTGAAGCCATAGCCGACCTGGAGGCCGACGGGCAGCGTATAGGCGGTGAACAGGCTGCCTGAATGCTTGGGCGTGGAATTGAGCGGACGGCCCTTCAGAATATCTTCCACCGGGCAATCGCCCACGCCGGGATTGGCAACGCAATAGTCGGAAATGCCCTGGCGGGTTTCGCTGTCGAGATAGGTGTAGTTGGCGAAGACCGTCCAGGCGGGCGTGACATGGCCGGTTGCGCCAAGCGCAATTCCATCCACCCGCGCCCGGCCGTCGAGCACCTGCTCGGTTGGCTGGAGCACGTCGTTGGACGTGACGCGATAGTTGGTGCGCTCGTTACGGAACGCCGCCGCAGTCAGGAGCAGCGCGCCCTCCATCAATTCCAGCTTGGCGCCGATCTCGTAGTTCACGGCCTTTTCAGGCGCGGTGTCGCAGAAGCTGCCGCTGTTGCTGACGCAGCCCAGGCGAACGGTGGCAAGCGCGGGCGTTTCCGAATTGGCGTAGCTGACATAGATCGAGCTGGCCGGGGTCGGCTTGAACACCGCGCCCGCGCGGTAGGAAAAGAGATTTTCGTCGTTATCGCCGAACTGGGTGACGCCGCTCGTGAGGTTTTCCGAGCGGAAGCTACCCTTGTTGTTCTCGTAGCGAAGGCCGCCGTTCAGCTCGAACTGCTCGCCGAGCTTGATCGTGTCGAACGCATAGACCGCCTTGTTGGTGAGCGACCCGGCCTGGATGCTGGACGCGATGAAATTGACCGGGCCGGTATAAACGCCCTGCGGATCGGCGATGCTGATCGGATCATAGGCAGGCGCTGTGCCGTCGGCGAAGCGCTGCACATTGCCCTGCGTCAGATCATAATCTTCCTTGGTGATCGACGCGCCGATGACGAAGGTGTGTTCGAGCCCGCCGGTGTTGAACACCGCCTTCAGGTCCGTCTGGTTGTACATGAGCTGGTTTTCGCTGAACCGCGTCGTGCCGCGCGGGCCGCTGGGCGCATAAAGGCCGGGCGTCGCGCAGGCCGCACCAGGAACGCCGAACGCCGTCTGCGGCAGGAAGCCGTTGGCGAGGCAGTAGCTGCCCTGCGGCGGGTTGACCGTCACATCCTGTTCCGCCCGCTGCCAGCGGCTGAGGTTGCGGATCGACAGCGCATCGCTGAAATCATGGTCGAACGCGACGGTCGCCTGATCGACGGTGATCTGCTGGCGATCCATGTTGCCGAAGCCGAAATAGCCCGAATAGGGCGCGCCCGGCAGCAGCCCGCCTTCATAGACGTAATAGGGCACGCCGTAGGTGGGGATGTTGTCGTCTTCCTGGTGCAGATAGGACAGGGTGACGCGGGTCGGGCTTTCAATGCCGAGCGTCACCGAAGGCGCGATGCCCCAGCGTTCGTATTTCTCCACGTCGCGGCGGGGAACGTCGTTCTCGTGATACATGGCGTTCAGCCGCACTGCGACCATGTCGCTTACGCGCAGGTTGCTGTCGACGGTCGCGCGATAATAGTCGTCGGTGCCGACACCCGCCTCAAGCACGGTGAGATCGGTCGCCTGGGGCGTCTTCTGGACGAGGTTGATCGTGCCGCCGACCGAACCGGAGCCGTTATAGACCGAGTTCGCGCCGTTATAGACCTCGATCTGCTGGAGGTTGAACGGATCGGTGCGGCTGTACTGGGCGCTGTCGCGCACACCGTCGACGGTGATGTCGTTGCTGGCCGAATAGCCGCGCAGGTTGATGCTGTCGCCATAGCCGCCGCCGCCTTCGCCAGCGCCGAAGGTGATGCCGGGAATGGTGCTGAGCGCATCGCGCAGCGTGAGCAGGTTCTGCTGGCGGATCGTCTGGGTGGAAATGACGGTGATCGTCTGCGGCGTGTCGAGGATCGCGGCGGTGGCCTTCGGCGACTGGACGCGGTCGACCTTCGGGCCTTCCTCGATCGCCGTGTCGGTGACGACGACGCCCTTCAGCCGCGTGGCGTTGCCCTCATCGGCGGAAGCCGCATCCTGGGCGGCGGCGGGAAACGCTATGGCCGACGCAATGAAGCCGACGCAGCCGAGCGCGAGGAAAGAAGTCGAAGCGCCGTGCGCCTCGCGATTGGACTTGATCATGAACACCCCTTTGGTCGCAAAATCAGAGTTGCAGGGTGCTAATGCGAGCGATTCGCATGTAAGTCAAGAATGACTCTCAATTGCATGGAGAGGTCAGGCATTTTTGGGAAGCGCCGGTCCCAGCTGTGCAGTCCTGGATTTGCGCGGAGTTCAGCGTCGATCGCGGAAGAAATCGCGAAGGAGTGCGGCCGATTCCGATTCGGCGATGCCCGAATAGACGTCCGGCCGGTGATGGCAGGTGGGCTGGGCATAGATGCGCGGGCCATGCTCCACTCCCCCGCCCTTGGCGTCCGGCGCGGCATAATAGAGGCGGCGGACGCGCGCGAAGGAGATGGCCGTCGCGCACATCGGACAGGGCTCAAGGGTCACATAAAGATCGCAGCCCGCAAGCCGCTCGCTCCCCAGCCTTTCACACGCCGCACGGATCGCGACGACTTCGGCATGGGCAGTCGGGTCCAGATCGCCAAGCGTGCGGTTGCCTGCCTGCGCCAGGACAACCCCGTCGGGCGAAAGGATGACCGCGCCCACCGGCACCTCGCCGCGCGCGGCCGCCGCCTTCGCCTCGGCAAGCGCAAGCGCCATGGCGCGGGAGGGCGGAAAAGCGGAAGTCACCGCGCCTTCTAGCCCGCGCCCTTGATGTAGGAAAGGGCCGGGCAATCGGCCCGACCCTCTCGCGACCCCATGGGGGAAAGCTGTTTACTCGGTCGGTTCGACGTCGACGGTCGGCACCTTCACTTCTTCCTTGGTCGTATCGACATCCACCTTGGGCAGTTCCACGGTTTCAGTGGTCGTTCCGACATCGACATCGGCCGTATCGACATCAAAAGCCGGCATCTGCCCACCTTCGGTCTTCACTTCCGGCAGGGCCGTCTCCCTGGTCTGGTCGATATCCACCAGCCCGAACGCAAACACGGCTATGACAACAAGCACCGCCACCACCGCAATGATCAAACCCGTTCGTGCACCACCCGACATAATCTGTCCTCCTTTTTGTTCGGTGAGAGTAACGACTTCACGGCGGCTTGGTTGCATCGTCACGAGGAAGCGGACGACTCCAGCCAGTCCTCAAGGCCACGTTCGGCGGTGGGCCGGACCTCCACCCCCATGTGCCGCCGCAGCAGCCGAAGCGCGAATTCGCCCCCATCCGCCGTGGAGGACGCAACGCAATCGGCGGGCGTCCAGAGGCTGTAATCGCGCATGTGCGCATCGGCCGCGGTGAACAGCACGCACAATTCGGTCGCCATGCCGGTGAGGATCAGGCGGCTGACGCCAAGCCTGGGCAGCAGCGCCTGGAGATTGGTGGCGTAGAAGCCCGAATGCATCGGCTTGATGATGAAAAGGTCCGCCTTGCGCGGGCGGAGCAGGCGGACGAGCGTCGCGGCGGTCTCGCCTGAGGCTTCGCACATCTCCACCAGGCGCGGCCACTCCATGCCCCAGTGACCGAAATTGTCGTTGACATAGATGACCGGAAGCCCGGCCCGGGTCGCGGCGGCGCGCAAGGCCTTGATCCGCCGCGCGGCCGCTTCGGCAGGCGCGGCGATCTCGTCGGCGTGGCGGAAATCCATGTTGCTGATCATGTCGATGATCAGCAACGCGGCTCCCGAACCCGCGCTTGGATCAGCCGGACGGTCCTTTCCCTTTCCCATGCCCGCTCAACGCCCGAACGGACGGGAAGGATGCCTCTGCCGTTAGGCGGCGGCTCTGCGCGAGGCGCGCTTGCGCTCGTGCGGATCGAGGTGAAGCTTGCGCAGGCGGATGGACTTGGGCGTCACCTCCACCAGTTCGTCGTCGTCGATATAGGCGATCGCCTGCTCAAGCGTCAGCCGCTTGGGTGGGGTGAGGCGCAGCGCATCGTCCTTGCCGCTGGCGCGGAAGTTGGTGAGCTGCTTGGACTTGAGCGGATTGACCTCGAGATCGTCGGACTTGGCGTTCTCACCGATCACCATGCCTTCGTAGACAGGCTCGCCTGGCGACACCATCAGGATGCCGCGCTCCTCCAGATAGCCGAGCGCATAGCCCACGGCCTCCCCTGTCGAGTTGGAGATCAGCACGCCGTTCGGACGGCCCGCGATCTGGCCCTTGTAGGGGCCGTACTTCTCGAACAGGCGGTTCATGATGCCCGTGCCGCGCGTGTCGGACAGGAATTCGCCGTGATAGCCGATCAGCCCGCGCGACGGCGCAGAGAAGGTGATCCGCGTCTTGCCGCCGCCCGATGGCCGCATGTCGGTGAGTTCCGCCTTCCGCATCGCCATCTTTTCGACGACGGTGCCGGAATGCTCCTCATCCACGTCGATGACGACGGTTTCATAAGGTTCTTCGCGACCGCCGCCTTCGCCTTCGCGCAGGATCACCTTGGGGCGGCTGATCGACAGCTCGAAACCCTCGCGGCGCATCGTCTCGATGAGCACGCCAAGCTGCAATTCGCCGCGTCCCGCGACTTCGAAGCTGTCCTTGTCGTCGCTTTCCGTGACGCGGATGGCGACGTTCGATTCCGCTTCGCGGAACAGCCGGTCACGGATCATGCGGCTCGTCACCTTGCTGCCTTCGCGGCCGGCGAAAGGAGAATCGTTGACGGCAAAGCGCATCGACAGCGTCGGCGGATCGATCGGCTGGGCTGCCAGCGGCTCGGTCACGGCCGGGTCGGCGATAGTATTGGCGACCGTCGCATCGGTGAGCCCGGCGATCGAGATGATGTCGCCTGCATGAGCTTCCTCCACCGGCACGCGCTCAAGGCCCCGAAAGGCGAGAATCTTGGTCGCACGACCCGCTTCGACCACCTTGCCGTCGGAATCGAGCGCCTGGATCGGCATGTTCATCTTCAGCGTGCCGCTGGCGATGCGGCCGGTGAGGATACGGCCGACGAAATTGTCGCGGTCCAGCAGCGTCACGAGGAACTTGAACGGGCCGTCACGGTCGGCGACCGGCTCCGGCACATGATTGACGATGGTTTCAAACATCGGCGTCAGATCGCCCGAACGGGCGTCCGCGTCGAGGCCGGCATAGCCGTTGCGGCCGGAGGCATAGAGCACCGGGAAATCGAGCTGGTCGTCGCTGGCGTCGAGGCTGACGAACAGATCGAACACTTCGTCGAGCACTTCCTGGATGCGTTGGTCGGGACGGTCCACCTTGTTGACGACGACGATGGGACGAAGACCCAGCGCCAGCGCCTTGCCGGTCACGAACTTCGTCTGCGGCATCGCGCCTTCGGACGAATCGACGAGCAGGATGACGCCGTCGACCATCGACAGGATGCGTTCCACCTCGCCGCCGAAATCGGCGTGTCCGGGCGTGTCGACGATGTTGATGCGGGTGCCGTGCCATTCGATGCTGGTGCATTTGGCAAGGATGGTGATGCCGCGCTCTTTTTCGAGATCGTTGGAATCCATCGCGCGCTCGGCGACCCGCTGGTTGTCGCGGAAGGTGCCGGACTGGCGGAAAAGCTGGTCCACCAGCGTGGTCTTGCCATGATCGACGTGCGCGATGATGGCGATGTTGCGAAGGGACATCGCGGAAGTCTTTCAAAAAAATGAGCCGGAAATCGGGCGCGCCCTTAGCACTCATGCCGCGTCGCAACAAGGAAAAGGTTGGAAAGGCCGTGGAGTGGCGGGAGATTCGATGGGGCGATGCCGTGTTCATGGATGCTGAAACAAGTTCAGCATGACGAAGGTGGGGAGCCAACGCACGTCGCGCGCCTCTCGCGCCCTCCATGTCCCTGCACATGCGCCAATGGCCCGGCGCGCGGGGCGGCCGGGTGGCGTCAAGGACTGATGACCGGCGCGGGGTTGCCGCATTTCGTGCCCGGACCCGATGGTTTCGATAGTGCTGTGTTCAAAAAAAGAAGCACATCGGGATTTGACGCCAGCGGCGGCCGCTATGACCCAGCTTGATGCGACGGGCCTGCTGTCACCTGCTGACTATGTGCCGTGCGAAGCCTCGACCTTTTGCCGGGACTCCCACGCCGGTCATCTTCCGCCCGCGCCGAAGCACGGACGAAAACGCCCGCCCCCGCATCTCGAGCTGCAAGGACCGAATCGAATTAACCGATCCGGTTTGCTGTAGGACAGCGATTTCGCGAGGCCGGGAGCGCTCAGGCTCAGCTTGTCGGAAGCCAGCGCCTCCTTCCGCTAACCCTTCGACAGGCTCAGGGTGAGCGGGAAATGACATCCAAACCGCGCAGAATCTAGTCTTCCGTCGATTCCGACTGGAGCTGGATATAGTTCTCAATGCCCATCAGCTTGATCATGTCGAGCTGGGTCTCAAGCTGGTCGACATGGTCTTCCTCGCTTTCGAGGATATGGGCGAAGAGATCGCGGCTGACGAAATCGCGCACGCTTTCGCAATGGGCGATCGCCTCCTTCAGCACGGGAAGCGCCTCCATCTCCAGCTCAAGGTCGGCTTTCAGCACCTCTTCGACCGATTCGCCGATGCGAAGGCGGCCGAGGAGCTGGAAATTGGGGAGGCCGTCAAGGAACAGGATACGCTCCGACACCTTGTCGGCGTGCTTCATCTCGTCGATCGATTCGCCATATTCGAACTTGGCGAGCTTCTTGACGCCCCAATGCTCGAGCATTCGGTAATGGAGAAAATACTGGTTGATCGCCGTCAGCTCGTTCTTGAGGACGGCGTTCAGATATTCGATGACCTTGGGGTCGCCCTTCATCGTTCACACTCCGATCAATGGGTGCAAAGCATGAACCATGGCAGCGGGAGGGTCAACATATACCGGCAGAAAAGCGCCGATTTTCAAGCAATTGCCAATGCGTCGCAATCAAATCTGATTGGTCGAGCCCTGCTCCGACGCAATGATCTCGCGCGCGAAGGGAAAGCATTGCCCGCACTTGGGACGGTGGCCGGCACGCGCATATGCCGAAGACGGACACGAAGCGCCCGAACGAACTGCGGCGCGGACATCCTTTTCCCGGATGGCATTGCAGACACAGACGACCATGCTTTCCTCTTCCGAATCTGTTTGAACGGAGAGTAATGCATATGAGACTGGCTCGCAATAGCGTTCAGTCGACGGGAAGCGCCTTTCTCCATGCCCGGGCGGACACATCGCTGAAAAGCCCGACTTTATTATAAGGGTCGCCGTCAGCAAAAGCATCGGCGGCGGCCTGATCGGCGAAATCCGCCACGATCATCGAGCCGTTGGGCTGTCCGTCCGGCCCGAGAAACGGTCCCCCCACCACCAGCCGGTCGCCAAGCCCGTTCATATAATCCAGATGCGCCGGGCGCGTATCCAGGCGGAGTTGAAGCGATCCGGGCCGGTCGGTACACTGGATAACGAATAATGGCATGGCGCGGCAAACCTCCCGAAGCCTTGACGAATGACGACCGCTCGCTTATGCGCGCCATCTTTCCGGACGCAAGCCGGAATCATAGATTTCAGCCGTAAACAGGATTTAGACAATGTCGCGGATCTGCGAATTGACCGGCAAGGGCCGTCAGGTGGGCCACAATGTGTCCCACGCGAACAACAAGACCAAGCGGACCTTTCTGCCCAATCTGCAGAATGTGACGCTGATGTCGGACAGCCTCGGCCGTTCGGTGCGGCTGCGCGTTTCGACCAACGGGCTGCGCTCGGTCGAACATGTCGGCGGCCTCGACAACTGGCTGCTGAAGACCTCCGAAGCCAAGCTGTCGCTGCGCGCGCGCCGTCTGAAACGCGAACTCGCCAAAAAGGCGCAGCCCGCCGCCTGAGCCACATCGGCAACGGACTACGCACGGCCGGCGCAACGCCGGCCGTCGTCATTTTCGGACCATTTCGAACTTCATCAGCAGGGTGCGCTGAAGCCCGCTGAAATTGTCGTCCGACAGCAGATAGACGAACTGTCGACCGGATTCGCGGCGGACGGCCAGTCCTTCCATATTGTCGATGCTGAGCGGCGGCGCGAACACGGCCAGCGGCACGGCTGCGATTCGGGGCCTGCCGTCGTCGCCCACCTCCACGCTGAGCCGGTCCAGCCGCGCGGCGATGCCGTGCATCAGCGAATAATGGCGCGACAGCATAAGGAACTCCCGGCCGCCAAGGTGAGCGGCGTCGGTCGGGCTGAACCCCTCAGCGACCGAAACCGCGGCCTCCTGCCAGTCTCCCCCGCCCAGCCGGACAAGCGCGACTGCGGCGCCCGTGCTTGTTCGCAGCGATTCGGAAATGACCAGCGTGACGCCCTCCCCCGAGGCCAGGGCCTCCATCCCGCCATTGCCAGGCAGGCGTGACAGCCAGGCGGGCGGAAGCGCAGCCGGACGCGGCCGACCTAAAGGCAGCCCCCCGGCAAAATCATAGGCCCAGAGACGATGGTCCTGCTCGAACGCGACAAGCGCGCCGGTGGGCTGGCAATTGCCGTCAGCGCAGGGACGAACAAGCTCAAGCGCCTCGGCGTCGCCCGCCTTCTTGCCGGATAGCGGCGCGCCGTCCGCCCCTGAAAGGCGCGTGATCCGGACATCGGCGACGCCGGTGAGTCGACCTCCCGATTCCCGGACATTGAAGCTGAACCAGTCGCCCGCGTCGCTGACGGCGAGAAGCCGCGCGCGATCCCAGCGCAGGCCCGACAGTCCGCCGAAGCGCGGATCGCGCGAGTCCAGATGCACCCCGCCGCGATATTCGAGCGCTCCGACCCGCGTCCGCGCCGGATCGTCGGTCGACAGCGGGATCGCGGTCGCGGTGACCTGAAGACTGGCTGGACCCGCCTCAGGTGGGGGCACGGGCGCGCATGCGGCGGCAAGCGCGGGGAGGAGGAGCGCAGGGAGCAGGCAGGCGAGGCGCTTCATCATGGCAGCGGTCCATAGCCGAAAGCCGGGCGCGGCTGAACGTCCACTTTCTGCCCCGTTCAGCTTCCGCTCACGCGAATCGGGGCAGATTGGTTTCATCGAAAGGCGCGGGGCCAGACGCCGGTCTTTCAGGGTATGGAGTAAAACTATGCTGAAGAAGATTTTTTCAGGGATTGCGATCGCGGCGATGATGGCGACGACAGCGGCGCCGACCGCGGCCCTCGCCCACGACAGGGGCAAGCATCACTGGCACAAGAAGCATGATCGCGGGCATTATCGGGATCGCGGCTATGACCGCGACCGCGGATATTATCGCGATGCAGGATATTATCGCGGCGACCGGCGCTATTCCGGCTATCGCTGCAAGCGCGACAACGGCACGGGCGGGCTTGTGATCGGCGCGATCGCCGGTGGCCTGCTGGGCAATGAGATCGCCCGCGACAAGACGGCGGGCACCATTATCGGCGGCGGCGTGGGCGCACTTGCCGGACGCGCGATCGACAAGAGCGACAGCCGCTGCTGATCGACAACCAGTTCTTCACCCTGTGCGCCGGGATATCAGGTTCCGGCGCACTTTTTTATGCCCGGTACGCCGCCCGCTGTGGAGCGCCATCTTCATCGAAGAGTTCGGCCAGCCGTTCCACCATGGTGCCGCCAAGCTGCTCGGCGTCCATGATCGTCACCGCATCGCGATAATAGCGGGTGACGTCATGACCGATGCCGATCGCGATCAGTTCCACCGGCGAGCGGTTCTCGATCCAGTGGATCACCTGCCGCAGATGCTTTTCAAGATAAGCGCCGGAATTGACCGACAGGGTGGAATCATCCACCGGCGCGCCGTCTGAAATCACCATCAATATCCGGCGATCCTCCGGCCGGGCGATCAGCCGCCCATGCGCCCAGAGCAGCGCCTCGCCGTCGATATTCTCCTTGAGCAGGCCCTCGCGCATCATCAGGCCCAGGTTCTTGCGCGCGCGCCGCCAGGGCGCGTCGGCGGTCTTGTAGATGATGTGGCGCAGGTCGTTGAGACGGCCGGGCAGCGCGGGCCGCCCTTCCGCCAGCCATTTCTCGCGCGACTGGCCGCCCTTCCATGCGCGGGTGGTGAAGCCCAGAATCTCCACCTTCACACCGCAGCGTTCCAGCGTGCGGGCGAGAATATCCGCCGAGATGGCCGCAATCGAGATCGGCCGTCCGCGCATCGACCCGGAATTGTCGATCAGCAGCGTCACGACCGTATCGCGAAATTCGGTGTCGCGCTCCACCTTGTAGGACAGCGAATGCGAGGGGTTGGCGATGATGCGCGATAGCCGGGCGCTATCGAGCAGCCCTTCCTCCTGATCGAAATCCCAGCTCCGGTTCTGCTGCGCCATGAGGCGGCGCTGGAGCCGGTTGGCGAGCTTGGACACGGCCCCCTGCAGATGGATGAGCTGCTGATCCAGATAGGCGCGCAGGCGCGTCAGCTCCTCCTCGTCGCACAGTTCCTGCGCGGCGACGGTTTCATCGAACATCTGGGTGTAGGCGCGATAATCAAAGCCGGGCGCAAGATCGGAGAACGGCCGGTTGGGCCGCACGGGCAGCATGCCCTCCGCGCCGTCTTCGCCAAGGTCGGCGTCGGTTTCACCGTCGCCCTCGCCCTCGGCCTCGCCCTGATCGTCCTCCTCGCCCTCGCCGTCCGACAGCTCGGGCCGGGCGTCGACCTGCTGATCCTGAGCGCCGCCGCTGTCGTCCTGATCCTCGCCGTCCTCGCCCGGCTGGGATTCGTCCTCGCCTTCGTTCTCGCTGGTCTCGTCCTGATCGATTTCGGGCTGCGCCTCGGCATCGAGCAGGTCGAGATCGCGCAGCAGCCGGGTGGAAAGATCGGCGAACGCCTGCTGATCGGCAAGCGCGCCTTCCAGCGCGTCGAGGTCGCCACCGGCCTTTTCTAGAATCTCGTCCCGCACCAGCATCAGCGGCGTGATCGCCTGCGCGGGCGGCGCTTCGCCCGTGAGCTTTTCGCGAAGCATCAGCGCCACGGCCGTCGCAAGCGGCACTTCGGCCTTGTTGCGCGCGCGGACGATCGGATCGGCCTGGACCCGCGTTTCGACCATCTGCGAAAGATTGGCGGCGACGCCCTCCATCTCCCGCGCGCCAAGCGCCTCCACCCGCACCTGCTCCAGCGCATCGAACACGGCGCGGGCGACCGGCTCCACCGGGCGGGACTTCGCATGGGCGGCGGCATTGTGGTGGCGCAGCTTCAGCGCAAAGGCATCGGCCCAGCCGCGCGCCTCGGCGATCTGCCGGGACGTGAGATTGCGCCCCGGGATCGGCACCTTCATCGACTTTTCGGACATGCCCGGAGCGTCGGCGGTATAGCCCAGCTCCGCCTCCGGATCGTGCGCAAGGGCGCGGGCGGCCGCGCCGAGCGCCTGCCGGAAATCCTCAAGGGGATTTTTCTCGGCCAAGACCGTTCAGCCCCCCGCCCGTCAGGCCGCGCGGTGCGCGATCGATTCGGGCAGATCCTTGCCGAAGACGCGCTGATAATATTCAGCTACCAGCGGCCGCTCGATCTCGTCGCACTTATTGAGGAACGAGACGCGGAAGGCAAAGCCGACATCGCCGAAGATCAGCGCATTCTGCGCCCAGGTGATGACCGTCCGCGGGCTCATGACGGTGGAGATGTCGCCGTTGACGAAGCCCTGGCGGCTGAGTTCGGCCACCTTCACCATCTTCTGCACCGTCTCCTTGCCGCCGGGCAGATCATATTCGCCCGACTTGGCGAGCACGATCTGCACCTCGGTCTCGGGCGGCAGATAGTTGAGCGTGGTGACGATGTTCCAGCGGTCCATCTGGCCCTGGTTGATCTGCTGCGTGCCGTGATAGAGGCCCGTCGTGTCGCCAAGGCCGATGGTGTTGGCGGTGGCGAACAGGCGGAACCACGGATTGGGCCGGATGACGCGGTTCTGGTCGAGCAGCGTCAGCTTGCCTTCCACCTCCAGCACGCGCTGGATGACGAACATCACGTCCGGGCGGCCGGCGTCATATTCGTCGAACACGAGCGCGGTCGGCGTCTGGAGCGCCCAGGGCAGCAGCCCCTCGCGAAACTCCGTCACCTGCTGGCCAGCGCGCAGCACGATCGCGTCCTTGCCGACCAGATCGATGCGGCTGATGTGGCTGTCGAGGTTGATCCGGATGCACGGCCAGTTCAGCCGCGCGGCAACCTGCTCGATATGCGTCGACTTGCCGGTGCCGTGATAGCCCTGCACCATCACCCGGCGATTGTGGGCGAAGCCCGCGAGAATCGCCATGGTCGTGTCGGGATCGAACACATAGCTCGGGTCCAGATCGGGCACCCGCTCGTCCTTTTCGGAAAAGGCGGGCACCATCATGTCGGTGTCGAGGCCGAACAGCTCGCGCGCCGAGACCTTGAGGTCCGGCGCGTCCATCACCGTATCGGCGCGGGTGTCGGGATTGATTTCAGGCAAACTGGCCATGACGAACTTTCACTGCTCCTTCAGGAGAAGGCCGGAGCCTTTCTCAGATGCGTATAGGCCGAAATCACGGCCTGCAAAGCCCGCTCGTGCGTGCGGTCCCCGCCGTTCTTGTCGGGATGATAGCGCCGGACCCGCTCCGCATAGGCCCGGCGGATGTCGTGCAGGCTGGCGCAGGCGTCCAGCCCCAGCACCTTCAGGGCCTTGCGATCCTCGCCGGAAAGCACCTGTCCGTTGCGCGAAACCGGCTGCTCCACCGCCGAACGGGCGAATCGCGCGCTCAATATATCCGCCGGATCGGTAAAGCGCGACCATGCCGGTTCCGGATCCCCATTGGCGGCGAAGACCCGCGTTTCCCTTTCCCACCCGGCAAGGGGGCGCTGCGCAGCCTCGATCTCATCGGGAGTCATGCCCTTGAAATAATTATAGCCCGCGTTGAAGGCGCGGACATGATCGAGGCAGAACCAGCGCCAGCGATCGGCCGGTGGCCCCGCGCCCTGCGCCGCCCGGTCGCGGGGCGCCCGGAACTCCCCGGCTTCCTCGCAGCCCGGATGCTCGCAGCCGCGCCCGTCGGCCGCGACACGCCCATGGAAGCGGCCGGGACGGCGCGCCGATGCGCTGCCCTGCCGTTCGCCTTCACCCATGCCGCCGCCGTCCGCCAATGCTGTTCCGCTCCGCTGCGATCCGTGCCAAAGCGCCTATATAGGAAAAGAATTGGGGAATTGGACCGGTTATGGGACCGATTGCACGCGAAATTGAAACGCGCCTTCGCAAAGCGCTGTCCCCGGAATCGCTCCAGGTGATGGACGACAGCGAAAAGCACCGGGGCCATGCGGGCCATGATGCGCGCGGCGAAAGCCATTTTACAGTGAAGATCACCTCGGCCGCGTTCGAGGGGCGATCGCGGGTCGAGCGCCAGCGCATGGTGAACGCCGCGCTCAGCGACTTGCTGGCGGAGCGGGTGCATGCACTGGCCATACAGGCGCGCACCCCGGCGGAGACGGCCGCCTCTTGACCTTGCCGGAGCGATCGCGGAAAGCGTGGGCCGGGCCGGGTTAGCACAGCGGTAGTGCAGCGGTTTTGTAAACCGAAGGTCGGGGGTTCGATCCCCTCACCCGGCACCATTAGACTGGCCGGAAGCCGGGAACGCGGAGCGCCGCCTTTGCCGAGAATCGCCTTCACCACCCATCTCGAGGCGCTGGGGCCGGTCGATCCGACGCCCTATGCCGCGCGGACGGTTGACGAATTGCTGAAAGCGGTCGCCGCCGATTATCCCCGCATTACCGCTTATGTGCTGGACGACCAGCGCCGGGTGCGAAAACATATCGCAATCTTCGTCGACGATGTGATGCAGCCGCGCGAGACGGCGCTGGCCACCCTGCTTGACGATGACAGCGAGGTCTATGTGATGCAGGCCCTTTCGGGGGGCTAGGGTCAGGAGAAGTGGACATGTCGGACCGTCTGTTTGCCGCGACCCGCAAGGGCCTGTTCGAATTGCGCCGCAAGGGGCAGGGCGACTGGGACATCGCCCGCACCTCCTTCATGGGATCGCCGGTCAGCATGATGCTGGACGATTCGCGCGACGGCACGCTTTATGCCGCGCTGGACCTGGGCCATTTCGGCGTGAAGCTGCACCGGAGCGATGACGGCGGCGATAGCTGGACCGAGATTGCCGCGCCATCCTATGCCGGGGTGGATGCGGACAAGGAGGATGCGCCAAGCCTGAACCTGCTCTGGTCGCTGGAGACCGGCGGACCCGGCGAGCCGGGAGTGCTGTGGGCAGGCACCATCCCCGGCGGGCTGTTCCGCAGCGAGGACCGCGGCGAGAGCTGGACGCTGAACCGCGCATTGTGGGACCAGCCGAGCCGTCCGCAATGGTTCGGCGGCGGCTATGACAAGCCGGGCATCCATTCCATATCGCTGGACCCGCGCGACGGCAGGCGGATCGCAATTGCCATTTCCTGCGGCGGCGTGTGGGAGACGACGGACGGCGGCGAAAGCTGGCGGCCGGCCGGCGACGGACTGGTCGCCACCTATATGCCGCCCGAACAGCAGCGCAACCCGGTGACGCAGGACCCGCACCGGCTGGTCCGCTGCCGCGCCGCGCCCGACGCCATGTGGATCCAGCACCACAATGGCATCTTCCATTCGGAAACAGGGGTGGACGGGTGGAGCCAGAACGAGACGGTGGACCCGAGCTTTGGCTTTGCAGTCGCCGTCCATCCCGAAAGGCCCGGCACCGCCTGGTTCGCGCCGGCGATCAAGGACGAGTACCGCTATCCAAAGGACGGGCGGCTGGTGGTGACGCGCACCACCGATGGCGGCAAATCGTTCGACACGCTGACGGACGGGCTGCCCCAGACCCATGGCTACGACCTGATCTATCGCCATTCGCTGGAGGTGGACGAAAGCGGCGAGCGGCTGGCGATGGGTTCGACCACGGGCGGCCTGTGGCTAAGCGAAGATGCGGGCGAGCGGTGGAGCCAGAGCCCCTTCCGGCTGCCGCCCATCAACGCCGTGCGCTTTGCCTGAACCCCTCGCGGTTCGGGCCTGTTCGTCCTAAATAGGGCGGATGGCAGACCTGTTTGCATCCGAGCCGGATTCGGCGACTCCCGAAGCAGCGCAGCCGCTGGCCGAGCATCTGCGCCCGCGACGGCTGGAGGATGTCGTAGGCCAGGAGCATCTGACCGGCGCGGACGGCGCGATCGGCCGCATGGTGGCGGCGGGCAGGCTGGCAAGCATGATCCTCTGGGGGCCGCCCGGCACCGGCAAGACCACCATCGCCCGGCTGCTCGCCGATGCGGTGGGCCTTCGCTTCATCGCCATATCCGCCGTGTTTTCGGGCGTGGCGGACCTGAAGAAGGCCTTCGCCGAAGCGCGCGAGCATGCCCGCATTGGCACGCAGACGCTGTTGTTCGTGGATGAGATCCACCGCTTCAACCGCGCGCAGCAGGACGGTTTCCTTCCCTATGTGGAGGACGGCACGGTCGTGCTCGTCGGCGCGACGACGGAAAACCCCAGCTTCGAGTTGAACGCCGCGCTGCTTTCGCGCTGCCAGGTGCTGATCCTGAACCGGCTGGACCGCGATGCGCTGGAACGCCTGCTGGAGCGGGCGGAGGCGGCGGAGGGCCGCGCGCTGCCGGTGGACGCCGACGCGCGCGAGGCGCTGATCGCGACGGCGGACGGCGACGGGCGCTTTCTGCTCAATCAGGTGGAGACGCTCTATTCGATCCGCATCGACCAGCCGCTGACCCCGGCCGAGCTTTCAAAGCTGCTCCACCGGCGCGTGGCGGTGTACGACAAGGACCGGGAGGGGCATTACAACCTCATTTCCGCCCTCCATAAATCGCTGCGCGGGTCGGACCCGCAGGCCGCGCTCTATTATCTCGCGCGGATGCTGGTAGCGGGCGAGGAACCGCTCTACCTGCTGCGGCGGCTGGTGCGCTTTGCGTCGGAGGATGTGGGGCTGGCCGATCCGCAGGCGCTGGTCCAGTGCCTCGCCGCCAAGGACGCCTATGATTTCCTCGGCAGCCCGGAAGGCGAGCTGGCGATCGTGCAGGCGACGCTCTATCTGGCGACCGCGCCCAAATCCAACGCGGCGTACAAGGCGGAAAAGGCGGCGAAGCGCACAGCCCGCGACACCGGATCGCTGATGCCGCCAAAGAACATTCTGAACGCGCCGACAAAGCTGATGAAGACCATCGGCTATGGCCGCGACTATGATTACGACCATGACGCGCCCGACGCCTTTTCCGGCGACGATTACTGGCCGGAAGAGATGGTGCCGCAGGGATTCTACACCCCCTCGCCGCGCGGCTTTGAAGTGAAGATCGCCGAGCGGCTGGCCTATTGGGACCGGCTCAGGAAGGAACGGCGGGCGGGCGAGTGACCGGTTCGTTCGCTTTCTGTCATCCCGAACTTGTTTCGGGATCCACGAACACCGTGAGGGGATGTACCGAAAACGCCATGTCCATGGATGCTGAAACGAGTTCAGCATGACGGAAGGGTTGTGACGGATTTCACCCGCGTTGCCGCGATCGACTGGTCGGGCGCCAAGGGCAGACGGCACAAGGGCATTGCGATCGCCGCCTGCGGGCCGGGCGACGCCCCTCCGGAGTTGATCGCGCCCGGCCACGTCTGGTCACGCCGGGAGGTGCTGGACTGGCTGCGCGAACGGGCGGCGGATAGCGAACGCTGGCTGATCGGAATGGATTTCAGCTTCGCGCCGCCGCGAATGGTGCGCGGATGCTATCTGCCGGGCGAGGACGTGCCGGGCGATGCGCGGGGCTTCTGGGCCTATGTCGACGCAAAGTGCGCGGACGACGATCTGGGCGCGGCGAGCTTTCTGGAGGAACACCACCGCCGCCACTTCTATTTCGGCGCGGCCGACGGAAAGAAGGCCGATTTCATGCACTTCCGCCAGTGCGAGCTGGCCTTCAACGCAAAAGGCGGCGGCAAGGCGTCCACCGTCTATGACGCGATCGGCGCGGCGCAGGTGGCGAAGGCGAGCTTTGCAGGAATG
Source organism: Tardibacter chloracetimidivorans (assembly GCF_001890385.1). NCBI lineage: Bacteria > Pseudomonadati > Pseudomonadota > Alphaproteobacteria > Sphingomonadales > Sphingomonadaceae > Tardibacter > Tardibacter chloracetimidivorans. The sequence goes on along the minus strand of NZ_CP018221.1, from coordinate 3,195,474 downwards.
CGCCTGCTGCACCATCTGGGCGATGCGCTGGCGGTCTGGCCGTTCGACGAGGGGCCGCCGGGACAAAGCATGCTGGTGGAAATCTATTGCCGCGCCTTCATCCGCATGGGCGGCGCGCGCGGCCTGAAGCTGCGCACGATGGACGATCTCAACGCAGTGCTTGCGCGCCTGGGATCAGCCCCCGCCGCAGGAGCAGCGTACAGCGACCATGAGACGGACGTGCTGGCGGCGGCGGCCGGGCTGCGGCAAATCGCGGCGGACCCGCTCTACTGGCAGCCCAAGGACATGGGGCCGGAGATCGCGCGGACCGAAGGCTGGACCTTCGGCGTCGACTGATCGCATATCCTGCTCTAGAGGGGGCGAATGGCAGCTTTTCAACCAATCCACCTTCTGCTGGTGATGACCGGCGGCGGCATCGGCGCTGGCCTGCGCTATCTGTGCGGGCGCTGGGCGCTGGCGCTGTTTGGCCCGGGCTATCCCTGGGGGACGCTCAGCGTGAACATCGCCGGCAGCCTGGCGATGGGCCTGCTGGCCGGCGTTCTGGCGCGCACCGGCGGCAGCGAGCAGATCAGGCTGTTCATCGGCGTCGGCCTCCTTGGCGGCTTCACCACCTTTTCGGCCTTTTCGCTGGAGTTGTACGAGATGCTGCTGCGAGGCGCGCTGCCGACAGCGCTGGCCTATGCGACGATATCGATAACGGCAGGAGTCGCCGGGCTGTGGATCGCAATTCATCTGGTGCGGGCGGCGGCATGAGCGACGTGCGCAGCTTCACCGTCGGCAGCGAAGACGACGGCATCCGGCTGGACCGCTGGTTCAAGCGCCATCTGCCGGAGGCGACGTTCAACACCGTGTCGCGCTGGGCGCGCACCGGCCAGCTTCGAATCGACGGCAAGCGGGCGACGCCCGGCGACCGAGTCGAGACAGGCCAGACGATCCGCGTGCCCCCTGCGGAAAGCGCGCCCTCCCCGCTTGCGGCACCACGCAAGGAACGGCCCCCGCTGGCGGAGGACGAGGCCGCCTATGTCCAGTCGATGGTCATTCACCGCGACCGGTCGGCCATCGTCATCAACAAACCGCCCGGCCTTGCGACACAGGGCGGGACCAAGACGACCGACCATGTCGACCGCCTGCTGGACGGGCTGCTGTTCGACGCCCCGTCGCGGCCCAAGCTGGTCCACCGGCTGGACAAGGACACGAGCGGCGCGCTGCTGCTGGCGCGCACGCAGCGCGCGGCCGCTTTTTTCGCCAAATCCTTTTCCAGCCGCACGGCGAAGAAGGTCTATTGGGCGCTGGTGGTGGGCGTGCCTTCCATCGAGGACGGGATCATCGACCTGCCGCTTGGCAAGCAGCCCGGAACGGGCGGCGAGAAGATGCACGTCGACAAGGAGAACGGCCTGCCCGCACGCACGCGCTATCGTGTGATCGACCGGGCGGGCAACCGCGCCTGCTGGCTGGAGTTGCAACCCTATACCGGCCGCACCCACCAGCTTCGCGCGCATCTGACGGCGATCGGCCATCCGATCGTCGGCGACGGCAAATATGGCGGGCCGGAGGCGTTCCTGTCCGGCGGGATCAGCCGCAAGATGCATCTGCACGCGCGGCGCATCCGCATCGATCACCCCGATGGCGACGTGCTGGACGTGATGGCCGAAGCCCCACGGCATTTCGCCGAGAGCATCGCGCATCTGGGGTTCGATCTGACGGCGGGCGATCTTCCGATCGAAAGCTTCGATCCCGACAACGATCCGGAGGTGCAGGCAAAGCGCGCGGCGGCGGCGGCCAAGGCCCGCCGCAAGGAGCGGCGCGGCGAGCGGCGCAGCCGGAGTCGCGGCAACTGACGGCAATGAACAGGCTGGTTGTCTTCGACTGCGACGGAACGCTGGTGGACAGCCAGGCCAATATCGTGCGCGCGATGGAGATTGCGTTCGACATCCATCGCCTGCCCCCGCCCGATCCGCATGCGACGCGCCGGGTGGTCGGCCTGTCGCTGGTCCAGGCAATGTGCGCGCTGCTGCCGGACAACGACCCCGCGCTGCACGAGGCGCTGGCGGAAAGCTACAAGCGCGCATTCCAGACGCTGCGCGCGGACGGCCATGTCAACGAGCCGCTGTTCCCCGGAATCGCGCGGCTGCTGGACGAGATCGACGCGCGCGGCTGGCTGATGGGCGTTGCGACCGGGAAGTCCAACCGGGGGCTGGGGCTGTGCCTGGCGCATCACGGCATCGGCAGCCGGTTCGTCACGCTTCAGACCGCCGACCGCCACCCGTCGAAGCCGCACCCCGCGATGCTGAACGCGGCCATGGCGGAAGCGGGCGCGACCCCACAAGCCACGCTGATGATCGGCGACACCAGTTTCGACATGGCGATGGGATGCGCGGCGGGCGCGCGATCCGTGGGCGTCACCTGGGGCTATCATGACGCGCACGAACTGCACGAGGCGGGCGCGCAATATGTGATCGACACCGCCGACGCGCTGATCGCCCTGATGGAGGAGCCGGTATGACCAACCCCGAAATCCATGCCCGCAACCGCTATCTGGTGATACAGATCGTGCGGATGGCCGGAATCGCGATGGTCCTGCTGGGCATATTGATCTGGAAGGGCGACCTGATCACGCCGGGCGGCGATGCGATGATCGGCGCACCGATCACGATCCTGGGGCTGATCGACGTGCTGATCATCCCGCAACTGCTTGCCCGGATGTGGCGCAGCCCAAGGCAATGAAGCGCTTTTTCGACAAGGCGGCGGCGCAGCCGATGGAGGGCGGCTTCGGCATCGCGCTGGACGGCCGCCCCGTCCGCACGCCCGCCAAGGCGGCGCTCCTCGTGCCGACACAAGTGCTGGCGGACGCCATTGCCGGGGAATGGAATGCACAGGGCGCGAAGCTGGACCCGCGCTCCATGCCGCTGACGGGGCTCGCCAACGCAGCCATCGACCGGATCGCGCCTGACCCCGCCTTGTTTGCGGCGAGCCTCGCCGTGTTCGGCGAAAGCGATCTTGTCGCCTATCGCGCCGACAGTCCGCCGTCGCTGATTGTACGGCAGGCGGCAGCCTGGGATCCGGTGATCGACTGGGCGCGGCGGCGCTATGACGTGGAGTTTACCGCGACGACCGGCGTCATCCACCACCCCCAGCCCGCAGCGACGCTGGAGCGGCTGCGCGCGGCGGTGGCGGCGCGAACCCCGTTCGAGCTGGCCGGGCTCAATGCGCTGGTGACGATTTCGGGATCGCTGCTGATCGGCCTTGCCATGCTGGAGCGGGAGATCGACGCCGAGGCCGGTTGGCTTGCGGGCCATGTCGACGAGCTTTGGCAGGCCGAGCAATGGGGCGACGACGAACTCGCGCAAAAAGCCCGCGTCTCCCGCCGGGGCGATTTCGACGCGAGCGCGCGATTCCTGAGCCTGCTACACTGACGCAGGCCGGGGCAGGAACCAGCGGGCGATGACGATGCCGCCCGCCGCCAGAATGATGAAATCCGCGACGAAGTGATAGACTGAATAAATCCAGTCCTGATGCCCCCAGATGGGGTCGGCGAGCGTGATGTAGATACTGGCGGCGAGGGTGAAATAAACCACCATCCGCGCCCGGCTGGCGAAGTCGGCGACGCGGGCGGCCACCAGCAGCAGCGCAAGGCCAAGCACCGTGACGCTGACCAGCATATGGATGAAGCCGCCAATCATCGCGCTTGGATCGGCCAACGAAAAGCCGCCCGTATTGTAATGGATGGTGGCAACAGGCCCGCGCCCGTACAGCACCGTCCCTTCGGCCGAATTGGGCCAGGGCACGATATAGGTGCCGGTCTTCGGCAGATTGGCGGCAAGCGCGTTCTGGACAGAGGCGTTGGCGGCGTCGCTCGCCGTCGCATAGGCGAGCATCGACAGTGGCGAGCCGTAAAGGATGAAGCCAAGGATAAACATGGCGACCGCAGCCGCGACACAACCGATGACGAAACGGGTCATGCGCATTCTCCCCATTTGTTACGAGGGAAGAACCATCGGCGCGCGCTAAGGCTCCCTACCCAGTCTTCGTATCGAGCCCGCGCACGAAATCGACGAGGCCGGGCTGGCGCACCCGCTTCAACCGTTCCGCCGCCAATATTGTGCGGATATGGGCGAGGCATGCGTCCACGTCGCGGTTGATGAGGACATAATCATATTCCGCCCAATGGCTGATCTCGGCCTCGGCGCGGGCCATGCGCCCGGCGATGACATCGTCCGAATCGGTACCGCGCGCGCGCAGGCGGCGCTCCAGCTCCGCCATCGACGGGGGCAGGATGAAGATGCTGACCAGATCGGCGAGCACCTGCTTCTGGCGAAGCTGCTGCGTGCCCTGCCAATCGATGTCGAACAGCACGTCATGGCCGCGCGCGAGCATGGCGTCCACGGGTGCGGCGGGCGTGCCATAGCGGTGGCCGAAGACATGCGCCCATTCAAGAAAGGCGTCGCCCGCGACCATCGCGTCGAACTGCTCGGGCGTCTTGAAGAAATAATCGCGCCCTTCCACCTCGCCCGGCCGCTGGGGCCGGGTGGTGGCCGAAACCGACATTTCGATATTCTCGTCAGCGGCGAGCACGGCGCGCGAAAGCGTGGACTTGCCCGCCCCGCTGGGGGACGAGAGCACCAGCATCAGACCGCGCCTTGGAAACGGAATTGCATCGACCATGGCGTTCGGTGCGTCACTTGGGCTAGGCGCGTCAAGTCATCTGGTGGGGAATGGGGGTATGAAGCGGCAGCATTGGGCAAGGATTGCGGGCATCATCGCGCTGGCGGCCGCGATCCTGTGGCTGATGGGACGTGCGCCGATCTGCCGCTGCGGCGACGTGAAGCTGTGGCACGGCGTGGTCGCAAGCGCCCAGAACTCGCAGCATATCGCCGACTGGTACAGCTTCAGCCACATCATCCACGGCTTCATTTTCTATGGGCTGCTGTGGCTGGTGGCGAAAAAGAAGCCGATGGGCTGGCGGATGACGGCGGCGGTGGCGATCGAGGCCGCGTGGGAGGTGGCCGAAAACAGCCCGGCGATCATCAACCGCTACCGCGCCGTGACGCTGGCCTATGATTACTACGGCGACAGCATCCTCAATTCGGCAAGCGACATCGGCTTCATGATGCTGGGCTTTTTCATCGCGCGGCGGCTGCCGGTGACGGCGACCATCGCCATCGCGATCATGATGGAGCTTTTCACCCTCGCCATGATCCGCGACAATCTGACGCTGAACGTGCTGATGCTGGTCTGGCCTGTCGATGCGATAAGTATTTGGCAGGCCGGTTGAACGCCCCAGGGCTGTGGATAGGGCCGAGCGAAAATGATATAGTGCGGACGTCAGTCACTTCTTCACCGCAGGAGACGGATGATGACGGACGCAAACCTCGAAAATGTCCTTGATGAAAGCCATGAGCTGATTTCGTCGGCCCGTGTGGAAGGCACGCCGGTATTCAATCCCAAAGGCGAAAAGCTGGGCAGCGTTCATTCCGTGATGATCCACAAGCATACCGGCCAGGTGGCCTATGCCGTGCTTTCGTTCGGCGGGTTTCTGGGAATCGGATCGCACGTCCACCCGCTGCCCTGGAACCTGCTGGACTACGATCCCGAAAGGCACGGCTATGTCGTGGACCTGACGCGCCAGAAGCTGGAGCAGGCCCCGATGCTGCGCTTGGACGAGGCGGACCGGCCGAGCGACCGGAGCTATGACGAAAGGCTGTACGATTATTATGGCGCGCCCCGCTATTGGGGGCTCTGACCGTTGTTTTTTTGGCCGTCCGCGGCCGCAACATTAAACATTGATTAACCAGCCTGCCCCATCAAACGCCTTTCTGAACAAACGCATGGGGCGAATCTGGCAATGCAGAAGCAAGGCCCGGAACCGGCATTCGCCACCGGTCGCGTCACGGCGCTGATCGACTGGATGACCGCCCGGTCGCGCCGCCAGGCCGCCATTGCCGTCGTGATCGGAGTCGCGGCGATCGCGGTGGCCGACTATCTGACCGGCCCGAGGGTATCGGTCGGTCCGCTGAACCTGCTGCCCATGTGCCTAGCGGCCTGGGCGCTGGGTGCGAGGGCGGGTTTCGTCACCGGCACGGCCGCGGCGGTCCTCACCATTCTGCAGGAAGGACGACCGGGGCCGCTCCAGCCCGAAGGTGCGATGAGCAGGGATTTGACCGCCATATGGAACGCCGGGATGCGCGTTCTGGTGGTGGCTGTGGTGGTGATGCTGGTCGCAGGCTTCCGGCGCGCCTTCGAGGCCGAGCGCACGCGCGGCAACGTCGATGCGCTGACCGGGGCCTATAGCCGACAGGCGCTGAACGCCCGGATCGCCGCCACCGTCGCGCTTGCCCGGCGACACAAGCTGACGCTGGTGCTCGCCTATGCCGATCTCGAGGGGTTCAAGACGGTCAACGACACCCATGGCCATGCTGTTGGCGACGATGTGCTGAAGACGTTCGCTTCGGCGGCGTCGGCGTCGATCCGCAAGAGCGACAGCCTGTGCCGGGTGGGCGGGGACGAGTTCATCATATTGATGACCACCGCATCGCCCGCCCGTGGCTATTCGGCGGCCGAGCATCTCCACGCGCGGTTGAGCCGGATCATGGAAACGCTGCCTTTCGAAGTGACGTGCAGCATGGGGGCGGTGATCTTTGACGGCGACGCACCCGCCGACCCGCAGGCGTTCATCACATATGCCGACGCGCTGATGTATGAGGTGAAGAAAAGCGGAAAAAACGCGCTGCGGATCGCCCATGCCCACATGGGCCGGGCGCAGGACCAGCCTCCTGCCCGAATGAAAGCCCCCGCAAGAACGGCAATGGCCTGAGGAAATCCAGTGACCGGACTGACCTTCTTCTCACCCGCGCGAAGGCCGAAGGACGAAACGCGCCGACAGGCCGTGCTGGACAGCTATGGAATCATCGGCAGCCCGCCCGGCCCGGTGTTTCAGGCGATCGTGGCGGAAGCCGCGCGCGCGATGGGCACGCCCACGGCCGCGATCTCGCTGATCGACCGGGATCGCCAGTGGTTTCTGGCAAGCGTGGGGCTGGATATCAGCGAGACGCCGCGCGCCTGCTCGTTCTGCGCGCACGCGATGCTGCACCCCAATGATCTGCTGTGCGTGCCCGACGCGAGCAGGGACGAGCGGTTCCGGGGCAACCCGCTGGTGACAGCGGAGAACGGCCTGCGCTTCTATGCGGGCGCGCCGCTGATCCTGCGGGACGGAACGCCGATCGGCGCGCTCTGCGCGATCGATGTGGTGGCGCGAGGGCCGCTCACCGCCCGTCAGGAAGAAAAGCTGCGGCAGCTGGCGGGGCGGGTGATCGACGAGATCGAGAAACGAAAGCCTCAACCCCTGGGCTGACGCCTCACCATTTCCTCCGGCCGAACGAGGCGGCGAAACGTCTCCTCGTCCACAAGCCCAAGCTCCAGACCCGCTTCCAGCAGGGTCTTGCCCGTGGCATGAGCGTGCTTTGCAATGCTGGCGGCGTTGTCATAGCCAAGCTCCGGCGCAAGCGCGGTGACCAGCATCAGCGACTGTTCCAGAAGTGCCGCGATCCGTTCGCGGTCGGGCTCAAGCCCCGCAACCGCGCGATCGGCAAAGCTCATCGCCGCGTCGGACAGCAGGCGGATGGATTGCAGCACATTATAGGCGATCAGCGGCTTGAAGACGTTCAGTTCCAGATGGCCCTGAAGCCCGCCCACCGTCACGGCCATGTGATTGCCCATGACCTGTGCCGCCACCATCGTCAGCGCCTCGCACTGGGTGGGGTTGACCTTGCCGGGCATGATCGAGCTGCCCGGCTCGTTTTCGGGCAGGCGCAGTTCGCCAAGGCCGCAGCGCGGGCCGGAGCCGAGCAGCCGCAGGTCGTTGGCAATCTTGGTGAGGCTGACGGCAAGCACGTTGAGCGCGCCCGAAAGCTCCACCATCGTGTCATGGGTGGCGAGCGCCTCGAACTTGTTGGGCGCGGTCGCAAAAGGAAGGCCGGTGGCGGTCGCTGCCTCGGCGGCGAAATCTTCGGCAAAGCCCGGAGGCGCGTTGAGCCCGGTCCCCACCGCAGTGCCGCCCTGCGCCAGCCGACAGAGCCGGGGGAGGACCGCCTCCACCCGCGCGATTCCATCTTCCAGCTGGCGGGCATAGCCGGAAAATTCCTGCCCCAATGTCAGCGGCGTCGCGTCCTGCAAATGGGTGCGGCCGATCTTGACGATATCGTCCCAGCCGGCGGCATGGGCGGCGAGCAGGCCGTGCAGATGGCGAAGCGCCGGCACCAGACTGCCGGTCACCTCGCGCGCGGCGGCGATGTGCATTGCGGTGGGGAAGCTGTCGTTCGACGACTGGCCCATGTTGACATGGTCGTTGGGATGGACCGGGCTCTTGCCGCCGCGCGTGCCGGTGAGCAGCTCATTGGCGCGCCCGGCGATCACCTCATTGGCGTTCATGTTGGTCTGCGTGCCCGAGCCGGTCTGCCAGACGACAAGCGGGAACTGGTCGTCGTGCTTTCCTTCCGCCACTTCCCCGGCCGCAGTTACGATGGCGTTGGCCGTCACTTCATCCAGACCGCCGTTGCGGGCGTTCACCCGTGCAGCGCACAGCTTCACCAGCCCGAGCGCATGGACGAGCGGAAGCGGCATGCGCTCCCCCCCTATAGGGAAATTGCGGATGGATCGCTGGGTCTGCGCGCCCCAATAGGCGGTGGCCGGTACGTCGATCGGCCCGAAGCTGTCCGTTTCCTTCCGGGTGCGGCTCACTTCTTCCGCTTGAAATCGATCGCCACGACGTTGGAGCCGTCGTCGGGCGGCGATGCGGGCGGCAGTCCGTCGTTTTCGGCGGTTTCGCTTTCGTCCAGATCAAGCTCGGCGCCCTGCACCTGGAACTGGAGCGCGAAATTGACCGCCGGATCGACGAAGGACGTCACCGCCGCATAGGGGATGCTGAGCTTTGCCGGCACCTGATTGAACGACAGCCCCACCTCGAACCGGTCCTCGCTCACGCTCAGATCCCAATAGCGGTTCTGGATGACGATGGTCATTTCCTCGGGGAAGCGTTCCAGCAGGTGGCCGGGAATGTTCACGCCGGGCGCGCGGGTGCGGAAGGTGATGTAGAAATGATGGCCGCCGGGCAGGCCGCCAGCGGCCTCCACCTCGCCAAGCACACGGCCGATGACGGCGCGCAGCGCATCCTGCACGATCTCGTCATAGGGAATCAGGCTGTTGATCGTTTCTTCGGTCATCGGGGTATTGGTGAACGCTGGGGCGGCGAGGGTCAAGACGGGATGGGCCGATTTCGGCGATGATCGCGCGTTATTTCAGCCAGTCGCCGAATGCCTCCACGATGTCGGCGTAAAGCCGCCGCTTGAACGGCACGATCATATGGGGAAGCTCCTGCGCGCTCGCCCATTTCCAGGCGCGGAACTCGGGGTGCGAAGTGGCGAGGTTGACGTCGGAATCGGCACCCAGAAAGCGCGCGAGATACCATTTCTGCCGCTGGCCACGATACCGCCCCTTCCAGAGCTTTCCGACCAGATCCTCGGGCAGGTCGTAGGTCAGCCAGCCGGGCGTTTCGGTGACGATCTCCACCAGCCGGGGGGCGATTCCGGTTTCCTCCTCCATCTCGCGAAGCGCGGTGGCGCGGGGCTCCTCGCCCTTGTCGATACCGCCCTGGGGCATCTGCCAGGCCTCGGCCGTGCTGTCGATCCGCTGACCGACGAAGACATGGCGCTGGCGGTTGAGCAGCATCACGCCGACACCGGGACGATAGGGAAGCTCGCTCATGACCCAAGGCCTTTTCACAGTTGCGCCGCGGGCGCTGTAGGTCGGGACCGCCCCCTTTATCAAGGCCGCCGCGCGCCCCATATGAGAAGCCGGGCGCATGGCCTGTCCTTAGCGGGCCGCAATTTTTCTACTTTGTGCCGCCTGCGCCGAAGGCGTAGGGAATGCACACTAAGGAATCTCCGGGGTGACCATGGCGACTTTGGCCAAGACGATTGAAGAAGCAAGCCAGGGCGGCGCGACGAATGTCGAAGCGGTGGTGGTGCGTTTTGCGGGCGACAGCGGCGACGGCATGCAGTTGACGGGTGGCCAGTTCACCCTGTCGACCGCGCTGACCGGAAACGACCTTGCGACCTTTCCCGATTTCCCGGCAGAAATCCGGGCGCCGCAGGGCACGACCTTCGGCGTTTCCGCCTTTCAGATCAATTTCGGGTCCAGCGACATCGAGACGGCAGGCGACGAGCCGGACGTGCTGATCGCGATGAACCCGGCCGCGCTCAAGACCAATGTCGGCGCGCTGAAGCCGGGCGGCCTTATCATCGCCGATTCGGGCGAGTTTACGGCGCGCAACCTCGCCAAGGCGGGCTATACGGAAAACCCGCTTGAGGACGGCAGCCTCGCCAAATGGCAGCTCGTCGCGTTCAACATCAGCCAGCTTACGCTTGATGCGGTGAAGCCCTTCGGCCTTGGCAACAAGGAAGCGCTGCGCAGCAAGAACATGTGGACGCTGGGGCTGGCGCTTTGGATGTTCGACCGCGACCGCCAGCCGCTGATCGACTGGCTGAAGGCGAAGTTCGCAAAAAACCCGACCGTCGCCGACGCCAATATCGCCGCGCTGAACGCGGGCCATGCCTATGGCGAGACCGCCGAGATCGGCGGCCCGATGAAGCAGTATCACGTCAATCCCGCGCCTGCAGCGCCCGGCCTCTACCGCACCGTGACGGGCGCGGAATCGATTTCGCTGGGCCTTGTCGCGGGCGCGCAGCTTGCCGGATTGCCGCTGTTCTTCGGCGGCTATCCGATCACCCCGGCATCCGCCATCCTGCACCAGCTTTCGCGGCTGAAGGAATTCGGCGTCACGACCTTTCAGGCTGAAGACGAGATCGCGGCCATCGCATCGGCGATCGGCGCATCCTATGCGGGCCAGCTTGGCGTCACCTCATCGTCGGGGCCGGGCATCGCGCTGAAAGGCGAGGCGATGGGCCTTGCTGTGATGACCGAGCTTCCGCTCGTCATCGTCAACTCGCAGCGCGGCGGGCCTTCCACCGGCCTTCCGACCAAGACCGAGCAATCGGATCTGTACCAGGCGGTCTACGGCCGCAACGGCGATACGCCGATGCCGGTGATCGCAGCACGGTCGCCCGTCGACGCATTCGACGCCGCGATCGAGGCGTGCCGAATCGCGGTGCAGTTCATGACCCCGGTGATGCTGCTGACCGACGGCTATATCGCCAACGCCGCCGAGCCATGGGCCGTGCCCGACATGGCGGGCTATGCGCCCTTTCCGGTGAAGTTCCATGACGAGCTTCCGCCCGAAGGCGAGCCTCTGCTGCCCTATGCCCGCGACGAAAAGCTGGCGCGGCCGTGGATCAAGCCCGGCACGCCCGGACTGATGCACCGCATCGGCGGCATCGAAAAGCAGATCGGCACCGGCAACCTCGACTATGGCCCCGCCAACCACCAGGCGATGACCGACATCCGCAAGGCGAAGGTGGACGGCATCGCCGACCATGTGCCCGAGCAGGATGTGTGCCTTGGCGACACCAGCGGCAGGCTGGCGATCGTGGGCTGGGGATCGACCTTCGGGCCGATCCATCAGGCGGTGCGCCGCCAGCGGGCGAAGGGCCGCGACGTCAGCCATATCCACATCCGCCATGTCTGGCCGCTGCCGAAGAACCTTGGCGCGCTGCTGAAGAGCTATGAAAAGGTGATCGTGCCGGAAATGAACACCGGACAGCTCAAGACGGTGCTGCGTGACCAGTATCTGGTGGATGCGCGGCCGCTCAACAAGGTGTCGGGCCAACCGTTCCGGATCGGCGAGATCGAAGCCGCCATCGAGGAGGCCCTGGGGTAGGATAGTCGGACCCGTTCGTGTCGAGCCGAGTCGAGACACGCGCGGGAACGTCCCTGGACTTCGCTCGGGACGAACGGGAATGATGATATGAACGAGATGACCAAGCTCACCGCCGCTGATTTCGCTTCCGACCAGGAAGTGCGCTGGTGCCCCGGCTGCGGCGACTATGCGATCCTGAAGGCGGTGCAGCGCACCATGCCGGAAATCGGGGCCGACCCCGCGAAGACGGTGTTCGTGAGCGGCATCGGCTGCTCGAGCCGATTTCCCTATTACATGGCGACCTATGGCTTCCACACTATCCACGGCCGCGCGCCGGCGGTGGCGACGGGGGTGAAGCTCGCCAACCCCGAACTGGACGTGTGGCTGGTGACCGGCGACGGCGACGGCCTGTCGATCGGCGGCAATCATATGCTGCACCTTTTGCGGCGCAACCTGGATTGCCAGGTGCTGCTGTTCAACAACGAGATCTACGGGCTGACCAAGGGCCAGTATTCACCCACCAGCCGGGTGGGCACCAAATCGCCGTCGACCCCGTTCGGATCGGTGGACCGGCCCACCAGCCCCTGCGCCTTCGCGCTCGGTTCGGGCGGGCGGTTCGTCGCGCGCGGCATCGACACGCACAAGAACCTTCCCGAAGTGCTGAAGCGCGCGCACGCCAACAAGGGCGCGAGCTTTGTCGAAATCTACCAGAACTGCATCGTCTATAACGATGCGGTGTTCGAAAGCTTCACCGAGAAGAAGGCCGCGCCCGCCAACCAGATCTGGGTGGAAAACGGCAAGCCGATGCTGTTCGACAATGGCGCGAAGGGCCTGACGCTGGACCGCGAGCGGCTGAAGCTGGAAGTGGTCGAGGTTGTGGACGGCAATTGGGAAGCGGCCGGCGTCATCGTCCATGACGAGACGAACAAGGGCGTCGCGCAGATGCTGATCGACATGCCCTATCCGGCATTCCCGATCGCGCTCGGCGTCATCTATTGCGACCCCGCACCGACCTTTGAAAGCGCCGTCGTCACGCAGAATCTGGAAGCCGCCAAGGGCAAGACGGCCGATCTCAACGCGCTGCTCGCCAAGGGGCAGACGTGGAAGGTGACGCCGGGGGGACATCCCGAGCTTTAGGCCACACGGGCTTGCGGCGTGGCGGCAGGCTCCATCCTCTGGTTCCGGCAAGACCTGCGGCTGTTCGACCAGCCCGCCGTGCGCGCTGTCGCGGCCGATGGCCCGGTGCTTCCCGTCTATGTGCTGGACGATGAGACGCCCGGCGACTGGCGCATTGGTGCTGCGCAACGGTGGTGGCTGCACCACAGCCTGAAAGGCCTGTCGGCGGCGTTGGAGGACAAGGGCGCACCGCTGCTTTTGCTGCGCGGAAAATGCGACGAGGTTCTTGCGGAACTGGCGCGGGAAACCGGCATTCGCCGCGTCCATGCCGTGCAGCATCATGAACCCTGGTGGCGGCGCGCCGAGGCCCGGCTCGCGAAATCGGTGGAGCTTGTGCTGCACCATGGCGCAACGCTTGCCCCGCCGGAACAGGTCACAAGCCGCACCGGGGCGAGCTATCGCGTCTTCACGCCTTTCTGGCGGGCGCTGCTGGACCAGATGCCGCCGCACAAGCCCGAGGCCGCGCCGCAAAGCCTGAAGCCGTTGCCGAAGCCGCCGCGCGGAGAGGCGCTCGCCGACTGGAAACTGCTGCCCAGGCGCCCCGACTGGGCAAAGGGCTTTGACGTGTGGACCCCGGGCGAGGAAGGCGCGAAGGCCGCGCTCAGGCACTTCCTACCCGAAGTCGCCGATTATGACGCCACGCGCAACCTGCCGTCGGTCGAGGGCACGTCCCGGCTTTCGCCGCACCTCCACTTCGGCGAAATCTCGCCGGCCACGGTGTGGCACATGGCGTCAAAACAGGCGCACGCCAGAGCCGGGCCTTTCCTGCGCGAACTGGCATGGCGGGATTTTGCGCTTGGCCAGGTGCAGCAATTTCCACGGCTGGGCGAGGAAAACGGGCGCGAGCAGTTCGACGGCTTTTCCTGGCGGTCGATCAACGCCCGATCGGGCAAGGCCGATTTCGAGGCATGGACGCGAGGCCGTACCGGCTATCCGATCATCGATGCGGGAATGCGGCAGCTCTGGGCGACGGGCTGGATGCACAATCGCGTGCGGATGATCGCCGCCAGCTTCCTCATCAAGCATCTGCTGATCGACTGGCAGCACGGCGCGCGCTGGTTCTGGGGCACGCTGGTCGACGCCGATTACGGCAACAACAGCATGAACTGGCAATGGGTGGCGGGGACCGGCGTGGATTCCGCACCCTTTTACCGCATCATGGCCCCGCTCTCGCAAAGCGCGAAGTTCAACGCGGCGGACTATATCCGCGAATGGGTGCCCGAACTCAGCGATCTGGATGACGCCCATATCCATGAGCCATGGACGGCCCCCTCGCCGCCCGCGGGCTATCCCGAACCGCTCATCGGCCATGCCGAAGCGCGGGCACGGGCTCTGGCGGCGCTTGATGCGGTAAAGTCTGGAAAAAGCTGAGCCGCGCGCCCAATATCCGAAACGCCATGACCACCATCTATCCGCCGCCGCGCGGACGACATCTGCTGACCGCCGACAGGCGCTTTTCCACGGGCGGCGGGCTGGTGTCGCGCATCATCGGACGCGGCGCGGCGCGGCTGCTCGACCGTATCGACTCCGGGCTGGAGCAAGGCTCCATCCGGCTCCGCCTGCCGGACGGGAGCGAACGGACGCTCGGCGGGCGGAAGCCGGGGCCGGACGCGACGGTCGCGCTCAACAGCTGGCGCGCGCTCGTCAGGCTGGCGGTGAGCGGCTCGGTCGGCTGGTTCCGCGCCTGGATGGAAGGCGAGTGGGAAAGCCCCGATCCGGTGGCGCTGTTCGAGCTGTTCATGGTCAATCGCATCAGCCTGGGCGAGGCGGGCCGCGCGTCGGGGCCGAACCGGCTGTTCAACCGGCTGGTGAGGACGTTTCAGGCGAACACCCGCACGGGCGCGCGGCGCAACATCAATTTCCATTACGATCTCGGGAATGACTTCTACCAGGCCTGGCTGGACGAGACGCTGACCTATTCAAGCGCCGTCTTCGCCGAACCCGTCTCCGCCGCCGAGCCGCTGGAGCAGGCGCAGGCCCGAAAGGTGCGCCTGCTGCTGGACCGGCTGGACCTGAAGCCGGGCGACCGGCTGCTGGAGATCGGCAGCGGCTGGGGCTATCTGGCCGAAACCGCAGCGCGCCAATATGGCGCGCAGGTGACCAGCATCACCCTGTCGGAAGAACAGCTTGCCCATGCCCGCGCCCGGGTGGAGCGGGCGGGCCTTGCCGACCGGGTGACGTTCAGCCTCACCGACTATCGGGACGTCGACGGCCGGTTCGATGCGATCGCGAGTGTCGAAATGGTGGAAGCGGTAGGGCAGGAATATTGGCCCGACTTTCTGGGAGCGGTCGCGCGCGTGCTGAGGCCCGGCGGAAAGGCTGCGGTGCAGTTCATCTCGATCGACGAGGCGATCTTTGAAGGCTATGCGCGCAACGCCGACTTCATCCAGACCTATATCTTTCCCGGCGGCCTGCTGATTTCGGAGCGGCGCTTTCGCGCCATCGCCGAGGGGCACGGCCTGTCGTGGGAGGACCGCAAGGGCTATGCCGCGCACTATGCCGAAACGCTGCGCCGCTGGCGGGAGCGATTCGACGCGGCGGTCTCCGAAGCGCGCCTGCCGCCCGGCTTCGACGCGCATTTCCACCGGCTGTGGCGATATTATCTGATGTATTGCGAAGGCGGCTTTCGCGGCGGCGGGATCGACGTCGCGCAGGTCACGCTGCAGAAAATCTAGAGATAGGGCGGCGCGTTGAGGCCCTTGGGGCTTGCGGTGAAAATCTCGCAGCCGGTCTCGGTGATGCCGATCGAATGCTCGAACTGCGCGGACAGCGACCGGTCGCGGGTCACCGCCGTCCAGCCGTCGTCCAGCACCTTCACATCGGGACGGCCGCCGTTGATCATCGGCTCTATGGTGAAGAACATGCCGGGCTTCAGCACGATGCCCGCGCCGGGACGCCCGACATGGACGACATTGGGCGCATCGTGGAACACGCGGCCAAGCCCGTGCCCGCAGAAATCGCGCACCACGCCGTAGCGGTGCTTTTCCGCATGGCTCTGGATGGCATGGCCGACGTCGCCCATGGTGTTGCCGGGGCGCGCCTGCTCGATGCCGAGCATCATCGCCTCATAGGTGACGTCCACCAGCTTGCGCGCCTTCAGCGGAACGTCGCCCACAAGGAACATGCGGCTGGTGTCGCCGTGCCAGCCGTCGACGACGGTGGTGACGTCGATATTGACGATGTCGCCCGATTTCAGCGTTTTCGGCCCCGGAATGCCGTGGCAGACGACATGGTTGATCGACGTGCAGATCGATTTGGGAAAGCCCCGATAGTTGAGCGGCGCAGGCGCTGCCCCTGCCGCGACGATCATGTCATGGGCGAGCCGGTTCAGCTCGTCCGTGGTGACGCCGGGGACGACATGCGGCGCGAGCATGTCGAGCACCTCGGCGGCGAGCCGCCCGGCCGTGTGCATGCCGGCAAAGCCGTCCGGCCCATGGAGCTTGATCGCGCTGCCCGCGATTTCGGCGTCTTCCGCCGCCTCTACGATGGTGTAACTGGTCATAAATGCGCATATAGCAACGCAGGATCATTTTTGCGAGCGAAGAGCCGCTTTCGGGAGTCATGGCGAGTGAGTGAGCGCATCTGGACAGCAGGGCTTGTCGTGATCGGCGACGAGATACTGTCCGGCAGGACGCAGGACGCCAATATCGCCAACAGCGCGAAATGGCTGAACGTGCAGGGCGTCCGCCTGGCCGAGGTGCGGATCGTCGCGGACCTGATGGACCAGATCGTGAGTGCGGTGAACGCGCTCAGGTCTGCCCATGACTATGTGTTCACGACCGGCGGAATCGGGCCGACCCATGACGACATCACGGTGGACGCCGTTGCGCAGGCGTTTGGCGTGCCCGTCGTCATCCACCCCCGCGCGAGGGCGATCCTCGCCGATTATTACGAAAGCCGGGGCGGGCTGAACGAGGGCCGGCTGCGCATGGCGCGGGTGCCGAAAGGCGCCGAGCTGATCGAGAACGCGACATCGGGCGCGCCCGGCATCCGCATGGGAAACGTTTTCGTGCTGGCAGGCGTGCCGCGAATCGCGCTCAACATGATGGACGCGCTGAGCGGCACGCTGGAAGGCGGCAGGCCGATGCTGTCGCACACCATCGGCTGCAGCGTCGCCGAAAGCGAGGTGGCCGAACTGCTGCTGAAGGTGGAACGGGCGCACGAGGGATGCCAGATCGGCAGCTATCCCTTTTTCCGGGACGGCGGCGTCGGCGCGAACTTCGTCATCCGGTCCACCGACCCGCACCAGCTGAACCTTTGCGCGACGGCGCTGATGGAAGGGCTGAAGGCGCATGGCTGGCATCCGGTGGACGGCGGCATCTGATGACCCATGCATTGCCGGTGGTGGTCGCCGCGCTCTATCGCTTTGCGAGCTTTGACGATCATGCGGCGCTGCGCGCGCCGCTGGAAGCCGTCTGCCGGGAGGCCGGGACCAAAGGTACACTGCTGCTTGCGCCCGAGGGGATCAACGGCACCATCGCCGGAACGCGCGAAGGCGTGGACCGGGTGCTTGCCCATATCCGCGCCCTGTCCGGCTGCGCCGCTCTTGACGTGAAGGAATCGGACGCTGCCGAAATGCCCTTCTTCCGCATGAAGGTGCGGCTGAAGAGGGAGATCGTCACCATGGGCGTGCCCGGCATTGACCCGGCGCGCGACACGGGGGCCTATGTCGACCCGGAGGACTGGAACGCGCTGATCGGCGCGCCGGACGTGGTGGTGATCGACACCCGCAACGATTATGAAGTGGATATCGGCACCTTCAGCGGCGCCATCAATCCCCAGACCGCATCGTTCAGGGACTTTCCTGACTGGTTCGACAGGCTTTCATCGGGCTTTGGCGACAAGCCGCCGCGCATCGCGATGTTCTGCACCGGCGGAATCCGCTGCGAAAAGGCCACCGCCTTCGTCAAGGCGCGCGGCGTCGAGGAGGTCTATCACCTGAAAGGCGGCATCCTCAAATATCTGGAGAGGGTGCCCCCGGAAGAAAGCCTCTGGGAAGGCGAATGCTTCGTCTTCGATCAGCGGGTGGCGCTGGGCCACGGCCTTGCCCCCGGCAGCCACGCGCTGTGCCACGGATGCCGCATGCCGGTGAGCCCGGCGGACCGCTTGTCCCCGCTTTATGTGGAAGGCGTGACCTGTCCCGCCTGCCATGAAGAGCGCGACGAGGAGAGCAAGGCGCGCTTCGCCGAACGCCAGCGACAGGTGGAGCGCGCCGCGCTTCGCGGAGAACAGCACATCGGACGGGAACAGGCCCAAACCGCCGAATATGGCCGCGCATCTGGCGGCGGGCGGCAATAGTCCCTATCTAGCATCGATGGACGAACCGCGCCCACCAATGCCACTGACGCCCATGGCCGCGCCCCGCCGGCCGAAGCGCGCCGCGTTTCCGCAACCGGCCTTTCGCGACGCTGCGGGCGATCTCAAATCCATGTTCAGCAACATGGACCGGCGACGCTGGCTGTTTCTGGCGCTGGCCTTCGCCATGACCTTTGCCGTCCTGTTCGGCTTCCTGCTCGACAGCGATTTCCGGAAGCTCGGGCCGGGCGAGCAGATCATCTATGTCGAGAACTGGCGCGCCAACCGCAGCGAGGCCGAAATCGCAGCGCGGCAGCGGCGCGACCAGGCGGTGCAAAGGCAGCAGGAAGAAGAGCGCCGCCGTCAATATCAGAAGCTGGGCAAGTCGCTGGGCATCGAATGACCGGCGGGGGGGGCATCGCCGACACCGACCGCCGCTGGATGGGTTCGGCGCTCGCCCTGTCGGCGCGCGGCCGTGGCAGGACAGCACCCAACCCCAATGTGGGCTGCGTTATCGTGCGCGACGGCCGGGTCGTCGGACGCGGCTGGACCGCGCCCGGAGGACGCCCCCATGCCGAGGCCATGGCGCTGGAACAGGCGGGCGTCGCCGCAAAAGGCGCGACGGTATATGTCACGCTGGAACCCTGCGCCCATGAAAGCGCGCGCGGCCCCGCCTGCGCCGACCTGCTGACGGCGGCGCGTCCCGCGCGTGTGGTGATCGGCGCTGGCGATCCCGACCCGCGCACCGACGGCAAAGGCGCGGAGCGGCTGCGCGCGGCCGGCATCAGCGTCATTGAAGGGACAAGGGCCGACGAGGCCGAAGCGATGATGGCGGGTTTCTTCACCCGCCAGCGGCTGGGCCGTCCGCATGTGACGCTCAAGCTTGCGACATCGCTCGACGGGTGCATCGCCATGGCCGATGGCCGGAGCCGGTGGATCACCGGGGACGCGGCGCGCGCCCATGCCCATCTGGAGCGCGCGCGCGCAGAGATGATCCTGGTGGGGCGCGGCACGCTGGAGGCCGACGCGCCGAAGCTGGACGTCCGGCTGACCGGGCTTGAGGACCGATCCCCCCGGCGCGCGGTGCTGACCGGCGGCAAGGCGGCGAACGGCTGGGAGAGCCTCAAGTCCCCCGGCGACATCGCCGCGCTGGACAAGGTCGACCATCTGCTGGTGGAAGGCGGGGCCGCCACCGCAGCCGCGTTCCTCGCCGCCGATCTGGTGGACCGGCTGCTGCTTTACAGCGCCCCCATATTGATCGGCGGGGGCAGGCCTGCGCTGGGCGACATCGGCCTTGCCGACCTGTCGGCGGCGCACGGGCGATGGCGCATGACGGATCAGCGAAGGTTCGACGCCGACTCCCTCGACGTCTACCTTCGCACGCGCTAGGGCATCTCGCATGTTCACGGGAATCATCACCGATGTCGGCACGATCGACGCCATCGAGCAGCGCGGCGACCTGCGCGTGCGGGTGCGCGCCGCCTATGACATGGCTGGCGTCGATCTGGGCGCGTCGATCGCCTGTTCGGGCGTATGCCTGACGGTGGTGGACAAGGATGAGGGCTGGTTTGCCGTCGATGTTTCGACCGAAACCGTGCGCCGCACCGCTCAGGGCCAGTGGACCGTCGGACGGCGGCTGAACCTTGAGCGCGCGCTGAAAGTGGGCGACGAACTTGGCGGCCACATCGTCACCGGCCATGTCGACGGCGTCGGCAGAATCGCCGCCGTCGCGCCAGAGGGTGATTCGCAGCGCGTAGAGATCGAGGCCGGGGCCGAGCTTGCACCGTTTCTGGCGCCCAAGGGGTCAATCGCGGTCGACGGGGTTTCCCTGACGATGAATACGGTGGACGACCTGCCCGGCGGCGGCGTGCGGTTTGGCATCAACGTCATTCCGCATACCGCGCAGGTGACCAGCTTTGAAACGCTGGAGCCCGGTCGCGAGGTCAATCTCGAAATAGATGTGATCGCCCGCTATCTTGGGCGCATGCAGTCGCTGAGGAACAGCAAATGAAAAAGGCGTTTTTGTCGAGCGTCGAGGAAATCATCGACGAGGCCAAGAACGGCCGCATGTTCATTCTGGTGGACGACGAGGATCGCGAGAACGAAGGCGATCTCGTCATCCCCGCGCAGATGGCGACTCCCGACGCGATCAACTTCATGGCCAAGCATGGTCGCGGCCTGATCTGCCTTGCGCTCAACAAGTCGCGCGTGGACCAGCTTGGGCTGGACCTGATGAGCCGCAACAACGGCACGCGGCACGAAACCGCCTTCACCGTATCGATCGAGGCGCGCGACGGCGTGACGACCGGCATTTCGGCCGCCGATCGCGCCCGGACGATCTCCGTCGCTATCGATTCGTCGAAAGACCGCGAGCATATCGTGACGCCGGGCCATGTGTTTCCGCTGGTCGCGCGCGAGGGCGGCGTCCTTGTCCGCGCGGGCCATACGGAAGCGGCGGTGGACGTGGCGCGGCTGGCCGGCCTCAACCCTTCCGGCGTGATCTGCGAGATCATGAAGGACGACGGCACCATGGCGCGGATGGACGATCTGGTCGCCTTCGCGCAGCTTCACAATCTGAAGATCGGGACGATCCGCGACCTGATCGCCTATCGCCGCCGCTACGACCATCTTGTCGAATGCGTGGCCGAACTGCCGTTCAAGAGCGAATTCGGCGGTGACTGGGTGGCGAAGTCGTTCACCAACAAGGCGTCGGGCGGGGAAAATCTGGCGCTGGTCAAGGGCCGGATCGACCCTGGCAAGCCAACGCTGGTCCGCATGCATGTGATGTCGCCCTTGAGCGACATGTTCGGGGCCGTGACGCCGCGCGCGCGGTTGCTTGAGCAGTCGATGCGCCTTATCGCCGAAGAGGGCACCGGCGTCGTCGTGGTCATCAACCGGGCCGGGCCGGGGCAACTCAGCCGCATCCTGAAGGCCGACGGCGGCAGCGCGCAGGACATGGATGAACTGCGCGATTACGGCATCGGCGCGCAGATTTTGACCGATCTCGACGTGCACGAGATGGTGCTGCTCACCAACTCGCACCACACGCTGGTCGGACTGGAGGGCTATGGCCTCAACATCGTCGGCGAACGTCCGATCAGCGAGCCGGAAGCCTGATGGCGAGGATACTGATCGTCGAGGCGCGCTATTATGACGCGCTGAACGACGCGCTGATCGAGGGCGCGCGCGCCGTCCTCGAGGATGCGGGCCACAGCGTGGAAATCGCGACCGTGCCGGGCGCGCTGGAGGTACCGGGGGCGGTCGCCATGGCGGCGGAGACGGGCCGCTATGATGCGTTCGTCGCGCTGGGGGTCGTCATTCGCGGCGAAACCTATCATTTCGAGATCGTGTCAAATGAAAGCGCCCGTGGGCTGATGGCGCTGACGATGGATGGACTTGCCGTGGGCAACGGCATTTTGACCGTCGAGAACGAAGCCCAGGCATGGGTGCGCGCCCGCAAATCGGAAAAGGACAAGGGCGGCGACGCCGCGCGCGCGGCATTGGCGATGATGGCGCTCAGGGAACGCTTCGGCCAGTGACGGCGACGGCAAAGCCCAACCGGGCCGCATCGCGGTCCGCCGCGCGGCTGGCCGCCGTGCAGGCGCTCTACCAGCAGGAGATGGAGGCGACGAAGCTTCCCGTCCTCCTCACCGAATTCCACAACCACAGGCTGGGCGCGGAAATCGAGGACGAGCAATATCACGATGCCGAAGTCGCGTTTTTCGACGATCTGGTGACGGGGGTTGACGCGCGGCGCACGGAAATCGACGCGCAGATCGTGTCGAAGCTCGCCGCCGGTTGGACGATCGAGCGGCTGGACAAACCGATGCGGCAGATCCTGCGCTGCGGCGCCTATGAACTGATCGCGCGGCCCGATGTGCGGACCGGAACGATCATCTCGGAATATGTCGACGTCGCCAAGGCATTCTACGAAAAGCGCGAGGCGGGATTCGTGAACGGTTTGCTGGACGGCATCGCCAAGGCGGTGCGCGCCTAGGGTCAGCACCCTGGCCTCACAGCGCCGCAAGGGGGGAATGATGACGGCCGACGTGACAATTCGCGCCCATGGGCGTGTGGGCCATATCACGCTGACGCGACCGCGCGCGATCAACGCGCTGACGCTGGAGATGTGCGAGGCGATCAGCGCCGCCCTGCTCGAATGGCGCACCGACCCCGCGGTGGAGGCGGTGATCGTGGACCATGGCGAGGGACGCGGCTTTTGCGCCGGCGGCGATGTCCGGACGGCGGTGGAGCATGGACCCGACGCGACGCGGCGATTCTTCCACGCCGAATATCGCATGAACCATCTGATGTTCGGCTATCCCAAGCCGATCGCCGTGTTCATGGACGGAATCACCATGGGCGGCGGCGTTGGAGTTGCCCTGCCCTGCCGCTATCGGATCGCGACCGAAAACACCGTGTTCGCAATGCCCGAGGCGACGATCGGCCTGTTCCCCGATGTGGGTGCGGGCTGGTATCTGTCGCGCCTGCCCGACCGGGTGGGGCAGTTCATGGCGCTGACCACCGCCCGGCTGGACGGGGCGGAATGCCTCGACCTGGGGCTGGCGAGCCACTATCTGCCGTCGAACGCGCTTTCCGGCGTAAAGGCCGCCATCGCCAGCCAGCCGCATTACATCGACCAGCTCCTGCGGACGAGCGACGTGGTGGCGCCCCCCGCCCGGATCGAACGCAATCGCCCCCACATCGCCCGGCTGTTCGCGAGCGACCGGCTGGAGGACATTCTGGCCGCGCTGGAGGAGGACGGGTCGGAATGGGCGGAAAAGGAATTGCGCACGATCGGCGCGAAATCGCCCACCTCATGCAAGGTGGCGCTGCGGCTGCTCGCCCATGGCGCCGAGCAACGCGACTTCACCGACGAGATGCGGCTTGAATATGCGATCGCGGCGCACATGGCGGCCAGCCATGATTTCATCGAGGGCGTGCGCGCGCTGCTGATCGAAAAAGACAATGCGCCGGTGTGGAAGCCGGCGCGCCCCGAAGACGTGAGCGACGCGATGATCGACGCGATGTTCGCGCCCCTGCCCAAGGCCGAGGAGTGGACCCCGTTCGAAGGGCTGGGCGACCACGGCTATATGTGACGCGGCCCCCGAAAGGCTCAGAAGGTGGTGCGGACGGTCACGCCATAGGTGCGCGGTTCCGCCGGGAAGTTGATGAACATCTGGGTCGCGGAATCCGCATAGCCCCTTTGCACCAGACCGGCCGATCCCGTGCCCTGGCCCGGCGCATTGGCGATGGTCTGGGTGTAATCGACATTGAGCAGATTCTGGCCCCAGAACTCCAGGCTCCACACCTTGCCCGGGCCGGTGAGTCCGATGCGGGCGTTGAGCGTGGTCACGCTGTCCTGCCGCTTTTCGGGGAAGAGGTCGGACCCGGTGTCGAAATCGGACATGTAGCGCATGTCGGCGTGGAACAGCGCGCGCATGCCCATTGCGTTGATTTCGGGCGTATAGGTGAAGCCGGTGGTGACGACATATTCGGGCGCGTTCGAAAGCTGCTGCCCCGGCAGCAGCGCCAGCGCATCGGGAAGCGGCCGCCCGCCGCTGCCCACCAGCCGGGAGCGGTATTCGGTGTCGGCATGGGTGAAGCCCGCCGTCACCGCCACATCGTCCGTCGGGAACAGCCCCGCCTCAAGCTCAATCCCCTTGGAGATGACGCCCGGCCGCGTCCCGCCCGAACAACTCCCGAGATTGGGCGATACCCCTGCCACAGGGGTGAGCGCCTCCTTGCAGGACTGCACATTCTCCACGACGAAACTGATGCCGTTGAAGGTGTTGAGCTGGAACTGTTCGAACTTCTGATAGAAAAGCGCGGCGCTCAAACGGAACCGGCGGAGGTCGAGCTTCAGCCCAAGCTCATAGGCGTCGACCTTCTCCGGCGCGAAACGAAGGTCGGCCACGCTGATGCTGTCGGGGTTCAGCCCCGACCGGTCGAGATTGTAACCGCCCGCCTTATATCCCTTTGAATAGCTGGCGTAGGTCAAAAGCGCGTCCACCGGCTTGTAGCTGAGGACCAGCGTGCCGCTCCATTCATTGTCGCTCTGGCTGTCGCTATAGTCGCCATCCACGGTGGTGCCGATATTCGACAGGCAGGAAAGGGTGATGAGATCGCCCGCAAGCTCGCGGGCAAGCGGCGTCGCGGCCGGATTGTCCCGCACGCCGGCCAGTGCGGCGCGCTGCGCATCGCACGCCGAATTGTCGGACAGAAAGGTCGCGTCGAGCTTCTTCTTGTCGTGCGTCCAGCGCGCGCCGACGGTGACCGCCAGCCGATCGGTGACGTTGAAGACATTATGCGTGAAGAAGGCGAAATTCTCGCTCTTCTGCCGCAGGCGGTCGCCGGTGACACCGACATCCGCGATTCCGTAGAGCCGGGCGAGGCCACCGAGCAACGCCGGTGCGGACGCGCCAAGGGCAGGCCCGACCGCGCCGCCAAGCGCGGGGTTGAGACAGCCGGGGGCTGCCGGTTGCAGGGCGACCGACGCTGGAATGCTAAGGCGGGCGGCGGCTTGGCCGACCACCTGGCACGACTGGAACAGGCCATAGTCGTTGCCGAAGCCCAGATCGTCGGTCAGGCGCAGCGTCTCGTTGGAATAATAGGCCCCCACCAGCCAGTCGAGCCGGTTGTCCAGCGCCCGCCCCTGCAACCGCAGTTCCTGGGTGAAGGTCTTGAACCGCTGGTTGTAGGCGGTGCGGCGCAGCAGATCGAGATTGGAGAAATCAGGGTCCTGCCCCCGCTTTGATTCCCAATCGCGCCAGGCGGTGATGGAGGTCAGCTCGGCCCAGCCGAAATCCCAGTTCAGCTCGCCCGACACGCCCCAGTCGCGCACATCGGACCGATAACCGAGATCGGGGGTGACCGAGACCTGCCGGTCATATGGGTCCTGCAACACCACGCCGCCAAGCGCCCGCTGGAGCGCAAGGACGGAACTGGGCTGTGTGACGATGGCTCCGCCGACATTCACAGTGTCGCTGGCGGGCTGAATCACCGCCGCGCAGCAATCCTCGTTGCGCTTGGCGTAATCGGCGATCAGCCGGACGGAGAGATCGCTGGTCGGCTCGAACAGCAATTGCCCGCGCGCCAGCCAGCGGTCGCGATCGTTGAAGCGGCGGCCGGAGATGACGTCCCTCAGAAAGCCGTCGCGCTTGGTGTAGACGCCATCCAGCCGGTAGGCGAGGGTCTGCGACGTGCCGAACGGCCCGGTCACGCCGGCGGCCGCGCGCCAATAGTCGTAATTGCCATAGGTCAGCTCGGCATTGCCGAGCGCCTCATATTCCGGCTTGCGTGTGATGATGTTGATCAGCCCCGCGCTGGTATTGCGGCCGAAGAGCGTGCCCTGTGGTCCGCGCAGCACCTCTATGCGTTCCACCTCGCCGAGTTCGGAGAGAGCGACTCCGGACCGGCTGCGATAAACGCCGTCGATGAAGGTGGCGACCGACGATTCAAGGCCGGGATTGTCGCCGACCGTCCCGATCCCGCGAATGCGCGCCACCCCGCCGACCGCCTCTGAACTGGTGGATGAAATCAGCAGCGAAGGCGATATCTGGTTGAGACCGCGTATATCGACCGCGCCCGTGTTCTGAAGCTGATCGGCCGTGACCGCCGAAACCGCGATAGGCACGTCCGAAATCGATTGCGCCCGCTTGGTCGCCGTGACGACAATCGCGTCCACGGCGTCATAGCCCGTATCGTCGGAGCTTTCAGGCGTTGCGGGCGGGAACGAAGACTGCTGATCCTGAGCCTGCGCTGGAACTATGGCGCAGAGGGCGGAAACGCAGCCGAGCCAGACAGATTTCCTCATCCGCTTTACTCTCGTTACCGGCGGCTTCACTGGCCGCTGTTCTTGAAAATGCTGCCTTCCTACTTCCCGATCAAGCACCTGCCGCAAAAGTGGCGGGCGGTGCGTCTTAAAGGTCACATGGCGGCCCGGACACCCAGGAGGCAAATCCTTGTGGAACAAGGATGAAGCATCGCCTATGAAAGCGCATCAGTTTTCGGGGGAGTAATCTGATGTCAAATATTCGTAACTTGGCTTTGGGCGTTGTTTCAGGCGCGGTACTGGCGGCGAGCCCGGCTCTGGCTGCGGACAAGTCGTCAGGACGCAAGGCGCAGGAAAAGGGGGTTCAGGAAATCCCCGTCTGCACCAAGAAGTTGGGCACGATCGCGGTGGTTGAACCGGACACCAACTGGTGGCAGCAGATCGGCCTCGGCTCACCCGAGGCGATCATCAAGGTGTTCGTGATGAAATCGGGCTGCTTCGGGCTGGTCGATCGCGGCAAGGGCCTGGCGAACCGCAACATCGAACGCGCGCTTGCCGATTCGGGCGAATTGCAGCGCGGGTCGAACATCGGCCGGGCGCAGGTGAAGGCGGCCGACTATTTCGTGGTGCCGGACATCGTGACGCAGAACAGCAACTCCGGCGGCAACGCGCTTGGCGGCGTGCTGGGCGGGCTTGGCCGGGGCTTCCTTGGCGGCTTTGGCGCGATCGCGGGCGGAATCAACATCAAGAAGAAGGAAGCCAATGTCACGCTGACTCTGGTCAACGCACGCACGACCGAGCAGGAGCGGCTGACCGAAGGCTATGCCCGCAAATCGGACCTGTCGTTCGGCGCAGGCGGCGGCGGCTTCTTCGGCGGTGGCTTTGCGGCTGTCGGCGGCGGCGGATATCAGAACACCGACATCGGCCAGGTGCTGGTGCTCGCTTATCTGGACGCCTACACCAAGCTGGTGCAGCAGCTTGGCGGACTGCCCGAAAACGCAAGCGCGGCGGCTCCGAAGGCCGAGTAGTCCGAATGAGGGGCCGCGCCGGGCGCGGCCCCATCCGATCAGGGCTTTGGTTTGGTGTAGGGAACAAAGTCGCCAAAGCCGCACGCGCCCATGGTCATATGGGCGGGCGGATCGATGACCTGGAATATGTCCCCGCGACAATGGCGGGTGAGCGTCGGCTTGGTCAGGATCGCGCGGCCGGGAGCAAGGCCCGGACAGCCATGCGGCAGATCGTTTCGCCAGATCCGCCCGCCGTGTCCTTCGAACAAGATCGTATAGCGATCGATGATGCGCTGGCTGCCAAGCTCCGACAGGGAGACGCAGCTTTCCGGCTTGCCCGGCGTCCGTCCGGCAAGCGCCTTTTGAAGCGCGGCTTCCGCCCTGGGCGTGCGGGTCGGCGGCTCGCCGGCGGCGGTGAGCGTCAGGACGGCAAGCGCTGCGGCGCATGAAATGAGGCGGTGCATTTCCTTCTCCTGCGAACAATGCCGCCCCTGTCCGGCCGGATCATAGTTTAACCCTTGAAGCTGTCCTTTGCGAGCCGTCGCCGCGCAAACTCTTCCACCGAACCCGCGCGGGTGAAGGGGTTGGTCGCCCGCTCAAGCCCGATGCTGGTCGGGATCGTCGGCAGCCCCTGTTCGCGCGCCGCGTCGACGGACCTCATCCGTTCCGCCAGAACCGCATTCTCCGGCTCAACGGTCAATGCGAAGCGGCCGTTGGACTGGGTATATTCATGCGCGCAATAGACCTGCGTCGCATCGGGCAGCGCCATCAGCTTTTCGAAATTGGCCCACATCTGCTGCGGCGTGCCCTCGAACAGCCGCCCGCATCCCATTGCGAACAGCGTGTCTCCGCAGAACAGCGCGTCATCGTCGGCGAGGTGATAGGCGATGTGCCCGGCGGTGTGGGCGGGAACCTCGATCACCCGCGCGTCGACGCTGCCGAGCGTCACCTGATCCCCCTCCTTCACGGTCCGGTCGATGCCGGGAATCTTGCCCCTTTCAGCGGCGGGGCCGGTGATGGACGCGCCGGTCGCTTCCTTGATCTCAAGGTTCGCGCCGGTGTGATCGGGATGCCAGTGGGTGTTCCATATATCGGTGATCTGCCAGCCGCGCCGCGCCGCCTCGGCCAATACCGGCGGCCCCACGGCAGGATCGACCACCGCCGTCCGTCTGCTCTCCGGATCATGCACCAGATAGATGTAATTGTCCGACAGGACCGGCAACTGGGCGATTTCCACAGCCATCACCATGTTCCCGTATTGGGCATCGACGCCCAGGGTTCGGCCGCCTCGAGGCAACCCTCCTGCAACAGTTCGATCGAAATGCCGTCTGGCGAGCGGACGAAGGCCATGTGGCCGTCGCGCGGCGGGCGGTTGATCGTGACGCCCGCATCCATCAGGCGCTGGCACGTCTCGTAGATATTGTCGACGCGATAGGCGATGTGGCCAAAATTGCGGCCGCCGTCATAGCCCTTCTCGTCCCAGTTCCAGGTCAGTTCCAGCTGCGCGTCCTGGTTGCCGGGCGCTGCAAGGTAGACCAGCGTGAAGCGGCCCTTTTCATTGTCGTGCCGACGTATCTCCCTCAGCCCCAGCAGATTGTAGAATCCGAGGCTTTCCTCGACATCGGACACACGGACCATCGTGTGGAGATATTTCATCTCGCTTCCCTCCTTAGGTCAGGACCCACTCCAATGTGGGGGATCGGGAACGGAGCGGCAACCGTAAAGGCGCAGAGTCCCGGTCGGACTCTAGGCATATCGGCCAGCCGCATCTATAAGGCGCTGCATCGCAATATGGGAGCCTGGTCCAATGGCCGATGAAAAGCCGGTCATCCTTGTCCTGAACGGACCCAATCTGAACTTGCTGGGCCTTCGCGAGCCGGAGATCTACGGGCGTGACACGCTGGACGACATCGCCGGCAAGCTGGAGGACCGGGCGCAGGAACTGGGGGTGTCAGTCGACTGCCGCCAGTCCAACCATGAAGGCCATCTGATCGACTGGCTGCACGAGGCGAACGCGCGCGGCGCGAAGGCGGTGATCCTCAACCCGGGCGGCTATACCCATACATCGGTGGCGCTTCACGATGCGATCAAATCGATTACCGTGCCGGTGATCGAGGTTCATCTTTCAAACCCGCACGCGCGGGAGGCGTTTCGCCACAAGAGCTTCGTCGGCCAGGCTGCGAAAGGCACGATCGCCGGTTTCGGGGCGACCGGCTATCTTCTGGCGCTGGACGCGGCGGTCCGCATCTGACAGGGATGCGCGCAAACCGGACTTGAGCGAGAGTCATAAGTAAAGCAGGGGTTCAAATGACCGATTCCACGGCCAAGGGCGCAGCCATGAAGGTCGATTCCGATCTGATCCGGCAGCTTGCCGAACTTCTCGACGCAAGCAACCTGAGCGAAATCGAGGTTGAGGACGGCGACCGCCGCATCCGCGTGGCGCGGACGCTGAGCGCGGCCCCCGTCCACTTCTCCGCCCCACCGGCAGCGGCCGCAGCGGCTCCGGCCGCGCCGGCGGCAGTCGCGGTGGAGAGCGCAGCCGATCATCCGGGCGCGGTCAAATCACCGATGGTCGGCACCGTCTATCTTTCCGCCGAGCCAGGCGCCGCGCCGTTCATCGCCGAAGGCACGCAGGTGCAGGCGGGCGACACGCTGCTGATCGTGGAAGCGATGAAGGTGATGAACCCGATCACCGCGCCCAGGGCCGGCAGGGTGGCGCAGCTTCTGGTCGAGAATGCGCAGCCAATCGAGTTCGATCAGCCGCTCGTCATCATCGAATAGGCGGGCAGTCGCATGTTCAACAAGATATTGATCGCCAATCGCGGCGAGATCGCATTGCGCGTCCACCGCGCCGCGCACGAGATGGGAATCAAGACGGTGGCCGTCCATTCGACCGCCGACGCCGACGCAATGCATGTGCGGCTGGCGGACGAGGCGGTGTGCATCGGCCCGCCATCGGCCACCGATAGCTATCTGAATATCCCCAACATCATCGCGGCGGCGGAGATCACCCATGCCGACGCCATTCACCCCGGCTATGGCTTTCTTTCCGAAAACGCCCGCTTTGCCGAGATCGTCGAACTGCACAAGCTGGTGTGGATCGGCCCCAAGCCCGAACATATCCGCATCATGGGCGACAAGGTGGAGGCGAAGCGCACCGCCGCCGGGCTGGGCCTGCCGCTGGTGCCCGGGTCCGACGGGCCGATCACCTCGATCGATGAAGCCCTGAAGGTCGCGGACGAGATCGGCTATCCGGTGCTGGTGAAGGCGGCGGCCGGCGGCGGCGGACGCGGCATGAAGGTGGTGCCAGACGCGGCCAGCCTGGAGACGCTGATCGCCCAGGCGCGCAGCGAAGCCAAATCCGCATTCGGCGACGATACGGTCTATCTGGAAAAGTATCTGGGCAATCCGCGCCATATCGAGTTCCAGGTGTTCGGCGACGGCAATGGCCACGCCGTGCACATGGGCGAGCGCGACTGCTCGCTGCAACGCCGCCACCAAAAGGTCCTGGAGGAAGCCCCCTCCCCAGTCATCAGCGCCGCCCAGCGCGACGAGATGGGCGGGATCGTGGCGAACGCGATGGCGAAGCTGGGCTATCGCGGCGCGGGGACGATCGAGTTCCTGTACGAGGAAGGCCGCTTCTACTTCATCGAGATGAACACCCGGCTTCAGGTGGAGCATCCGGTGACCGAGATGGTGACCGGGCTGGACCTGGTGCGCGAGCAGATCAGGGTCGCCGCCGGCGAACCGCTGAGCGTGACGCAGGACCAGATCGAGTTTCGCGGCCACGCCATCGAATGCCGCATCAACGCCGAGGACCCGCGCAGCTTTGCGCCGTCACCCGGCAAGGTGACCGATTATCACGCGCCGGGCGGGCTGCACGTGCGCGTCGATTCCGGGCTCTACACCGGCTACAACGTGCCGCCCTATTACGACAGCCTGGTGTCCAAGCTGATCGTCTACGGGTCTGACCGCGAAGGCTGCATCCGCCGCCTGCGCCGCGCTCTGGAGGAATATGTGATCGGCGGGTTCAAGACCACCATTCCCCTGCACCAGGCGCTGCTGGAAGATCCGGAGTTCCTCTCCGGCGACTATACGATAAAATGGCTGGAGGAGTGGCTGGCCAAGGATACCGGCCAATGAGGGAACCCGGCGCATGAAGGCGACCATCTATCACAATCCCAATTGCGGCACGTCGCGCAACACGCTGGCGATCCTGCAGGAAACGCCCGGCGTCGAGGTGAAGGTGGTCGAATATCTGAAGAACCCGCCCGCCCGCGAGACGTTGAAGGCGCTCTATGAACGGGCGGGAATAACTCCCCGCGACGGATTGAGGGTGCGCGGCACGCCTGCCGAAGACCTTGGGCTCACCGATCCGAACGTCGGCGACGACGACATACTGGATGCGATGGTGCGCCACCCGATATTGATCGAGCGACCGCTGGTGGAAACCGAAAAAGGCGTCCGGCTCTGCCGCCCGAAGGAAAAAGTGACCGAGATTCTTTGAGCCGGTTCATCGCCGGCCTGGCCGGGAACCCTCAAACAGGATTGAGCATTAACGGATAAATGCGTTAATCTCGGCGCTGACAAAATGACGACGCTCGATCCTGATCTGCTGCTGAGAGCTTATGCGGTTGGCGTTTTCCCCATGGCGGACAGCCGGGACGCGCCCGATGTGTTCTGGGTCGAGCCGAAAAGACGCGGTATCCTTCCGCTCAACAGCTTTCATCTTTCGCATTCGCTCGCCAAGGCGTTGAAATCGGACCGGTTCACCGTCACCGCCGACAAGGCATTCGCCGATGTCATGCGCGGCTGCGCGGAGCCCAAGCCCGACCGGCCGGAAACATGGATCAACGAACTGATCATCGAGGGTTATGAAAAGCTGTTCGCGCGCGGCCACGCCCATTCGGTGGAATGCTGGCTGAACGGCGAACTGGCGGGCGGGCTGTACGGCGTGACGCTGGGCGGCGCGTTCTTCGGCGAAAGCATGTTCACGCGGCGGACCAATGCCTCCAAGGTGGCGATGGCCTGGCTGGTGGCGCGGCTGCGTGTCGGCGGGTTCAAGCTGCTGGACACGCAGTTCCTGACGCCGCATCTGGCAAGCATGGGCACCATCGAGGTGCCGCGCAACGCCTATCAGTCGCTGTTGTCGGAGGCGGTGGCGACGCCCGCCGATTTCGGCGCGCTGGATTCGCTGGAAGCTCCGGCAGGCGCGGCGGGCGGCGGGGATGCCGCCGGTTCCGGCGCGCTTTCAGGAAAGCGCATCGCGCAGCTTTTGACCCAGACGTCATAGACCTGGTGCGCGACCGGGTTGAGCGACGGCGTCTCGGCGTAGGTCCAGCCTGAAAAGACGCGGCGGAACTGGCCCTTGGGGTCGGCGACGTCCACCTGGATGAACGCGCCGGTGAAGCTCGGCTTTTCCCAGTCCGGAGTCGTTTCGCACGCCCTCAGCCGGACGATGATGCCGCCCAACCGCACCGCCTGGCCGGGTCGCATCTTCAGTTCCTGCGTCTTGCCGTTCTGCTTGTTGAGCACGGCGAGCGTGGCGACCCGCTCGGCCATCGGCGTGACCTTCCGGGGCGCGGCGCGCGGGGCATCGGCCGCCCGGGGTGCTGGAGCGGGCGCTGGAGCTGGAGCGGACGCAGGGGCTGGGGCCGGGGTTTCCGGCGCGGCGGCATCCTGTCCCGAAAGCGCAAGCGCGGCTGGCGCCAGCAGAAGGCGGCGTAACCTCATTGCGTGGCGGGAAGCGCCGGCTCGCCGGAAGGCGCGGCGTCCATCGGCGTATCCGCCATGGCCCCGGCCGCATCATCCGCGGCATTGCCGCCGCCATTTCCGTTCTTGCCGATCCCGCCGGACTGGTTGATGAACTGGCCGATCATGCTGAGCAGGTCCACCGAACCCTGGGTGTCGATGATGAGATCGCCGTCCTTGAGCGGTACGGGATCGCCGCCGGGCACAAGGGCGACGAACGATCCGCCCATGATTCCTTCCGACGTGATGACGGCGCTGCTGTCGGCCGGGACGGACACCTTCGGATCGATCGAAAGCGTAAGCCTTGCCTGCCAGGTCTCCGGGTCGAGCGACGAGGCAACCACCTGCCCCACCGTCATCCCCGCGACGCGCACATCGGTGCCGACGCCGACCCCCGATGCATCGTTGAAAAGGGCGGCCACCTGATAGCTGCCCGCCCGCGCCCCACCGCCGGTGCGGCCATAGGCAAAGACGATGAACCAGGTGGCGACGGCCACGACAAGCACGCCTATCAGCGCCTCGACCAGATTTTCCTTCAACACGACACGCATCGGATATTCTCTCAGTTGGGCGTCCAGGCTTCATAGTCGCCGGTCGAGCGGGCGCGCTCTCCGGCAACGCTGAGCGAGCCCTTGGGTGCATAGGCGAGCGCGGTTCCCGTCATGTTGGGAACATGCGGCTTTTCCCAGCTCTTCGGCTGAATCGGGGCATCCTCGGGAAGCACATCGGTGGTGCGGTGCAGCCATCCATGCCATTCGGGCGGCACGCGCGACGCCTCGGCCGGGCCGTTGTAGATCACCCAGCGCCGCCCGCCCTTCTTGGCCTCATAATAGACATTGCCCTGCGCATCCTGCCCGACGCGGCGGCCGAACCGGCGCGTATGGAGCTGCGTGCCGAGTGTCGGCCCATCCCACCAGGTGAATATGCGCTTCAAGAGTCCCACGCGCGGCTTGCCTTTTCATCCATTGGAGCGATCGGGCGCTTTACACCCTGATCGCGCGGCTTTGGCAAGCGCGGCGTGGACGGAAACCCTATTCGCCGCCCGGATCGCGCCAGTTCACCCGATCCCCGGGCTGGAGACCGATCTGCTCCGCGCGGCCGCCCGCGATTTCAAGCACCGCCTCCACCGGCACGCCCGAATCGATCGGATCGAGCGAATAGGGTTTCGTCATGGCGGCGACGCGCGCGACCGTGCCGCCGGGCGCGATGAAGATGATGTCGAGCGGGCTTGGCGTGTCCTTCATCCAGAAGCTGGCGAGCCGCGCCGGACGCATCGGAAAGATCATGCCGCGATCCGGGGCCAGCGGCCGGCGATGCTTCAAGCCCTGCGCCTGCTCCGCCTCGCTACGGGCGATCTCCACCACAAAGGAAAAGGCGCCCTTGCCGGTGACGATGGCGAGCGGTGCGGTCGTAAGCTCGCTTGCGGCAGGGATCGGCCGGTCTTCCGCTGCGGCCGATATGAGGGGCGGCTGGCACGCCACCGCCAATAACGGAAACAGCAGCAGCAGCGCCGCAGCGGCGCGCGGCAGCGGCCGGCTCAATCGATGGCCGCCGCTTCCACGACAACCGCCAGCGGTCCCCGCTTGCCGGATGCGATTCGCGCCGAGAGCGGCTGCTCGGGTATCAATTCAGCCAGGCCCGCCCGACGGATTGTCTCCATATGGACAAAGATATCGGGCGAATCCGGCCCCTGTGTCAGAAAGCCATAGCCTTTCAGGCGGTTGAACCATTTGACCGTCACCGGCTCGAACGGCCCCGCCTCTTCGACCAGCGCCATCGGATCGGTCCGGTTGCTCGACCGCCGCATCGCCTCGTCGGGATCGGGACCGATCGCGCAGCTCAAGTCGAACGACAGGACCCGCCGGGCCTGCCGCCCGCGCGCGCCGCACTGGGCCAGGCATTGCACCCGCGCGCCCTCGGGCAGGCTTCGCCGGCCGATCTCGCGCAGCACCGAAAAATGAATGAGGATATCGCCCTTGCCGTCGTCGGCCGCCAGAAAGCCATAGCCTCTGGCGGTGTCGAACCATTTGACGGCACCCTCGACGGTTTCATTGTCGACGCCTTCAGCGCAGGACTGCGAACCTTGCCCTGCGGACGAAGCGCCTTTTTCCAACACACCCTCTGGAACACCAAGAGCGACTAACTGCGGTCCGTCCATTTTACCCCCGTAAGTTCAGACCGTGGGCCGCAAAGTCTATTACGCGCAGCCGTTTCTGTTAACAAAATTTCTTTCCCGGACGGATTTGCCGGGATAGCGTTCCCGCCGCTGCGAACAGGCGTGGCAATGTTACTCCCCCGGAGCGCGGGCTTGGCGCCGCGACGACCGCCGGTTACGCGCTTGCGGGCCGGAGAAACGAGATGGGCATGACGGCATGAAGCGACCGGAAGACAAGGATTTTCAGCCAGTTGGTCCCCAAGGGGACGACGGCGGTGCTCCGCCCGTCGTGTGGGCGGGGCTATTGAGCCTGATCACCCTCTTCTTTCTGGGTATCATGCTCGCGTCCTAGCTGCGCCGCAGCATGCAAAAACTGCATCAGGCCTCGATTTCGAGTTCCTCAACGGTCGCGGCGTTCGCGACTCGGCGGGCGACATCCATTCCGTGCCCGGCTCTGAGCAGGATTCCGAGATCCTTTCGCCGCTTTTCGGGACCGGATTCGGCCTCCGCGAAGGGGCCGAGCCGCCGCCGCCGGGCGAGCGCCAGCGCCGACTCCATCTCGTCCAGATCGGCAGCGGCGTCCTCGCGCAGTTGCGGCGCTATGCCATCGGCCGCGAGCGCCTGCCCGATCCGGCGGCGGCCATAGCCCCGGCGGGCGAGCGACCGGGTGCGCGCCTCGGCGAACTGCCGGTCGTCGACATAGCGAAGCCCGGCCAGCCGCTGGACAAGCGCTGCGACGGGCGGCGCATCCTCTCCGTCCCAGCCGCGTTCGCGCAATTTGCGCCTCAGATAGCGGGCCAGCTTCTCCTCGCTGGTCGCATAGCGTTCGACATAGCGCAGCGCCATGGCGTCGAGCTCTCCCGGCCCAAGCGGGGGGCGGCCCTTGCGGCCCGGCTTCGCATCGCTGTCCATGCGCCATGATCCTGCCACAGTGGAGCCGGATTTTGAACGTCTAGGCGTGCAAATGGAACAATCCGGTGTAATAGCGCCGGCGGCGTCAATGCCGGCGCGACGGGGCCAATAGGGAGTATCGCTTGCTGCACGCGCCTGACATTGCCGGTGAAGCCGCCATGGCAGATCAGACCGCTTCACTCGCGCCGACGCCGACGGAGGACGATCTCGTCCGCCGCTTCGCCGATTTCGAAACGCTGGGCGAGGCTCTGGACTATGCCGCGCGCGGCCGGCGCGGACTCAATTTCCACGATGCGCGGGGCACGCTCCGGCGCGCCTATCCGTTCAGCGAACTGCGCGCCGATGCGATCGGCATGGCGCACCGGCTGATCGCGGCGGGCATCAGGCCGGGCGACAGGATCGCGCTGATCGCCGAGACCTGCCCCGAGTTCGCCGCCAGCTTCTTTGGCGCGATCTATGCCGGCGCATGGCCGGTGCCGCTGCCGCTGCCCACCTCCTTTGGCGGGCGCGAGGCCTATATCGACCAGATCCGCGTCCAGCTTTCCAGTTCCGACCCGACGATGGTGCTTTCGTCCGAAGGGCTGCACGCGATGGTGGCCGAAGCCGCCGCCACGGGCGCGGTCGAGGCGCTGGACTGGGCCGAACTCGCCGCGCGCGACGCCAGCGAGGCGGCGCTTCCCAAGGCCGATCCGGACGCAACGGCCTATCTGCAATATTCAAGCGGCTCCACCCGCTTTCCCCATGGCGTGGCGGTGAGCCATCGCGGGCTTTTGAACAATCTTGCGGCCCATTCGCACGGGATGCAGGTGATCGACACCGACCGCTGCATATCCTGGCTGCCCTGGTATCACGACATGGGGCTGGTCGGCTGCTTCCTGTCACCAATCGCCAACCAGGTGTCGGTCGATTATCTGGCGACCGAGGATTTCGCCCGGCGTCCGCTGTCGTGGCTCGACCTGATCAGCCGCAACACGGGCACCAGCATCTCCTATTCGCCGACCTTCGGCTATGACATCTGCGCCCGCCGCATCGGCGGCCAGTCCGACCTGAGCCGGTTCGATCTGTCGCGCTGGCGGCTGGCGGGCAATGGCGCGGACATGATCCGCCCCGATGTAATGCAGGCGTTCGTCGATGCCTTTTCCGCCGCCGGATTCAAGGCCGGCGCCTTTCTGCCGAGCTATGGCCTGGCCGAGGCGACGCTTGCGGTGTCGATCATGCCGCCGGGCGAGGGCATTCTGACCGATCTGGTGGAGGAAACCCTGCTTTCCGGCGCGCCCGACGCGCATGGCGACCGCCCGGTGCGCTATCGCGCGATCGTCAACTGCGGCCGCCCGGTGCGCGACATGAAGGTGGAGATCCGCGACGACGACGGCGCGGTGCTGGGCGACCGGCAGATCGGCCGCATCTATTGCAGCGGCCCATCGGTGATGATCGGCTATTTCCGCGATCCGGAAGCGACCGAAGCCTGCCTCAAGGACGGATGGCTGGACACCGGCGACATGGGCTATATGGCCGACGGCTATATCTACATCGTCGGCCGCGCCAAGGACATGATCATCGTCAACGGCAAGAACCACTGGCCGCAGGACATCGAATGGGCGATCGAGCAGCTTCCCGGCTTCAAGGCCGGGGACATCGCCGCCTTTGCGATCACCACGCCCGGCGGCGAGGAAGCGCCCGCAGTGCTGGTCCAGTGCCGGACGAGCGACATGGCCGAGCGCGCGCGGCTGCGCGACGCGATCCGCGACAAGGTGCGAGCCATCACCGGCATGTCCTGCGTGGTGGAGCTGGTGCCGCCGAGGACGCTGCCGCGCACCTCTTCGGGCAAGCTCAGCCGTTCAAAGGCGCGCAATCTCTACCTATCGGGCGAGATTCAGCCGCTGGACGTGGCGGCCTGACCGGCCGGATCAGCCGGGACCGATCCGCAGCAGCACGATTTCAGGCGGCACGCCGACCCTGAGCGGCAGGTTGCTGGTGCCGACGCCGCTGGTGATGACAAGCGGTATGCCGTTCACCATCATTGCGCCGCGCGCGGCGGGCAGCTTGTTCTGATGAGCGACGAACCGCCCGGTCAGGGCGGGGAACATCTGTCCGCCATGGGTGTGCCCGGCCAGGATGAGATCGGCGTAATCGGGGGCGAAGGCGGCAAAGGCGGGCTCATGCGCGAGGAGGATGACGAAATCCCGCGCCCGCTCGCCCGCGCGCGACCTCATCTGCTTGTCATAGGCGATCTTCGCCGGGCCGAGATTGCCCTTGCAGTGGATGACGTCGTCCACGCCCAGCACGGAAACGCCCGGAAGCAGCGCGACATCGTTCCGCAACACCCGGATACCGCCTGTGCGGAGCAGCCCGGCGATCCGGTCATCCTGCCCGTCCGCGCAGTCGTTGTTGCCGAGGACCGCGATCACGCCCAGCCGGGCGCGAAGGCCATGGAGCGGCGCGATCGCCCGTTCGGCGGGAATGTCGCCCATGCCGAAGGGCGAGCCC
Source organism: Tardibacter chloracetimidivorans (assembly GCF_001890385.1). Lineage (NCBI taxonomy): Bacteria > Pseudomonadati > Pseudomonadota > Alphaproteobacteria > Sphingomonadales > Sphingomonadaceae > Tardibacter > Tardibacter chloracetimidivorans. The sequence goes on along the minus strand of NZ_CP018221.1, from coordinate 3,157,111 downwards.
TTCACATAGTCGCCGCCAAGCAGGATGAGGTCGGGCGCGAGCGCATTCACCTGATCGACGATCCTCGACAGCCGCTCCGGCGGCATGTCCGGCACGCCCGCATGGGTATCGGACAGAAAGGCGATGGTCAGCGGTGGCGAACCGCCGGAACCGCCGCGCGGCAAGGCGTAGCTGACCGGATGCGGCCGCTCCATCGCCTGCCGCCACCCGGCATGGAAAATCGCCAGCATCAGGGCCAAAAGCAGAAGCAGCGCGGGGAGTGCCCAAGATTTTCTTAACCTTTTCAATCTGTCCGACAAGATATTTGGCCCAGCGGTGAGGAACGACTTGTTAACATTGGCGTCCTAATCTGACGCAGCATAGCCATTTCGGACCGTCATGACGCAAAAGACCATCAATTCCTCGCCCAGAAGGCCGCTTTCGCTCCGGCAACTGCTAGGGATCGCGCACGATGGCGACCCCCTGTGGGACCAGGTGCGCGCGATGCAGCTTCAGGCGAGCCAGCAGTTCCTGTCGCTGAAGATGGCGATGTCGATCGTCTACGCGAGTTGCCTCGCGCTCACCCTGCGCGACGCCTATGGAGTGGCGGCGCTTGCAGCCTGGTGCGGGCTGGTGATCGCGGCGAGCATCGCCTGCCATAATGCCCTGCGTTCCGAAGAACTTGGCGGAGCGCGCGGGCGGGCGCGGGTGCAGAGCATCTGGGCGGCCACCGCCGTTCTGGCCATACCGAATCTTCTCTGGATGATCCCGGCAATCTTCCTCACCGACCTGACGAACGCCGACCAGGCGCTGACCGTGTTTCTGGTGAGCACGGCGATGATGGCGAGCACGGTGCTGCTGTTCTCCGCGCCCGTGATGTGCCTCACCCAGCTTGGCCTGCTCACGGGCGCGCTCATCACCGGCCTGCTGCTGAAGTCGAACCTGCTCAACGCGGCCGTCGTCGCCGGTTTTGCCGCCTGCATGGCGAGCGTGATCGTGCAGCACGCGCGCGCATTCATCGCCGCGCGGCTGGACGAGGCCGAACTGAAGGACAAGAACGCGACCATCACGCTGCTGCTGCGCGAATATGAAGAGGCACAGGGCGACTGGCTGTGGCAGATCGACAGCGAGGGCCGTCTCGTGCATCTGACCGATCGCATGGCGGGCATGCTGGGGCGCGAACCGGACGACCTCGTCGGCCGCCATTTCGTGACATTGATCGCAGGCGGCGACGATGAGGCGGCGATGCGGCCGCTGGCGCTCAAGACCCTTGCCTATCAGATCGAAAGCCAGGCCCCGTTCACCGATCTGGTGGTGCCGGTGATGATCGATGAGCAGCCGCGCTGGTGGCAGCTTTCCGCCCAGCCGATCGTCGACGAGGACGGCATTCATCGCGGCTTCCGTGGCGTCGGGTCGGACATCACCGAAGCCCGGCTGTCCGAAGACAAGATCAACCGCATGGCGCGCTATGACGCGCTGACCGGCCTGCCCAACCGCGCGCTGCTGATGGACGGGCTGGAAGAAGCGCTGATCCGCGCGCACAGGCTGCGGCGCGTCTGCGCGCTGATGTTCATCGACCTGGACCGGTTCAAGTCGATCAACGACACGCTGGGCCACCAGATCGGCGACAAGCTTTTGTGCGAAGTCGCCCACCGGATCGAGGATTCGACCGACGACGGCCACCGCATCGGCCGCCTGGGCGGCGACGAATTCGCCATCGTCGTGCGCGAGGCGGACGACGACAAGGCGGTGATCGAGCTTGGCGAAAGGCTGATCGACCGGCTTTCGGATACTTACGAGATCGACGGCCACAAGCTGTCGATCGGCGCGAGCATTGGCATCGCCTTCGGGCCAAGCGACGGCGCAAGCGCGCACAATCTGATCCGCAGCGCCGATCTTGCGCTTTATCGCGCCAAGGACGCCGGACGCGGCGTGGTGCGCCGCTACCTGCCCGAGATGCACCGCGAGGCGGAAGAACGCCGCCAGCTGGAAACCGAGCTGCGTTCCGCACTGAAGAACGGCGAGCTGACGCTTGCCTATCAGCCGATCATCGCGTCCCACACGCAGAAGATCGAAGGATTCGAGGCGCTGCTGCGCTGGACCCACCCCGCCCTTGGCGAAGTGCCGCCCGACAAGTTCGTGCCGATCGCCGAGGAAGCGGGCCTCATCACCTCCATCGGCGAATGGGTGATCCGTTCCGCCTGCGCCGAGGCGGTGAACTGGCCGGACAATATCCGCCTGGCGATCAACCTGTCGCCGCTGCAATTCGCCAATCCGAACCTGACGACGGTGATCCTCTCGTCGCTCAGCAAGAACGGGCTTTCGCCGACGCGGCTTGAGGTGGAGATCACCGAGGGCGTGTTCCTCGCGGAAAACGCCTATACGCTGGCGACGCTGCACCAGCTGGAGGCGATCGGCGTTCGCATTGCGCTCGACGATTTCGGCACCGGCTATTCGTCGCTGGGCTATCTGCGCAAGGCCAATTTTTCCAAGATCAAGATCGACCGCAGCTTCGTGCGCGGCGCGGCGCAGAACTCCGACGAAAGCGTGGCCATCATCCGCGCGATCGTGGCGATGGCGGGAAGCCTCGGCATGGAAACCACGGCCGAAGGCGCGGAGACCGAGGAAGAATATGAAAGCGTGCGCGACCTTGGCTGCGGCCAGGTGCAGGGCTTCTTCTTCTCCCACCCCATGTCGGCGGCGCAGGCGAACGCTCTGGTGAGCGAACCCGAAGGCGAACCGAACGTCGTCCGCCGCAACTTCGGCTGACCTCGGCGCTTGCCCGGCGCGCCGGGACCGGGCATCAGTGCCGCGTGACGACCACAATCGCCATCACCGGGGCGACCGGCTTTGTCGGACGCCACCTCGCCGAACGCGCAGTCGCGCAGGGCAATGCCGTCCGCGCGCTGACCCGACAGCCGCAGCCCGCCCAGCCCGGCATCGTCTGGATCGAGGGCGCGCTGGACCTTCCGGGCAGCCTTGGGCGACTGGTCGAGGGCGCTGACGCCGTCATCCATGTCGCAGGCGTCATCAACGCGCGCAACGAGGCGGGGTTCATCGCCGGTAACGTGGCGGGCACCGCATCGATGATCGCCGCCGCAGCAGCGGCCGATGTCAGGCGCTTCGTCCATGTCTCCTCGCTTGCGGCGCGCGAGCCGGAGCTTTCGGCCTATGGCCGGTCAAAGGCGGAAAGCGAAAAGCTGATGGCGGAAAGCGGGCTGGACTGGGCGATCGTGCGGCCTCCCGCCGTCTATGGCCCCGGCGACCGGGAGAGCCTGGAGCTGTTCCGCATGGCGGCGCGGGGACTGGTGCTGCTGCCCCCGGCGGGGCGGCTGTCGCTGATCCATGCGCACGACCTTGCCGACCTGCTCCTCCTCCTCGCAGGGCCGGGAGCGCCCTCGCACCTGACGCTGGAGCCGGACGACAACCGTCCCGGCGGCTGGGGCCATCACGAATTCGCCACAGCCATCGCCGATGCGGTGGGACGCAAGGCACGCAGCCTGCCGATGCCCGCCCCCCTGCTCACGCTTGGCGCTGCGATCGACACCGGCTGGGCGCGGCTCAACCGACGACTGCCCAAGCTCAGTTTCGACCGCGCCCGCTATTTCTGCCATCCCGACTGGGTGGCGACCGCCGAGCGGCGCCCCGATGCGGCGTTCTGGTCGCCCGCGATCGAAACGCCCGCGGGGCTGGCCGCCGTCGCCGCCTGGTATCGGGAAAAAGGCTGGCTCTAGCGAACTTTAGTTCGCCGCGTCTTCCACCGTGCGGCCGACCGACTGCACGTCCTTGCCCACGCCTTCAAAAGTGTTGCACCCGGCAAGCAGCACCGCCGCGCCCAAAATGAAAACCACCGCTCTTTTCATCAACAGAACTCCCATCGCCCGTTACCCCGCCAGCAATTTGCCCAAGCACCGTCGAAGCTCAAGCAAATTGATGCGCGCAACCGCGCCCAAAGCCTGCCCGCATCCTGCCCCAATTGCTTGGCAATGGGTGCACGATACCGCTAAGGACGCCCGATGACCGATCGCAGCCAGATATTCGCCCGCATTGTCGAACTGATCGAACCCTTCAACGAAAAGGGCGTGACGCTTGGCGAGGACACCAGCTTCGCCCGCGACCTGGAGCTGGATTCGCTGAAGGTGATGGATCTGGTCGCCTCGATCGAGGACGAATGGGACATCACCCTGCCGCTCAACATGCTGCCTGAACTTGAAACCATCGGCCAGCTTGCCGATGCAGTGGCGAAGCTCGCGAAATGACCGATCTCTTTTCAAAGTTCGACGCGCTCATCGCAGAGCGTCAGGCGCTGCTCGATTCGGGCGTCCGCGACCCGTTTTCGCTGGTGATGGAACAGGTCGTGTCGCCGACCGAGGCGATCATCTCCGGCAAGCGGACGATATTGCTGGGCACCTACAACTATATGGGCATGACCTTCGACCCCGATGTGATCGCGGCGGGCAAGAAGGCGCTGGACGAATATGGATCGGGCACCACCGGCAGCCGCGTGCTGAACGGCACCTATCAGGGCCACCGCGAGGTGGAAGACGCGCTGAAGGACTTCTACGGCACCGATCACGCCATCGTCTTTTCGACCGGATACCAGGCCAACCTGGGCGTCGTCTCCACGCTGGCGGCGAAGGGCGACTACATCATCCTCGACGCCGACAGCCACGCCTCCATCTATGACGGCTGCTATCTTGGGAACGCCGACATCGTCCGCTTTCGCCACAACAGCGTCGAGGATCTGGACAAGCGCCTCGGCCGCCTTCCCGCCGAAGCGGGCAAGCTCGTCATCCTTGAAGGCGTCTATTCGATGCTGGGCGATATCGCGCCGCTGAAGGAGATGGTCGCCGTCGCCAAGAAGCACGGCGCGATGGTGCTGGTGGACGAAGCGCACGGCATGGGCTTTTTCGGCGAGCATGGGCGCGGCGTCTTCGAGGAAGCGGGCGTCGCCGACCAGGTGGATTTCGTCGTCGGCACCTTTTCCAAATCGGTGGGGACCGTCGGCGGCTTCTGCGTATCGAACCATCCGAAGTTCGAGGTGCTGCGGCTGGTCTGCCGTCCCTATGTGTTCACCGCATCGCTACCGCCGTCGGTGGTCGCGACCGCCGCGACATCTATCCGCAAGCTGATGCACGCGGGCGAGAAGCGCGCGCACCTCTGGAAGAACTCGCGGCGGCTGCACCATGGCCTGCGCGACCTGGGATTCGCCCTTGGCACCGAGACCGCGCAATCGGCAATCATCGCGATCATCCTGCCCGATCAGGAAACCACCGTCCGCCTGTGGCAGGCGCTGCTGGAGCTGGGCCTTTACGTCAACATGGCGCGTCCGCCCGCGACCCCGGCGGGCATGTACCTGCTGCGCTGCTCGCTGTGCGCCGAGCATAGCGACGAACAGGTGGACGAGATCCTCGAAATCTTCGCCAAGGCGGGTGCGGCAACGGGTTATCTCTCCTCAAGGGCAGCCTAACGACTGCCCGCGCCGAAGGCAGGATGGGAAGGATTTATTAACCATCGGGCGTTATCTCCGGCGCCAAGGGGCAAGGAGAAGACGCGATGTCGGACACGTCGGAACGCCTGCCGAACGGAAAGCCTGGGCGCTGGGCGTCATATGCCGCAGCGCTGTTCGCGTTTCTGCTTATCTCCATCGTGCTTTTGCTGTTCCGCGCGAACGACGCCCGCGAACAGGCAGGCCAGGCCGAACGCCACACCTATGACGTCCTGGTCGCCACCGGATCGTTTGAAACGGCGGTGGCGCGCGCCGAGGCGTCGCTGGGCATGTTCGTCGTCTCCAGCGATCCGCGCGACGGCACCCGCTATTATGACGAGTGGCTGAAGGCCGGGCGTCTGCTCATCCGGGTGACGCAGCTCACCGCCGACAATCCACGCCAGCGCCAGCCGATCACCGAACTGAAGGCGCTGTACCGCAAAAGGGGCGAGGAACTGGCGCGCCCGGCCAATCTTGCGACCTACAAGCGGCAATGGGCGGCCTTTCACGCTTTTGACGAGGAAAGCTCCACCAGCACCGGAACGCAGATGCGCCGCGTGTTGCAGCGGATCGGCGAGGAGGAGCGCGACCGCCTGTCAGCGCGCCGGGATCACGCCAATTCGATGACGGACTGGTCCAACCTGCTGGACAGCGCGCTGGCTGCGCTTGGCGTCATGATGATCGCGGCGGCGGGCCTGCTGGGCTGGACAGCCGTCCGCGCCGTCGCCGCGCGGCGGGACACCGAACGGCGCGTGCAGGCGCATCGCCGCCGCACCGCCGAGCTGGAGCGAGCGGTCGCCGCGCGCACGGCCGAGCTGAGCGACGCCAATGCGCGGTTGAGGGCGGAGGCCGAAGAGCGCGCCGCCGCCGAGGCGCAGCTTCGCCAGATGCAGAAGATGGACGCGATCGGCCAGCTTTCGGGCGGGATCGCGCACGACTTCAACAACATGCTTGCGGTGGTGATCGGCGGGCTCGACATGGCGCGGCGCAGGCTGACCCGCGAAACCGCCGAGATGGAGCGCCATATCGTGAACGCGATGGAAGGCGCGAACCGCGCCGCGTCGCTCACCCAACGCCTGCTCGCCTTTGCCCGCCAACAGCCGCTTCAGCCGGAAGGGGTCGCCGTCGGCCCGATGATATTGGGCATGTCGGAAATGCTGTCGCGCACGCTCGGCGAACAGATCGAGATGGAGATGACGGTCGCGGACGACGCCTGGCCGGTGTGGACCGACCCCACCCAGCTAGAAAGCGCGATCCTGAACCTGGCGGTCAACGCGCGCGACGCAATGCCTCTGGGCGGACGGCTGACGATCAGCGCCGAAAACCGGACGATCGCCCAGAGCACCACTGCGGGGCGGGGCACATTGTCGCCCGGCGACTATATCGTCATCACAGTGAGCGACACGGGCGCGGGTATTCCCGAGCATGTGATCGACCGCGTGCTGGAGCCTTTCTTCACCACCAAGGACGTGGGCAAGGGAACCGGCCTTGGCCTGAGCCAGATCTACGGCTTCGTCCGCCAGTCGCGCGGCGAACTGTCGATCGATTCGGTGGAGGGTGAGGGCACCACCGTCACCCTTTTCCTGCCGCGCCATGCGGGCAACACATCCGCGCAGCCGCGCGTGGTGTCGCTGCCGGCCCCGCCGCCGCGCGTGCAACAGCCCCAGTCGCAGCACGCGCAGACCGTGCTGGTGGTGGAGGACGAGCCGCGCGTCCGGGCATCGACCATGGCTGCCCTTCAGGAGCTGGGATATAATGTCGTCGAGGCCGACAGCGGCGCCGTGGCGCTGGACCGGCTCGCCGAAGACCCGTCGATCCACCTGCTGCTGACCGATGTCGTGATGCCGGAGATGACCGGCCCCGAGCTTGCGCTTGCCGCGCGCGACGTGCGGCCGGGACTGAGCGTGATGTTCACGACCGGCTATGCGGGAAGTGTCGAGGATGCCGGCGGCCGGGGGGCGGAACTGCTGGGCACCACGCCTATTCTCCACAAGCCCTTCACCATCAGCGCGCTTGAGGCGAAGGTGCGCGAGGCGATGGGCCACCGCGCCGCCGCCTAGGGCCCCGATCCTAAAGCCCGAAACAGCCCGCCAAATCATTTCCTTGCCGTCCCGAATGGACTGGCAACCGCAAATCGCCGGGCTATAACCGCGACATGGCCGAACAGCGCGACGACGAAGACCTGACCGAAACCGTCGACGCGGCCCCCGCGTCGTCGCCGCTTGCCGATGACGACATGTTCGACCCGGCGTTCGTCGACGCGATCATCGAAGGGCTGGACGAGGAAGACGCCGCCCACGTCCAGGAACTGGTCGAGCCGCTCCACCCCGCGAACATAGCCGATCTGTTCGAACTGCTGGACAGCGACCGCAGGCGCAGGCTGGCGGCGGCGCTTGGCCCGCGTCTGGACGGCGACGTGCTGGCCGAAATGAACGACTGGGTCCGCGACGACCTGATCGATGCGCTGGCCCCGCATGAAGTGGCCGACCTCGCCACCCAGCTCGACACCGACGACGCCGTCGCGATCATCGAGGATCTGGAGGCCGAAGAGCAGCGCGCAGTGCTGCGCGCCATGCCCGCCGACGATCGCGCGGCCATCGAAGCAGCGCTGTCCTATCCGGAGGAATCCGCCGGGCGACTGATGCAGCGCGAGCTGATCGCCGTGCCCGAGCATTGGACGGTCGGCCAGATCATCGATTATCTGCGCGAAAACCCCGAACTCACGACCGATTTCTGGGAGGTGTTCGTGGTCGACCCCGGCCACCGCCCGGTCGGCGCGCTGAAGCTGTCATGGATATTGCGGACGCCGCGCTGGGTTCCGGTCGCCGACGCCATGCAGCGCGAACAGACGCTGATCCCGGTCGACATGGACCAGGAGGAAGTGGCGCTGCGCTTCCAGAAATACGCTCTGATCTCGGCCGCCGTGGTCGACAGTTCGGGCAGGCTGGTGGGCATGATCACCGTCGACGACGTCGTCCACATCATTCAGGAGGAAGCGGGCGAGGACATCACCCGGCTTTCGGGTGCGGGCGACGGCGACATCAACCGGCCGTTCCTTGAAACCGTGAAGACCCGCCAGACCTGGCTGATCGTGAACCTTGGGACGGCGCTGCTCGCCTCGGGGGTGGTGTCGCTGTTTCAGGACACGATTTCGCGGCTGGTGGCGCTTGCCGTGCTGATGCCGATCGTCGCCTCCATGGGCGGCAATGCGGGCACGCAGACCATGGCGGTCGCGGTGCGCGCGCTCGCCACCAACCAGCTTACCCAGTCCAACACCATCCGCACCATCACGCGCGAACTGCGGATCGCGATCGCCAACGGCTTCACGCTGGGCGTGCTGATCGGGCTAGGCGTCTACATCATCTATCGGGAGCCGGAGCTGAGCGGCGTGATCGCGGCGGCGATGGTCATCAACAATCTGATCGCCGGGCTTTCAGGCATATTGGTGCCGCTGACGCTGGACCGGCTGAAGGTGGACCCGGCGGTGTCGTCCGCCGTGTTCGTCACCATGATGACCGACATCATGGGCTTTTTCTCGTTCCTGGGCCTTGCGACACTGGTCGGCTTGCCGGGCTAGATCGCTTCACTTTCCGCAACGGACCACCCCCTGCCCCCTGCCCGCGACCGCGCAGGCGGGACTGCCGCCGATCGTCACATTGCCCGCGCCTTCGGCCTTCACCGTCGCCCGGCGGGTGGCGGAAAGCGTGACATCGCCCGCGCCCGCCATGGTGACATCGGCGTCGGCCACGGTGAGGCCGTGCGCATCGACATTGCCCGCCCCGAGCACGGTCACCCGCGCCTGCGCGGCCTTGCCCGCGAGCACGACCTTGCCCGAACCGGAAAGGCTGAGGTCCAGCCTGTCGGCCTCGATTTCAGCGACCGACGCATTGCCCGATCCCGACACCCACAGATCGATCCGCGAACCCGCCATGCGGTCTATCGACACGCTGCCCGAGCCGTTGAGCGCCGCTGAAGACAGGGACGGTGTGGAGATGCTGAGCGTCACCTCGCCGCCGGGCCGCTCGCCCGGCCAGCCGGTCCAGCCCGAACGGTCGGGCCGGACGATCAGGGTGCGCCCCTGCACGGTGACACTCAACCGGTCCAGCGCACGCAGATCGCCGCTGGCGCGCGCCGACGAGCCGGCCCCGGTCCGCACATCGACCGTATAAGGCCCTTCCACCCTCAGCTTGTCGAAGCCGGTGACGCTGAAGGAGCGTCCGGCGGCGTGGGCCTGACCGGCAAGAACAAGGGCAGCGGCAAACGGAAGCAGGAATTTGCGTGACATCGGTTCTTCTCATCATTCAATCATCGACGATGATTCAGCGACACGATACGGATCATAGCGCGTCGTGACGCGGGAAGGCGAAAAGATCGACAATCGGGTGTGGCTCGACTATTGCGAGCCCGAATTTCTCCAGTGCAACGAAGGCGTTTGGCTATTCACCGGGTAAGATTTGCAAGTTTTGTCAGAGGACTGCGAGACAACAGCTCGCTTCGCAGCATCTTGCAGAACACAGGCTGGCTCCTCACCGGAAAAGGTGTGGGTGCCGTTCTGAGCCTGTTCTACCTGGCGATTGTGACCCGAACGCTGGGGCCGGTAGGCTTTGGGCTTTTTTCGCTGATTTTAAGCGCCGCCCAGACCATCGGCATCATCATCAGCTTCGAAACCTGGCAGATCATCGTCAGATATGGGCAGGAATATGTTCCGTCGGGCGACCATGAAAAGTTCGGCCGATTGTTTTTCTTTTGCATAGCACTTGATCTGTGCGGCGCCATTGTCGGCAGCCTGATCGCAATGGCCGTGGCGTTCCTGCTCGGCCCCGAACTGGGCTTGACCAACGACATGGCCGTTCAGGCAACGCTCTTCAGCATGGTGATGCTGCTTACCATCCGGTCCACGCCGACCGGCATTCTGCGCCTGTTCGACCGGTTCGACGCCGGTGCATTTGCCGAAACGATGGTGCCGGTCGGCCGGATGATCGGCGCATTGGCGGTCTGGCTGACAGGACCGAGCATCAGCGGCTTCCTGATTGCATGGGCGGGCGCCGAACTGCTGTGCGCTGTCGCCTATTGGTATCTCGCGCTCAAGACCATTCGGGAAAGAACGGGAAGGCTGAGCGGCCGCCGCTTCCTGACGGCGCGCCACGATCAGCCGGAAATACTCCGCTATCTGGTCGCGACGAACATCAGCACGAGCGTGAGCGGCGCAACCCGCCACCTCGCCGTTTTGCTGGTGGGGGGCTTCGTCGGCCCTGCAAGTGCGGGCCTCTATCGCCTCGCCAACCAGTTGAGCGCTTCGTTGACCAAGATCGCGGGCCTGCTTTCCAAGTCGATCTTCGCCGAACTGGTCAAGGTGCGCGCCAATGCCGATGCCGAAAGCCTGCGCGCGCTGTTCAGCCGCGCCAGCCTGCTCGCGATCATAACCGGCATATTGATAGCGATAATCGTCGTCTTCATCGGCAAGCCGCTGCTTCTGCTGCTTGCCGGGCCGGAATATGAGGCCGCTTATCCGCTGCTGGTGCTGCTCGGTATCGCCGCCGCCATCGACCTCATCGGGGTTACCTATGAACCGCTGTTGATGGCGACCGGGCGGATGAACTGGTCGGTCAAAATACGCCTGTTCAACGCGGTGCTGCTGGTCGTCATATTGACGATCCTGCTCCCCCGGTTCGGCACCATCGGGGCGGCGATAGCCACTTTGGCCGTTGCGGTCGTTGGGCTTCTGCTGATGGGCAGGGCCGCCAAGCGGGCGGCTTTGCAGGCCGGCTGACGTCGTTATGCCCTCCGGTCAGGCGGTCTGGGCAAGCGCCTGCTGGAGCAATTCATGCCATTGCCTGCCGACAGCGTCGGCGCTGTAGCGCAGATTGAGGTGAGACCTTGCCGCGTCAAGAAGCAGGTCGCCCGCGGGCGGGCACGCGGAGTAGCGCCTTAGCCCTCCCTGCCAATCGTCCAATGCTATGAACGGCCGCAGCTCTTCATAAGCGTCGATCGAATCCGCTATGACACCCAGTCCGGCCAAGATCGCAGTGGCGGGCCGATTGATGGTCTTCCCGATTGTATAGCCGTTCCGTTCTACGGGTATGACTGCGGCATCGTGGACGGAGAGCGCCTCGTAAAAGCTGTTCATCGCCCAGGGCATGTAATGGGTTGGAACCCCTCGCCACCCCAGCCTGGCCTTCAGATATTTGAGACGCGAGTTGCTGATAAAGGTCAATGTCACCGGCCTGTGCCGTGCGAAATGTCTGAGATGGACGACCGCGGCATCAAGATGTGAAAAGCCTGCCATATTGCCCTGGCTCTTGCCGAACCAGACGCAATGCAGTGCTTCGGGATGGGCGGCGACGAAAGCGCGCAGCGGGACAACTCGTATCGCTCGCCGGGGTTGAGGCAGGCAGCCGTCCCGGTCTGCGGCATGTCGATCTGGTCGGGTATCACCCATTTGCTGATCGGGAGGCCCGATGTGTGACATTCAAGTTGCGCAGCAAGAACAGGCGTTGAATAGACGATGTGCGTAGACAGCGACAGCACTTCGCGCAGGCGTGCAAGCCGCGCCTGTTTGTCGATGCGCTTCTTTCCCTCGAATATGTTGTCGCAAATATCGAATATGACCGGCTGCCCCCGGATTCGCATTTCACGGGCAACCGCAATCGCTTCCTCTGAAAAATGCTTGGAGAGGATGATCGCATCAAGATGCCGACAGCAATCACCTGACGAAAAGGTGACGACGTCCAGTCCCGATTGCCGGAGATAGGCCATCGGCCCCAGCAGACGCAGGCGAATGCTGGCCATGACGGGATCATAGCGTTTCGCAAACCAGGCGATCCGCTTGGCAGGCGCGGTCATTTTGGCTGGTCGTCCGCCAGCCGTACTTCACGCGCAAGCAGATCGACCCAGGACGACAGGCTGAATGAAATATCGAGCCTGTTCACGGCCGAGGCGAGCGCGAGTCCGCGATCCATTTCAAGCTCGGCGATGATGCCTCGCGCAAGGGCGCGAGGATCGTCCACCGGCACAAGGGTTCCCAATTTTCCACCTTCAAGCGCTTCACGAACACCGGCCGGACAATCCGTGGCGACGATGGGCAGGCCACAGATCAGGGCTTCGTTCAAGGCATTGCTGGCCCCTTCCCACCTTGACGCACTGACGAACATGTCCGCCTTGCTCATGATCGCGAATGGGTTTGCCTGATAATCGAGGAAATCGATACTGTCGGACAGATTCAGCTTTGAAGCGAGAGCCCGAAGCCGATCGACATTCTTTGCGCTTCCATGACCGATGACCAGCAGTTTCGCCTTGTACTTCACTTTCAACCAGGCCAGCGACCGGATGAGAACATCGAAACCTTTCTGATGCGCGATCCGGCCCATAGCCACTAGCACCGGCTGCGACCTGTTCTTTTCCGTCAGAAAGGGGTGAACGAACGGTTCCGCTGCCATGCGGCGGACGCGCGCGACGTCCACCCCGTTAGGAATACACTGCACATCCCCCAAACCGATCTGACCGATTTCGGTCGCCAGCTCCTTTGAAACGGCGACGACGAAATCGGCATTGTCATACTTCAACTTCGTCAATGTCGGGCGGGACAGCCCGGCAAGCCTGCCACCCCCCGTCCTCACCGAGGAATTGCTTGCGCGAAGGCCAAGCCGCATCCGCTGCCTGTGCCCGCTGAGCAGGGAGGCAAATTTCGCAGGCAAGTGCATGTGGTTGCCACCGCTCAGGAATACGGCGGGTTTCCTTTTACCTATTTCCGATCCGAGGAATCTTATATTCTGGACCAGGTCGATCGCCCGGTTGGGCATGGCTGCCGACGAGCCGACCTGAACGACCGGGACATTGCCGGGCACCCGTTCCCTGAACGGGCCATCCTCTCGAACCGCCCACAATTGGGCAGGCAACCCGGCCTCCACGGCGGCTGTTGCAATTTCTATGGATTTGGCCACGGTCCCGCTTGAGCGGAAATCATAGTTCGCAATGGCGATAGCACCCGGACGCAACACTGATTACGCACCTGAAACAAACGACTGGAGCGGCCATTATGTTCAAAATGGACTGCTGCCAGTCCTTAAATCAGCGGCCTTATACTGATCCCAAGACTGCCTTTGTTATGCCATCGACAGTAGCTAGAGGCTCAGCTTTCCATTACGGCTAACATATTCAGGGTTTCACTTTCATGACGATCAGCAAGGCCATCATCCTGAGCGCAGGGCAGGGCTCGCGCCTGCTTCCGCTGACCGCGGACATGCCCAAGTGCATGATCGACTTTAACGGCCGCACGCTGATCGAATGGCAGATCGAAGCCTTGAAGGCGAACGGCATCCGCGACATCGCCGTCGTCACCGGATTTCGCACGGAGGTGGTGGAAGCGCATCTGGCGACGATCGGCGGGGCGTCGTTCGAGGTGATCTTCAATCCCTTCTTCAAGGTCGCCGACAATCTGGGCACATGCTGGATCGCGCGGCACGCCATGGACCGCGACTTCATCATCCTGAACGGCGATACGATCGTCTCCGACGAAATCGTCGGACGGCTGATCGCCGGGGCGAGCGGCTCGATCAATGTCACGGTCGACGTGAAGCCCGACTATGACAGCGACGACATGAAGGTCCACCGCGAGGGCGACCGGCTGATCTCCATAGGCAAGCGCCTGCCGCCCGGCGAGGCCAATGCCGAATCGATCGGCATGCTGGCCTTCGTCGGCGAAGGGCCGCGGATTTTCCGCGAGCAGGTGGAAAGGATGATGCGCACCCCCGACGGCGTGCAGCGATGGTATCTGCGCGCGATCGACATGATCGCCAAGGAGCGCACGGTGAACACCGTGTCGATCGAGGGGCTGGAATGGGCCGAGGTCGATTTCCCCGAAGACCTGGAGATCGCCGGCGCGCTGACGGCCGACTGGGTGGCGGAAGGGCGCTATTCGCGCTGACGCCCGTCAGGCGGGCCAATGGCCTTTCAGCCAGCTGGCCAGCGCCTCCAGTTCGCCCTGCTCCAGCTTGCGCCCTTTCGAGAGATCGGGCGGGCCGGGCCAGCTCTGGTCGGCCAGCGTCACGCCGGCCGCGTCGCGGCTCCCCTCATAGCGGGGGAAGACGTGGAAATGGACGTGGGGATCGACCATCATCAGCATCAGATAGTTGAGTTTCTCATGCGCCACGGCGCTGCCCAGCGCGGCCGCTATGTCAGCCGTCGCCTGCTTCAACTCCGCAAAGGCGGCGGGTGAAAGGCTGCCGAAATCGGTGGCGTCGGACCGGGCGGCAAGCACCAGCGAGCCGAGCGTCAGCTGGGCGGGACGCAGCAGAACCACCCAATGTTCATATTCGCGGATGAGGGTGGCGGGATAGCCGAACTTCAGGATGGTGTCGTTCATGCCGCCTGCTCCAGCCATGAGCGGATCGGGTTGCCGCGCCGGTGCCGCCAGGCGGCCTGCGCCAGCCGCACCGCGTGGAAGACGAGCGAAAGCGCCGTCCATGCCGCCACCGCGACCAGCCCCAGGTCCGGCCGCGCGACCAGCATCGATGCGAACAGGATCACCATGTTCGGATTGCGCCGTGCGGTGATGAGGCGGAAATCGGAGTCTAGCTTTTCCCACACATGGATGTGCATTCCATACCATTGCAGGAACGCGCCCTCGATCAGGCGCTGGAGCACATATCCGCCGATGATGACCCACAGCGCCAGGGCGAAGGTTTCGGGCGCGAGCGGACGGCCATAGGCCCACAGGCCCACGCCCCATGCATACCACCAGAAGGGCGGGTGCACGAGATCGATGCCGTGATCGAAGACATCGCCCCATTTGGAACTGGTGATCGTGCATCGGGCGAGCTTGCCGTCCACCGTATCCAGAACCATGAAGACAAGGCCCGCAGCCATGCCCCACCAGTAATGGCCGTACCAGAAGGCGACGGTTGCGACCACGCAGAGCAGGGCCCCGATGGCAGTCACCATATTGGGCGACATGCCGATGCGCGCCGCCAGCCGCGTGAGGACCAGCGCCCATTCGGGCCAGAGATATTTGGTGAGGACGTCGGTCACGCCCTTGTATGCGCCGAAATAGCTCGCCCGTTCGGCGGCGCGCACGGTCGACGGTTCCAGCTTCAGCGCGAAGGGCTGCTCACGCTTTCTCAGTTCGGAATTGATCGCCTGAACACCGCTTTCATGCGCGATGGCCTTCATCGACGTGCCCGCAGGCAGCGGGCGGCCTTCACGCATCGCGGCATCCACCAGCGCGCGCTCCTCGGCCGTGCGGCAATGGGCGACGACGGGGACACCGCCCAGCGTCAGCACCTCTCCAGGATGACCGGCGACATGTTTCAGCCAGCCGGGATCGAAGACATGGGCGTTGTTGGCAAGGACGACGGCCCCGTCCACCGGAAGCTGGTCTTCCACGCCAAGGCTCGCGGCGCGGGCGATCCTGCGGACCCTCTCGGCTGTTGTAAGGCCCCACAGCTTCGTGGGATTTTCGTCGGTGGGAACGACCGTGATCATGTTCTGGCTAGTGATCCTCATAGGGGGTCAGACGAAGCGGCGGATAGCCCGCCCCTATTACCGCAAAATCGCCTCTCTGCAATTCTTACGCCTTCGGCCGTCTCGTCCAGCGCGAGGCATTGCCGGGATCGGCAGGCGGCGTTCTCAAGGTTCTGGCACAAGGTTCTGGATTATCTTTCGCGCCGCGCTTGAGTCCTAATGGCCAAGCGCCCGCTCGAACAGCCAGACGCGGATCGCGCTCGACAAGTTGGTGGTGCGCGCCTCGTCGATCCGCGCGACCAGCGTGTTGAGCGGCAGGCCCTCTTCATCCGCGGCGCGCTTCAGCGCCCGCCAGAAGACCGGCTCCAGGCTGATGCTGGTGGCGTGACCGAAAAGATTCACCGATCTCTTGATCAGTCCGTTGCCGGCCACGCGCGCCCCGTCAATACATGTGCTGGCCGCCGTTGATCGACAGCGTGGAGCCGGTGATGAACGCCCCTTCATCGGCGCAGAGGAAGGCGACGCCACGGGCGATCTCATCGGCATGGCCCAGCCTGCCGACCGGCACCCGGGCGACGATCTTCGCAAGCACGTCCTGCGGGACGGCGGCGACCATTTCCGTATCGATATAGCCGGGAGCCAGCGCATTGACGGTGACGCCGAACTTCGCGCCTTCCTGCGCCAGAGCCTTGGTGAAGCCGTGAATGCCGGACTTGGCGGCGGCGTAATTCACCTGGCCATATTGCCCCGCCTGGCCGTTGACCGACCCGATATTGACGATCCGGCCCCAGCCGCGTTCGCGCATGCCGGGAAACACCGCCTTCGCCATGTTAAAGCAGCCGCCGAGATTGACGTCGATGACTTCCTTCCACATCTCGTAGGTCATCTTCAACATGATGCCGTCGCGGGTGATGCCGGCGTTGTTGACCAGCACATCGACCGGGCCGAGATCGTCGACGACCCGGGCGACGCCGCGCTGACAGGCCTCATGGTCGGACACGTCCCATTTATAGGCGGGAATGCCGTGTTCCTCGGTGAATGCGCGCGCCTTTTCGTCATTGCCGCCATAGTTGGCGGCAACCGTCATGCCGGCATCCTTCAAGGCCAGGCAGATGGCCTCGCCGATCCCGCGTGTGCCACCGGTAACAATCGCGATACGTCCCACCTGCTGCTCCCTTCAACTAGCCGACCGATGTCAGCCTATGTCTGTGCAACCCAGCCCGCAAGCTCCCCAGAAAGGAGTATTTTCAGCATGCGCACTCCGGCCTCGCCGGCATTTAGGCACGGCAGATAGGCGAAGCGTTCCCCGCCTGCGGCAAGAAAGCCGTCGCGGCCGCGAATCGCCAACTCTTCCAGCGTTTCGAGACAGTCGGCTGCAAAGCCGGGTGCGATGACCGCGACGGAACGGACCCCGCCCGAGGGCAGTTCCCGAAGCACCGTATCGGTGGCGGGCTCCAGCCACTTCGCCCGGCCGAAACGCGACTGGAAGCTGATCCGCACGTCCCGCTCCAGCCGTTCGGCCAGAAGCCGCGCCGTCTTCCGGCACAGGCAGTAATAGGGATCGCCGAGGGCAAGGGTGCGCGCTGGCATGCCGTGAAAGCTGGCGATGATCAGCTCGGGCTCGAAATCGAGCGCGGCGATCCCCGAGTCCACCGATTGCGCGAGCGCCGCGATATAGGCCGGATCGTCATGATAAGGCGGCAGGAAGCGAAGCGACGGTTGCCAGCGCATCCCGGCCAGCACGCGCGCGACCTCGTCGAACACGGTGGCGGTCGTCGCCGCGCAATATTGCGGATAGAGCGGCGCGACGAGGATCCGGTCGCACCCGGCGTCCTTCAACGCGGCGAGCCGTTCAGCGATGGACGGCGTGCCATAGCGCATCGCGTAATCGACGATGACGCCGCCGCCGAACGCGCCTGCCAGCGCCGCCGCCTGATCCTGCGTGATCGCCTTCAGGGGCGACAGGTCGCGCGCGCGGTCCCACACCAGCGAATAGGCTTGAGCGGATTTTCTTGGGCGGGTGTTGAGGATGACGCCGCGCAAAATGGGCTGCCAAATGAGCGGAGGGATTTCGACCACGCGCGGGTCGGACAGGAACTCGCGCAGATAGGCCTTCACCGCACGAGGCGTGGGCGCATCGGGCGTGCCCAGATTGACGAGCAGCACGCCCACGCCGGGCCGGGCGACCGGCGGGTGGGCATCCGGCAGGCTGTTCATGCCCCGCCCGATACGGCGAGCGGCAGGCGACGGACGCGCCGCCCGGTGGCCGCGTGGACCGCATTGGCGATCGCAGGCGCGACGGGGGGCACGGCGGCCCCGCTGACCCCGGCGGGAGGCGCATCGCTCTCCATGATCTGCACGGTGATTTCAGGCGCGTCGGCCATGCGCGGCGGACCCATGTCGCCAAGCGCCGTCTGCTGCGCCAGGCCTTTGGACCAGGTGATGCCGCCCGCGACCGCGCCGTTGAGCGCGAATATGATCCCGCCTTCGATCTGCTGACGGACCAGATCGGGGTTGACGACCCGCCCGCAATCGACCGCGCAGAAAATCCGGTCGACATCGATGCCCTGATCCTTGTTGATCGAGACTTCGGCAAGCACCGCCACCACCGCGCCTGCCGTCTCGTGGACGGCGAGGCCTTGCGCCACCTCGCCCGCAAAAGGCGCGAAGCCGCCGATGCCCGCCGCCGTCTTCAACGCTTCGGCATGGCGCGGTTTGCTGCGCAGCATGCGGATGCGGAAAGAAAGCGGATCAAGCCCCGAAGCGGCGGCAAGCTCGTCGATGAAGCATTCGGTGAAAAAGGCGGTGGCGCTGTGCATGCCCGACCGCCAGACCCCCGGCTCAGCTCCGGTGTCCGCGTAGCGATGCGCCACCTTCAGCGCCGGAATGTCATAGGGCGGGACCGCGCCCTCGATCGAATCCGCGTTCGCGCCCTTGTCGATCGATACTCCCGGCAGCAGCGCGCGGACGAAGGCCGTTCGGTAATCGGGCGCGGCGATCAGCGCCTCCCACGCGGCGATGGTCTTGTCGGGCGTCAGCGCGGCACGCATCCGCGCCATTGCCGGGGGGCGCATCGCGTCGTGGACGCTGTCCTCGAACCTGGACCAGACAAGCTGGACCGGCCGCTTCATCTGGCGCGCGATCAGCGCCGCCTGCACCGCCGGGCGGGGATCGAGCAGGCGACCGAAACCGCCGCCCACCAGCGTCGGATAGACGACCACCGCCTCCGTCGGAAAACCGATGGCCGACGCAACTGCATTTCGCACCAGCGTGGCAGACTGGGTGGCGGCCCAGATCTCGCACCGATCGCCCGAGATGCGCACCGTCGCGCCCGGCGTCTCCGGTGAGCCATGGGCCAGCATCGGCACGTCATAGCTGGCGGATATGACATTCTTGCCGCCGAGCAATTTTTCCGCATCGCCGGTGTTCGCCGCGTCTGCCGAGGGGCCATCGTCGAGCGCATTTTGCAGCGTCTTGCCGATCACGGCGCTATCGGCCAGCCGTCCGCGCGTTTCAAAGCGCGGCTTGAGCACGTTCAGCGCGCGATTGGCCGCCCACCAGCTTTCGCCGACCACGGCAATCCAGCGATCGTCCCGGATCACCTTCACCACGCCGCGCAACGCTTTCGCTGCCTTTTCATCGGCCGACACCAGCCTGCTGTCGCCCGGAGGGCCTGAGCGGACCGAGGCATAGACCATGTTCGGCAGCCGCACATCGGCCCCGAAGCGTGCGCTGCCGTCAAGCTTTGCCGGCGTATCCAGACGGGGCACCGAACGCCCGACGAGGCGCGGCGTGGACGGATGGGGCGCTGGAATCTCCGGCGGGAGGTCGAAGCCCGCAGCGTCTTCCGCCAGCGCGCCGAAGGCGATCCGCTCCGCCCCGTTCACGACGAAGCCGCTGCGGGCCTGAAGCTCTCTCCAGTCGGTGTTCCACCGCTCCGCCGCCGCGCGGCACAGGAGGGCGCGCGCGACCTGCCCGGCACGGGCAAAGCTGTCATGAAAGGCGGGAATGGAACTGGAGCCGACCGTCGCCTGGAGAAGACGCGCGTCCTCAGGCCAGGAGCGGAGCAGCCGTCCGGCCGGTCCCGCCCAGCCCGGCAGCGCCATTTCCTCCAGCCGCCGGAGCAGCAGTTCATTGGCATAGGCGGGACCGATCGGCGCGGGCTCCACCCCCACCATCGACCAATTTGCGCCAAGAGCGTCGGCCAATATCTGGGGCAGCACAGTCCAGACGCCCTGACCCATCTCCGCCTGTGGCACCGCGACCGTGATGCGGTTATCCGTCCCGATCTTGAGGAACGCGCCAAGCGCGGTCTCCCCTTCCCCCACCGCGAGATTCATCGACTGTTCGCGCGGCCAGACGCTCCATGCCAGGAGCAATCCTGCGCCCACGCCGCCGCCGATCAGGAGGGCGCGACGGTCGACTGCGATCTTCGGCTTGGACAACAGGCTCATCGCGCCAACTGATAGGATGGGTCATCGAAACTGGCTAGAGGGCACGGAAGCCTTGCCGCTTTGCCTTTGCCCTGCCATGCCCCTCCGCCTATGCTGGCGCAAACCGCGAGGGGGAACGGGAATTGATGTCCGGGTTGTTTGCTGACGTCGCCACTGCGATCGATTTCACATCGCTGGGCCTTTCTCCCATCGCTCTGGACCTCGGCTTCCTTCAACTCCGCTGGTACAGCCTTGCCTATATCGCGGGCATACTCGTCGGCTGGTGGTATCTGCTGCGCCTGCTGCAGGCGCCGGGCGCGCCCATGGCCCGCCGTCACGCGGACGATCTGGTCACCTGGGCGACGCTTGGCATCATCCTGGGCGGCCGACTGGCCTATGTGCTGTTCTACGACCCCGCCCGCTTCCTTCAGCACCCCGGCGACATCGTGAAGCTGTGGGAGGGCGGCATGTCCTTTCATGGTGGCGTCATCGGGGTGAGCCTCGCGATCATCCTGATGGCGCGGCGGCACAAGCTCGACTGGCTGCGCATCCACGACTATGTCGCCTGTGTGGTGCCGATCGGCCTCGGCCTCGGGCGGCTGGCCAATTTCGTCAACGGCGAGCTTTGGGGCCGCCCCACCGATGCAAGCTGGGGCGTCATATTTCCCGGCGCGCCGGGCGATCTTCCCCGGCATCCAAGCCAGCTTTACGAATTCGTTCTGGAAGGCGTCGTGCTTTTCGTAGTGCTATGGTTCCTGTTCTACAAGACCGATGCGCGTCGCAAGCCGGGGATGCTGGTCGGCACCTTCCTGCTCGGCTATGGACTGGCGCGCTTCTTCGTGGAGTTCTTCCGCGAGCCTGACATCCAGCTCGGCACGCTGTCATGGGGGCTCACAATGGGGCAGACGCTGACCCTGCCGATGATCGCGGGCGGCATCTATCTGATCGCCACCGCCGGTCGCCGGGCAAGCGGAAAGCGGGCGGGGCTGCGCGCGGGCTGACCGCCCGACCTGCCGACAATGGGCGATTTGGGCGCTTTTCGCCCATTTATCGCCTGCAGAAAGTATAGGCGAAGACCTATCCCTTTATTAAAATTAACCTTTTATTAGTTCCGGGCGACGGTTGCGGTCCCGGAACGTAGTAAACGGAATTTTAACCCACTTCGGTGAATCCTGTCAGAAATACGGCGGAGAACAACCTGGCCTGGTATGGAAATTACGGCTTCCAGACTATGACAAGAAGATTGGCGTCCGTTTTCTCTCTCTCAAAGGACCACCGACGATGAAGCTGTTGCACCTTCCGGTGCTCGCGGCGATATGTGTAGCCGCACCGGGCATCGCATCCGCGGTCACAATCTCCAGCGCCGCCCAGCTTGCCTCCGCCCTGAAGGCGGCAAAGGGGGGTGAAACCTTCGATCTTGCGCCGGGCAATTACGGCACGCTCCTGATCCAGTCGAGGCGGTTTTCGACACCGGTGACCTTCCGATCGATCGACCCCAGCAAACCGGCCGTGTTCAGCGGCCAATCGGTCGTCAGGGATTCATCGGGCGTGCGCTTCGATGCCGTGTCCTTTCATATGCCCAACCCCGGCTCGATCAAGGAAGCGGGCAAGGCGCTTGCCCTGTACGGATCGAGCAACATCAGCATGAGCAACGTCCGGGCCTATGGAAGCCTGGATGGCAACCCTCAGAACGACGGTCTGGGCATCTATATCCAGGGCAGTTCGGGCATCACCGTATCGGGGTCGAACTTCACCGAACTTCATCGCGGCATCGGCATCAGCAGGAGCACCGGCGTCGTCATAACCGGCAACATGATCCACAATGTCCGGTCCGACGGTGTCGTGCTTGCACAAAGTGAAAATGTGAAGATCAGCTCGAATATCATCCGGGATTTCATGCCAGTGAAAGGCGATCATCCCGATGGCATACAATTGTGGACGGCCGGCACGAACGCGCCGAGCAAAAACATCGAGATTTCAAGCAATCTCATCGTCGGAAAGCTTGGCGCCCAGATGCAGGGCATCTTCGTGACCGACCAGTCGGGCGGCAAGCTGCCGTATTCCGGCATCACGATCAAGAACAACACGGTTGTCGGGGCCGCCTGGCACGGGATTACCGTTCATCACACCAGTAACGCATCGGTGACCGGCAATACCGTCGTCACCATTCCGGGATCAAACAACACAAGCTGGATCATGATGCGATATGTTTCGGGCGTAATGAGCGGAAACACAGCAAAGAGCCTCCCCGTCTCGGACAGCCCGAATCTGAAACAGGCGAACAACAAGACCAACACGATCAGCAGCAGCCTTGCCGAGCAGGCGATAGAGGCATGGTACCAGGCCAATCTCGCGACCTTGCCGGACCCGGACACCATTGCGCAGTCACCGATCGGATCGAACGACCCGACCGTCAACAACGGTTTCAACACCCCGACGCCGACGCCTGACGATCCGGTGCTGTTGACCAATTCGGCTTACAAGATGGTGGCGATCGACGATCAGAGCGTGCAGCAGAATGACGCTTTCAGCCAGACCAGCCAGCAGCTGCAACAGACCACTACAGGCTCCAATACCGGAACCAACAACGTCCTGAGTGCAGTGCCTGAACCGGAAACCTGGGTTCAGCTGGTGGCCGGTTTCGGCATGGTGGGCTGGCTCATGCGCCGGTCACGCAGCGGGACGCGCGCGTCGGTCGGCTGAACGCCCTTTCCTTCGAGAGTGCAATTGCGGGGGGCGGCCCAAGGTCGCCCCTCGTTTTTTTATTCGCGGACGGCGATGAGCGACTTGGGCAGGCCCAGAAATCGCTCGTGAAAAATGACGGCGTCGCCGAACAGGGCCTTCATCTGTCCCTTGGTCAGCAGGTTCACCGACTGGATGTTGGTGACCGCCTCTTCCACTGAAGCCGCCTTTTTCCTGAAGCCGAAACCCCGCCGCTGGATCAGTGCGGCGCGCGCCTGTTCGGGTAACCAGTGGAACCCGACCGTCCTGAAATGCGGTTCAACCGGAAAGGCGAAATCCGGCGTCTGAAGATAATAGACCGGGGCCAGCCGCCGGACTTCGGCCGCCATCATCTTCATCTGTTCCCAACGGCCGACATGCTCGATCACGCTGTTGGAATGGACGATGTCGAAGCTGTTGTCGGCATATTCGGAAAGGTTGCAGGCATCACCCAGCCTCAATCGGAACGGCCCGTCATCTCCCGTCTCGCCCTCCATGTTCACGATGGTGACGGAGATCGGATAGGGTGACCACATATCCTGCAGCGCGACCCAATAATCCCTGGTCCCGCCGATATCGAGGATCCGGACCTCCTGCCTCGATTGCGCCGCGCGGTGGATGAGGCCCAGGAAGTGCTGGAATCGCTTTCGTCGAAATCGATTTCCGTTGACCTTCATCGGCCATCGCCTTGAATTTCGGAGTCCCGCCGGGCCGGTCTCCAAAGACCTGCTTTCCTATGCACCATCCATTATGCAAGGGAAAGGTCATGGACCTGCCATCCCGATCAGCCGCCGTGCGGCTGCGACAGCTTGCGCAAAGCGAAGGCGCGGTTCCAATCGCGACCTTCATGGCGATTGCGAACGCGCATTATTATGCGACTAGGATCCCTTTCGGCGGCGAGGGCGATTTCATCACCGCACCGGAGACGAGTCAGATGTTCGGCGAACTGATCGGCCTTTGGGCGGCCGATCTGTGGAACCGGAGCGGGCGGCCGAAGGCAGCGCTGGTGGAGCTTGGCCCCGGCCGGGGTACGTTGATGGCCGACGCCCGGCGTGCGGCGAGCCGCGTGCCCGGCATGGCGGCCCTGTCTGTCCATCTGGTCGAGACGAGCCCCGCCCTTCGCGTCGAACAGCGCCAGCGCATTCCCGACGCGATCTGGCATGACGACGTGTCGACCCTGCCGGACGACCATGCGCTGCTGGTGATCGCGAACGAGTTCTTCGATGCGCTGCCGGTCCGGCAGTTTGTCCGCACCCTAAAGGGC
This sequence comes from Tardibacter chloracetimidivorans, assembly GCF_001890385.1. Lineage (NCBI taxonomy): Bacteria > Pseudomonadati > Pseudomonadota > Alphaproteobacteria > Sphingomonadales > Sphingomonadaceae > Tardibacter > Tardibacter chloracetimidivorans. The sequence continues at coordinate 3,132,768 of NZ_CP018221.1, read as the reverse complement.
TGGCGCGAACGGGTGGTGACGCTGGACGATGACGGCCGGTTCGTCCCGACGAGTGGAAGACGGCCCGCCGATCCGCTGATCCCGCCCCGCCTCGTCCATAGCCATGAAGGCGCGATCGTGGAGGCGTCACCCGCGAGCGCCGCGATCATGGAGGCGCTGGCCCAGAGCATCGTCCGACAGGGCGGCGCCATGCTGGTCGTCGACTATGGCTATGAAGGTCCGGCCGTGGGCGACACGCTGCAGGCGGTGAAAGGCCACAGCTATGCCGATGTCTTTGCCGATATCGGGGAAGCCGATCTGACGGCCCATGTCGATTTCACCGCGCTCGCCGAAGTCGCCCGTCGCACGGGCGCGAGGACTTTTGGCCCGGTATCGCAGGCGGCGCTGCTCGCCGGTCTGGGCCTGTCGGCGCGAGCGGACGCCCTGAAACGCGCCAATCCGGACCGGGCGGACTCCATTGACGAAGACGTCAACCGGCTTACTTCTCCAGAGGAGATGGGCGTGCTTTTCAAGGCGCTGGCCGTGACGGCCCCGGATTGGGCGATTCCCGCCGCATTTCCGACAGGCGGAGTGGACGAATGACGGATGCTGTCGAGATTAATCGCGCCGAAGCGCTTGGCGGCGTGCCGCACGGCTTTCTGGGGCGGCGCGGCGGCGTTTCGGAAGGCATGCTCGCGGGGTTGAACGTCGGATTGGGCTCTGACGACGACCGGCAGGCGATCGCCGAGAACCGGCGGCGCGCGGTTGAGGCGGTTGCGCCGGGCGCAAGGCTTGTGACGCTTCATCAGGTGCATAGCGCCAAAGCGGTAACCGTCACATCGCCTTGGCCCGACGATGCGCGGCCGCAGGCCGATGCGGTGGTGACGGACAGGCCGGGCCTGCTGCTGGGCATATTGACGGCCGATTGCGCGCCCGTGCTGTTCGCCGACCCGGACGCGGGCGTGATCGGCGCGGCCCATGCGGGATGGAAGGGGGCGTTTGGCGGCGTGATCGCAGCGACGGTCGAGGCGATGGAAAGGCTGGGAGCGAAGCGGTCGCGCATTGCGGCTGCGATCGGGCCGTGCATCGCCCGCGCATCCTATGAGGTCGACCACGGCTTTCGCCGCCGCTTTGCCGATGCCGATCCGGAGAATGAGCGCTTTTTTGCAGACGGCCGTCCCGGCCATGCCTGGTTCGATCTGGAAGGCTTCAACGCCGCGGCGCTGGCGGCTGCCGGCATCGGCCGCGTTGAAGCGATGGGGCTCGACACCTATTCTGCGCCCGACCGCTTCTTCAGCTTCCGACGCGCGACGCATCGCGGGGAGGCGGATTACGGCAGGCAGTTGAGCGCCATCGCGCTGCCCTGACTGTCCCCGGCCTTCACAGCCGCCCCTCGCCCGGCTAGCCTGACCCGGCAAGGGGGATGGGATGCGGGAAAGACTTGGCTTCTGGGCCGGACTGGCGGGATTTTGCCTGCTGCTTCTGCTTCCGGCGCCAGACGGCATGGGGGCGGACGCATGGCGCGTCACTGCGCTCGCCTTTCTGATGGCCTGCTGGTGGATGACCGAGGCGCTGCCGCTCACCGCGACGGCGCTGCTGCCTTTCGCACTGCTGCCGCTGCTGGGCGTTTCCACCCCGTCCGATGTGGCGGCCAGCTATTATTCCCCCATCTTGTTCCTGGTGCTGGGGGGCGCGTTCATGGCGCTCGCGATCGGGCGGACAGGACTGCACCGGCGGCTTGCGCTCGCCATCGTAGGGCGCGCGCCCGCTTCGCCCCGGGCGCTCCTTCTTGCCTTCATGGTCGCAACCGCAATGCTGAGCATGATCGTCTCCAACACGGCGACCACGCTGATCATGATGCCGGTGGTGGTCGCCATATTGACGGCGACGGGCAGCCCGGAGGGTGAGCGGAACCCGCTGGCCATCGCGCTCACGCTCGGCGTCGCCTATGCCGCGACCATCGGCGGGCTGGGCACGCTGGTCGGCTCTCCCACCAATGCGATCGCCGCGGGGCTGGTGGACAAGCTGACCGGATTTCGCATCGACTTTCTGACCTGGGCCATGTTCGGACTGCCGATAGTGGTCATGGCAATCCCGCTGGCCTGGCTTCTCCTGATCCGCACCACGGGGCTGTCGGCCGGAAAACTGGACCCCAAAATGCTGTCCGATGCGATCGGAAGCCCGGGCCCCTGGTCAAGCGCTGAACGGCGGCTTGCACCGATCGTCGCGCTCGTGGTCTGCGCCTGGATCACCGCGCCGCTGCTGGGCGGCGCCCTTCCTCCCGGCCTTGCCGATGACGGGGTCATCGCGATTCTGGGCGCATTGCTGCTGTTCGTGGTCCCGGCAGGCGATGGTCGCCCGATATTGGTGTGGAAGGAAGCAAAGGCCGCGCCCTGGGACATTATAATGATGTTCGGCGGCGGACTGGCGCTGGCAGAGGCGATCACCCGCGCAGGGCTGGCCGTCTGGCTTGGCGAACGTCTGACGATGCTGAACGAGGTGCCGCTGGTCGTGATGGCGCTGGTGCTGACCGCTTTCATCATCCTGGTGACTGAGTTCGCCAGCAACGTCGCTTCGGCATCGGGCTTCATGCCGGTCGTGGCCGGGTTGATGATCGCGACGGGAGCCGACCCGCTGCTGCTTGCGATGCCGACGGCAATCGCCGCGAGCTGGGGCTTCATGCTGCCGGCGGGCACCGCCCCCAACGCCATCGCCTTTGCGACCGGGCGGCTGCACGTGACCGACATGCTGCGGGCGGGCCTCTGGCTTGATCTGGCGGGGACCGGCCTGATCGTGGCGACGGTCTTCATCATCAGGGCCATCGCTGCTTGAGAAGCGGCGCGCCCCGCTTTATGAGCCGCTCGACTCGGGGCGGGAACTGAAGATGAAAATTCTGGCAGGCAATTCCAATCGGCCGTTGGCGCAGGCGATCGCGGACTATCTCGACCTGCCCCTGACGGATGCGGCGGTGCGCAGGTTCGCCGACGAAGAGGTCTTTGTCGAAATCCACGAGAATGTTCGCGGCGAGGATGTGTTCGTGCTCCAGTCGACGGCCTATCCGGCCAATGACAATCTGATGGAGCTGCTTATCTGCATCGATGCGCTGAAACGCTCGTCGGCGCGGCGGATCACGGCTGTCCTCCCCTATTTCGGCTATGCAAGGCAGGACCGGAAGCCCGGGCCGCGCACTCCCATTTCGGCCAAGCTGGTCGCCAATCTCATCACCACGGCCGGCGCTGACCGCGTCCTTTCGATGGACCTGCATGCGGGCCAGATTCAGGGCTTCTTCGATATCCCGACCGACAATCTCTATGCCGCGCCGGTGATGTCCGCCGACATCCGCAGCCGGTTCAGCGCGAAGAACCTGATGGTCGTGTCTCCGGACGTGGGCGGCGTGGTGCGCGCAAGGGCGCTCGCCAAGCGGCTGGACAACGCGCCGCTCGCCATCGTCGACAAGCGCCGGGAACGGGCCGGTGAGTCCGAAGTGATGAACATCATCGGCGATGTCTCCGGCCGTTTCTGCATCCTCGTCGACGACATCGTCGATTCGGCCGGGACGCTCTGCAACGCGGCAGCGGCGCTGATGGAGGCGGGCGCTGAAGGCGTGGCCGCCTATGTGAGCCACGGCGTGCTTTCGGGCGGCGCAGTGGCGCGCGTCGAATCCTCTGCGTTGACCGAGCTGGTGATCACCGATTCCATCGGCGTGCCGCAAGCGGTGAAGGATGCGGCCAAGATCCGCCTTTTGACCATTGCCCCGCTGTTTGCCGAGGCGGTCAAGCGCATCGCGGACGAAACCTCAGTTTCCAGCCTGTTCGACTGAGCGGAAAACTCCGCCCCAAATGGCCGGTATCGTCAGAGCACCCCGGCCGCGTTCATCACCGCAACGCTGCGATCAGCATAAGACTTGGGCACGCCCATTCTGAAAAACACCTTGCGGGGATCGCTGGATGCGCCGGGGACGGCGCGAACGACGGCCCGCCAGTAGTTCCGGGCCATGTCCGACTGCATCTGCATCGCCGCAGCCACCGCCCTGAGCGCGGTAATGGAGATTTGCCCCTTGTCCTGCAGTTGCGCCATCTGGGCGGCGTTCGCCTTCGCGGCGGCCGCATCTCCCCGGACAAGCGCGTCGTAGAAGGGCGCCACATAGAACCATGCCGCCGGATCGGATTCCGTCTCAAGCGCGCGATTGACCAGATCGAGCCCCCTCTTGTCGCCTAGAAAGAACAGCACGGTTCCGGCGCGGCTGAGAATCTTGGGACAATGACGATTATTGGCATAGGCCCGTTCGGCATTGGCGCGCGCGCGCTGATAATCGCCATACCGAAGCTGAAGAAAGGCGAGGTCCATCAGCGCCATGCTGTCGTTCGGGTCCTGCTCGACCGCGCTGGCGGCGAGGCGGATTACCCCCCTGGGGCTATCGTCGCCGGCCGGGGCGTAGTGAAAATCCAGATTGTCCTGCTTCAGCCGTGCCAGCAACGTTCTGGCGCGGCTCATTTGGGGGCGCATGGCGATGGTTTGTTCCAGACACATGTGCAGGCGGCCGTATTCAGCCGCTGTCCTGTCCATGTCGAAAGCCAGGGTGCGTACCACGCAAGGGTAGCCCGGCGCTGGCATATCGGGGTAGCCATGCAGCGCCCGCTCCACCACGGGACCGCGCAGGCGGGTCAGACTGCTGGCGAGGCTCATCGACACCCACGCCAATTGATCCGGCCCTCGGGCCGCGGCACGGATCGGCACCTCATGCGTCCAGACGACAAGATCGTTATCGGCCTGAACCAGCTCGACCGCCAAGGACAGATCGTTGCCTTTGCCGTAAAGCCTGGAACGCAACCGATAATCCGGCGGTGCGTCCTCCGAAGAGCCGGGCTCGGGCGTCGCTGAACGAATACGAAGCCAGCCGGTCCGCCGCAGGGCGTCGGTCAACTGGAATGTGACGATTTCGGCCGTTCCGCTTTCGGCCTTGCCCGACGCAATAACCGGCCGGACCTCGACCAGCGGAAAATCGACGAAGGCCTCGGACGTCTGGCCGTCGAGATGCCAGGGCGCGAGCCAGCGCTTGCCCGTGCCCGTCAGCCAGAGCAGGGCGATGGCCGCGACGAACAGCAGCGTCAAAAACCAGACCAGCGTTCCGGACCCAAGCCGTCCTTGCGACCTGCCCGCCGGAGGAAACATTTGTGTGGAGCCGGCCCCGCGCCCGGTCTGCGTTTCAATAAAGTGGATTTCATAGCTGCCGGGCCGAAGCTCGAACCGCAGGCCGTTTACCGGCGCATTGTGGCCGTAATGACTGTCCAGCGCCTTGCGGAGCCGTCCGATCTGGACGCGCGGATAGCTGTCCTGCTGCGCGTCGAAATCTTCTCCCCGGCCGAGGCCATCGACTGCGACCGTATAGGATTTGATCAAGGAGCCACGGCCGGCCTCGGATTCTGCGACGATGAACCGGAGCAGCCGCCGCATTACCGGCGAACGGCTAAAGGCTGGCGACGCTTCAATCGCGGCCAGTTCCTGTTCTATCCTTGTTCTTAACCGCTCAGGAGCTGGCGGGTGGTCTCCCTGCTGCATTGGCAGGCCTCGTTATTATTGGCGCGACACCGTTTCTTGAACATTGGTTAACGTAAAGTAAAAATACTGCGGAAGTTCCTCTATCGTGCTGATTTTTCTATATCCGTATAACACGTAACGTCTTGTTACACCGTGTAGCTCCCGACACGATCCATCCTTTTCGCGAACCCTCATGTGAGCCGCAGCATCGGCCTATCACGCCTGGGGACCGATGGGGAAGTTACACGCGCCATTTGTGACCTGTCTATACTCCCGATGGCGGCCGCATCGCTCCATGCTGTGCATGCGAATGAAGTCATGGCCTGTGGGCGCGAGCGACTGACCCTGTGGCGCAAATGGTCCCTGCGCCTTTGGGACTCCCCTGTCGCAAGCGCCCGCCGGCCTTTCGTTCGCCGCCTTCCGGCCGGGATGCAGTTGCAACTCTGGTCCCCGCAGCCAGCCCGGCCGGAAGGACCGGAAAGGACGGATTTCGCAGCCGGACCGATTGCCTGGCGCTGCGACCGAACTATCTAATTGATAGCATGTCCGTAACCACCCCCGCTGCAACGGCGAGCGCGCATCCGCTGCGCCGCTTCCTTCCCTATCTCTGGCCCGAGGGACAGGGACGCCTGAAGGCGCGGGTGATCGCCGCGATCATGCTGGTGCTGCTTGCCAAGGCGACCGTGTTGGCCATGCCCTTTGCCTATAAGGGCGCGATCGACCGCATGGCCCCCGGCATGGAGCCGGGAGTGGCGATCGCGGTGGCGCTGATCCTCGCCTATGCCGCAGCGCGTTTCGGCGCGGTGCTGTTCGACAACCTGCGCAACGCCATATTCGAGCGCGTGGGTCAGGACGCGGCGCGACGCCTATCGGTGGACGTGTTTTCTCATATCCACCGGCTGTCGCTGCGCTTTCACCTGGAGCGTCACACGGGGGCGCTGACCAAGATCGTAGAGCGCGGCACCAAGAGCATCGACACCATGCTCTATTTCCTGCTGTTCAACATCGGGCCGACGGTGATCGAGCTTGTCGCCGTCTGCGTGATCTTTCTGGTGAAGTTCGGCTGGGGGCTGGTCGCCTTCACGCTTCTGGCGGTGGCGGTCTATATCGTCTTCACCCGTATCGTCACCGATTGGCGCGCCCGGGTGCGCCGGCAGATGGTGGACAGCGACACGCACGCCGTCTCCAAGGCGGTCGATTCGCTGCTGAACTACGAGACCGTCAAATATTTCAACGCCGAGGACCGCGAGACGCAGCGCTACGGCCGTGCGGTCGACGCCTATATGAACGCGGCGGTGCGAAACGAGACGTCGCTCGCGCTGCTGAACGTCGGCCAGTCGGCGATCACCAACATCATGATGGCCGCCGCAATGGGGTTCACCGTCTGGGGCTGGGCGCAGGGCCGCTTCACCGTTGGCGACGTGGTGCTGGTGAACGCGCTTCTCGCCCAGCTTTTCCGGCCGCTGGACATGCTGGGCATGGTCTATCGCGAGATCAAGCAGGGGCTGATCGACATGGAGGCGATGTTCGGTCTGATCGATACCCCCGCCGAGGTGGCCGATGCGCCGGACGCGCCCCCGCTGAAGGTGTCGGGGGGCCATGTGCGGTTCGAGAATGTCGTCTTTGCCTATGACCCCGCCCGGCCGATCCTGAAAGGCGTGGACCTGGACGTCGCCCCCGGCCGGAAGCTGGCCGTGGTGGGACATTCGGGCGCAGGCAAATCCACCCTGTCACGCCTGCTCTACCGCTTTTATGATGTAACATCCGGCCGGATCACCATTGACGGCCAGGACATTCGCGACGTGACGCAGCAATCGCTGCGCGGCGCGATCGGAATCGTCCCGCAGGACACGGTGCTGTTCAACGACAGCATCGGCTACAACATCGGCTATGGGCGCGACGGCGCGACCCGGGCCGAGGTGGAGGCGGCGGCGCGCGGCGCGGCCATCCACGCTTTCATCATGAGCCTGCCCCTTGGCTATGAAAGCGAGGTCGGCGAGCGCGGGCTGAAGCTGTCGGGCGGCGAAAAACAGCGGGTCGCCATCGCGCGGACGATATTGAAGAACCCGCCGATCCTGATTCTGGACGAAGCGACGAGCGCGCTGGACACGCGAACCGAGGCGGAAATCCAGTCGGCGCTTGCCGATGTCAGCCGCTCGCGCACCACCATCGTCATCGCGCACCGCCTCTCCACCGTGGTCGACGCCGATGAGATCGTGGTGCTGGACGCCGGGCGCGTGGCGGAACGGGGCACCCATGAGCAGCTTATGGCGCGCGCCGGAATCTATGCGGACATGTGGGCGCGCCAGCAGGCCGACCGCGAAAAGGAAGAGGAGGAAGCGGCCTGAACCGCCCCGGGGGTCAGGAGGCTAGATGGTCACCGATTTCGAACGGCCGCGGACGAAATCATCGACATAATCATTGCCGCTGGATTCAAGCTCGGATGTCGGCCCGGACCAGATGATCCGCCCGTCCTTGAGCATCGCCACGCGATGCGCGATGGTCCGCGCGCTCGCCATGTCATGGGTGATGGTGACGGCCGTGATCCCGAGATCGCGTACAAGGCTGACGATCAGGCTGTTGATCGAATGGGCGCGGATCGGGTCCAGCCCGGTCGTCGGCTCGTCGAAGAACAGGATTTCCGGATGGCCCGCGATGGCGCGGGCGAGCGCGACCCGCTTCTGCATGCCGCCCGAAAGTTCCGACGGGCGCAGGTCCAGCACCTCCGCACCAAGCCCGACCTTTTCGATATTTTCCAGCGCGATGCGCCGCATCTCCGCCGCATGGCCGCCACTGCCCTTGCTGAGCGCGAAGGTGACGTTGCGCCACACCGGCAGCGAATCGAACAGCGCGCCGCCCTGAAACAACATGCCGAACCTGCCGCGCACCCGCTGAAGCTCGCGCCCGCTCATGCGGGTCACGTCCTCGCCGTCCACCAATATGCGGCCTTCATCCACCTTCATCAGGCCCAGGATGCACTTCAGCATCACCGACTTGCCGGAGCCGGACCCGCCGATCACGACAAGCGATTCGCCCGGATCGACGCTGAGGTCGATTCCATCCAGCACGGTCTTGCGGCCAAAGCGCTTGACCACGCCCTGAAGCGCGATCTTTGGCCCGGAAAGGGTGTTGCCGTCGTTCATCAGCCGAACGCGATCACGGTGAGGATGAGGTTGGAAAGCAGGATCAGCACGAAAGCCGACACCACCGCGTTTGTCGTCGCGCGGCCGACACCCGCCGCGCCGCCATTGGAGGTGAAGCCGTTGTAGCAACCCATCAGGCCGATGGCGAAACCGAACACGCCCGCCTTCACAAGCGACATGACCAGATCGTCCATCTCCAGAAACTCGCGGGTGACGCTCAGATAGTTGGCGCTGTTGAAGCCGAGCTTGGCCGTCGCCAGCAGCCAGCCGCCGAAAATGCCGATCGAATTGGCGACAAGCACCAGCAGCGGCAGGGCGATGGTGCTGGCGAGGACGCGCGGTGCGACGAGGTAGCGATAGGGATCGGTCCTGAGCGTCACCATCGCGTCAAGCTGCTCGGTCACGCGCATCGTGCCAAGTTCCGCCGCCATTGCCGACGACACGCGCCCCGCAACCATCAACCCGGCGAGAACGGGCGCAAGCTCGCGCACCATGCCGATAACGACGATGGCGGGAACGGTCGATTCCGCGTTGAAGCGGGAGCCGCCGGTATAGATCTGCTGGGCCAGCGCAGCGCCGGTGAAGATCGCCGTCAGCCCCACCACGGGCAGCGAGAACCAGCCGATCTGGGCAAGCTGTTCGGCAAGGCGCGACGGATAATAGGGCGGAGTCAGCCCCCGCCCGATCGCGGTCGCCGCAAAGAGCGTCACGCGCCCCAACGCGGCAAAGGCGTTGATGATGAAGCGCCCGATCGTCGCGAAGAACTCGATTACGCTCTGCACCAGGGTTCGGACCTCGCCTCGCCAACCTATGACCAGACGCGGTGATAGCGGCGGCCAAGGCCGGTAAGCAACTCATATTGCGAGAGACCGGACTGGTGGCTGGCGCGGGGCAGATCGAAGTCGATGGTCACGTGATCGCCTTCGCGAAGATCGGGCGCGGCGGCAAGGTCGATAACCGTCAGGTCCATCGAGACGCGGCCGAGCACCGGAAGCGCCCTCTCTCCGGCGAGTGCGCGGCCCTGCCCGGAAAAGCCCCTGAGATAGCCGTCGGCGTATCCCAGGTTGAGCACGCCCACCCGCATCGACCGTTCGGCGGTGAAGGTGGCGTTATAGCCGACGCTGTCGCCGGCGCTGATTTCCCTCACCTGAAGAAGCTCCACCTCCGGCCGGGCGACCTGACGGATGCGCCCTTCCATATCGGGCACCTGAACGCCGCCATAGATGGAAAGGCCCGGCCGGGTGAGGTCGAACGCATAGTCCGCGCCGAGACAAATACCCGCCGAATTGGCGAGGCTATAGGCATTTGCGGGCACCGTCTGGCGAAGGGCCGAAAAGGCCTGGAGCTGGCGGCGGTTGAGCGCATGGGCGGGTTCATCCGCGCAGGCGAGATGGCTCATCAGCGTTTCGACCATCAGCCCGTCGAGCAGGCCGGAGGCAGCCTCTTGCGGGGAAAGGCCCAGCCGGTTCATCCCGGTGTCGACCATCACGTCGCAGGGGCCGCCGCCCGCCTCCTTCCACCGCACGACCTGTGCGGGGGTGTTGAGGATCGGCCGCGCCAGCCCCGCGCGGGCATGGGCCAGATCGCCGCCGCGAACGCCGTGCAGGACCGACAGCGTCGTGCCCTGCGGCATGCGGCCAAGCGCAAGCGCCTCCGCCCAGGTGGCGACGAAGAAGTCGCGGCAACCCGCCGCCGCCAGCCGCCTGCAAACTTCAATAGCGCCAAGGCCATAGCCGTCGGCCTTTATCGCGGCCCCGCAACGCGCTTGCCCGCTCTTGGCCGCCAGCCAGCGCCAGTTCGCAACCAGCGCATCGCCATCAAGCAGCAGGCGGGAGGGGACATCGGCTATCATAGCCAGCCGATTAGCGGCGAATGGCGGCCGACGCCAGCGGGGGAATGGCCCTGACCCGCATATCGCCTGAAGGTCTGGCGGCGTTCGTCGGCCCAAAGGAAAAGGGGCGGCTTTTGCGGCCGCCCCTTCCCCGGATCCTCTCCCTGCCCTGCCTCAGCAGAGGCGACCAAGCCGGTGGTAGAGATTGCTGTACTTGGTCGATTCAGGCTGATCCTCGATCTCTTTGAGATAGTGCATCACCGCCGTGCGGAGGAGCTGGAAGTCCTCGGTCGAAAACACCGCCCGGGCACGCGCCGGTTCGGGAGTGGCGGCTTCGTGCTGTGCCATGTCAGGTCTCCTGCTGGTCGCGCCTATGCGAACTGGTTCATCGTATTATGGGCTCCGCCCGCCTTCAACGCCGCTTCGCCCGCGAAATACTCCTTGTGGTCGTCGCCGATGTCGGAGCCGGACATGTTCTGGTGCTTCACGCAGGCGATGCCCTGGCGGATTTCCTGCCGCTGCACGTTGAGGACATATCCGAGCATACCGGCCCGACCGAAATATTCCTTGGCGAGATTGTCGGTCGACAGCGCCGCCGTGTGGTAGGTGGGCAGAGTGATGAGGTGGTGGAAAATGCCCGCGCGCTTCGCCGCATCCGCCTGGAAGGTGCGGATCTTTTCGTCCGCCTCGGCCGCCAGCTCGGTGTTGTCGTAGATCACGCTCATCAGCGCGTCACGCTCAAAGCCCGACACATCCTTTCCTTCCTTCGCCCAGCGATCGTAAACCTGCTGGCGGAAATTGAGCGTCCAGTTGAACGACGGCGAGTTGTTGTAGACCAGCTTCGCGTCGGGAACGACCTCGCGGATGCGGTCGACCATGCCGGCGATCTGCTCGACATGCGGCTTTTCCGTCTCGATCCACAGCAGGTCCGCGCCATTCTGGAGCGAGGTGATGCAATCGAGCACGCAACGGTCCTCACCCGTCCCTTCGCGGAACTGATAGAGGTTCGACGGCAGCCGCTTCGGCCGCATCAGCTTGCCGTCGCGGTTGATGATGACGTCACCGTTGACGCTGGCGATGTCGGTGATTTCCTCGCAATCGAGGAAGCTGTTGTACTGGTCGCCAAGGTCGCCCGGCTCGCGGCTGAAGGCGATCTGCTTGGTGAGGCCCGCGCCCAGCGAATCGGTGCGCGCGACGATGATCCCGTCCTCGACGCCCAGTTCCAGAAAGGCGTAGCGGCAGGCGCGGATCTTCGCGATGAAATCCTCGTGCGGAACGGTGACCTTGCCATCCTGGTGGCCGCACTGCTTTTCATCCGACACCTGATTTTCGATCTGAAGCGCGCAGGCACCCGCCTCGATCATCTTCTTGGCGAGGAGATAGGTCGCCTCCGCATTACCGAAGCCGGCGTCGATGTCGGCGATGATCGGAACGACATGGGTCTCGTAATTCTCGGCCTTGTCCAGCAGCTCCCTTTCCTTCGCGCTGTCGCCGGCCGCGCGGGCGGCGTCGATCTCGCGGAAGATCATGCCCAGCTCGCGCGCATCGGCCTGGCGGAGGAAGGTGTAAAGTTCCTCGATCAGCGCGGGAACACTGGTCTTTTCATGCATCGACTGGTCCGGCAGCGGCCCAAACTCCGAACGCAGCGCGGCGACCATCCAGCCCGACAGGTAAAGATACCTGCTTTTGGTGGTGCCGAAATGCTTCTTGATGGAGATCATCTTCTGCTGGCCGATAAAGCCGTGCCAGCAGCCCAGCGACTGGGTGTAGTTCGCAGGATTTGCGTCATAGGCAGCCATGTCCTGGCGCATGATCTTGGCGGTGTAGCGCGCGATGTCGAGGCCGGTCTTGAACCGGTTCTGCAACCGCATGCGGGCGACGGCCTCCGCGCTGATGCCGCCCCAGGCGCCGTTATGGCCCCGGATCAGCTCATCAAGCTGGGTGATCTGCGCATTGTAGGACATGAAACTTCCCTCCGGTATCAAACTCTGTCCGGGAGATGGCGCATCGCCCGCGAGGGCGAAAGCGCCGCCGAGGTCCACTTGTAAGACTTTACAAAACGATCTTGTAATGTTGTATTGCCTGCACAACGGAATGGATGAACTTGTCATGGCCGGCGAACGTGCGGTTTATATGGGCCCCCGCCTCAGGCGGCTGCGGCGCGACCTGGGCCTGACCCAAGCCGACATGGCCGGCGATCTGGACATATCACCCTCCTATATCGCGCTGTTGGAGCGCAACCAGCGGCCGCTGACGGCCGACATGCTGCTGCGGCTGGCGCGGACGTACCGGATCGACATGGCCGATCTGGCGGGAGACGGGGCCACCGAATATGCCGCGCGGCTGCAGGCGGCCCTTCGCGATCCGATGTTCACCGACCTGGACCTGCCCAAGCTGCAGAGCGAGGACGTCGCCACCAACTTTCCGGGCATGACGGAGGCTTTCCTGCGCCTCTACACCGCCTATCAGGAGGAGCAGCTCGCGCTTGCGGATCGCGATGCCGAAACCCCGCGGGGGGGAGACGGCAATGCCCGCCGGACGGATGCCGTGGCCGAGGCCCGGCGGTTCCTGACCGCGCGGCGCAACAGCTTTCCCGCGCTTGACGAGGCGGCCGAGGCGCTGGCCGCCACCGTCGCCGAGGCCGGCGGCTTTGCTCCCTATATCGAGGCGCGGCATGAACTTAAGGTGCGGCGGCTGCCGCTTGAAGTGATGGCCGGATCGATCAGGCGGCTGGATCGGCACGGGCGGGCCGTGCTGTTGAGCGAGGCGCTGGACGGAGCCGGCCAGAAGTTCCAGCTCGCGCTCCAGCTCGTCTATCTCGAAATGCGCCAGGATGTGGAGAAAGCGCTGAAGGACGGCAGCTTCACCACGGATAACGGCGAAAGGCTGGCGAGGCGGGCGCTCGCCAACTATGCGGCGGCCGCGATGATCATGCCCTATGCGCCCTTCGCCAGGGCGGTGGAGGCGCGCCGTTATGACGTGGAGGCGATCTCCAGGCAGTTCGGGACAAGCTTCGAGCAGACGGCCCATCGACTGACGACCCTGCAAAAGCCCGGCCACGAGCGGGTGCCCTTCTTCTTCATCAAGGTGGACCCGGCCGGCAATGTCTCGAAACGGCTGGACGGGGCGGGCTTTCCCTTTGCCCGGCACGGCGGCGGCTGCCCTTTGTGGTCGGTCCATCAGGTGTTCCGCACCCCGGGCGAGATCGTCACCCAATGGCTGGAACTGCCCGACGGCGAGCGCTATTTCTCGATCGCGCGAACGGTGACATCGGGCGGCGGGGCCTATGGCGCGCCCAAGGTGGAACGGGCCGTGGCGCTGGTGTGCGCGGCCGAACACGCCCACCGCCTCGTCCACACGAGCGGCCAGCCCGCCGCCGCGCAGGCCGCGACTCCGATCGGCGCGACATGCAGCCTGTGCCACCGGACGGAGTGCGGCGCCCGCTCCGCCCCGCCGATCGGGCGGCAGGTGATGCCGGACGACTATCGCCGGGCCGACACGCCCTATGGCTTTGCGGATGACTGATGGGGACCGGCCAGAATAGTGACGCTTCACTACCGGGACGGACGGACGCGCTGAACAATGCCATTGTGTCTATGTGCACTAAAAACCGCGGTTTTTAGACGGCGTAGGACGAAATGCCGCGGAACGAAGAAAGAACTTTAGACGCTTGCGGTACCGGTGCGGTACCAGCAGGTAGATCCCAATACATGTCACGAAAGCTCTTGGCTTCCTGCCACTTGCAGCATCAGCCATCTTAGCGCAAAGACGGCCTCCAAACTGCTGGGGATGATCATGTCAAGAAAGCGCGCTCTGATTACGGGTGTCACCGGTCAGGACGGGGCCTATCTATCTGAGTTGCTGTTGTCGAAGGGATATGAAGTTCACGGCGTCAAGCGTCGAGCCTCGCTTTTCAATACCGATCGCATCGACCACCTCTACCAGGACCCCCATGTCGATGATCAGCGCTTCGTTCTTCATTATGGTGACCTGACCGACAGCACCAACCTGATCCGCCTCATCCAGCAGGTCCAGCCGGACGAAATCTATAATCTTGCGGCAATGAGCCATGTCGCGGTGAGCTTCGAGACGCCTGAATATACCGCGAACGCCGACGCGATCGGCACGCTTCGTATCCTTGAGGCGATCCGGATTCTCGGCTTAGAGAAGAAGACGCGCTTTTATCAGGCGTCGACGTCGGAGCTTTACGGCTTGGTTCGGGAAGTGCCCCAGACCGAACAGACACCATTTTACCCCCGCAGCCCATATGCGGTGGCGAAGCTCTATGGTTACTGGATTACCGTGAACTATCGCGAAGCTTATGGGATGTATGCCTGCAACGGTATATTGTTCAACCACGAAAGTCCGCTACGGGGCGAGACCTTCGTCACGCGCAAGATTACGCGCGCGATCGCACGCATTGCGCTTGGGCTTCAGGACTGCCTCTACCTCGGCAACCTGTCCGCACTACGAGACTGGGGACATGCCCGCGACTATGTCGAAATGCAGTGGCTGATGCTGCAGCAAGACGAGCCGGACGATTTCGTCATAGCCACTGGTGTGCAATACAGCGTCCGCCAGTTCGTGGAACTGGCGGCGGCAGAGCTTGGTATAACGATCGCGTTTGAAGGAGAAGGGGAAAAAGAAGTCGGCGTGATCGCCACAGTTTCGGGCGACAAGGCGATTGTGAAACCTGGCCAGGTCATCCTGCGGGTCGATCCGCGCTATTACCGCCCGACCGAGGTGGAAACATTGCTGGGCGACCCATCTAAAGCGAAAGCGAAGCTGGGCTGGGAACCTAGGGTTTCGCTACGCGAACTGGTAAGCGAGATGGTCGCTGCAGATTATACCGCGGCCGAGCGCGATACGCTTGTCAAACAGGCCGGCTTCCGAGCCTATGACTATCACGAATAGCCAATCGCGCCTTCGCTTGGCGCGGCGTTTCTTTTGATGCGGCTTTCAATATGGACGCGAACTTGAAGAACCGTGATCAGCACAGCCTCGCTGTCAATTCGGCCTGGCTGATCGGGGACAAGGTTGTGCGTCTCGGCCTCAATCTGATCATCACGATCTGGCTTGCTCGGCATTTTGGCCCGGAGGGCTTCGGCGTCTGGAACTTCGCCTCTGCGTTCGTCGCGCTATTCGGCGTGTTCGCAGTGCTCGGGATGGACGGGATCATCGTCCGTGAGCTTGTGACAGATAAGGTCAATGCCGGGCGCATATTGGGAACCGCCCTGGCAATGAGGCTGACCGCAGCGACCATTGCCGCCATGGCGGCGGTTGCGGCGGCCTTCGGGATCAGAGGAGCGTTTGATCTGGCGACACTTCTCGTCGCCCTTAATTCCCTTACACTGGTGTTCCAGGGTTCCCAGATCATCGAGTATCATTTTCAGGCGGAGATGAGGGCGCGGGCGGCGGTGATAGCCGCGAACGTGGCTTTTCTGGTTACATCAATCCTGCGCCTGCTCCTGCTGGCCATGGGTGCCCCGATTGCGTGGTTCGGCCTATCCCTGGCGGTAGAGGCCGCGCTTGCTGCTTGTCTTCTGGCCTTTGCCTACCGGCGAGACCGGATGCACGCCCCCTGGTCGATCTCACTTCCTTTGGCAAGGCGATTGCTGGGGCAGAGTTGGCCTCTCCTTCTCTCCGGCTTCGCGGTGATGACTTATATGCGGATCGACCAGATCATGCTGGCAACGATGCTGGACGATCATGCGGTCGGCGTATTCTCAGCCGCGCTCCGGGTTGCCGAGGTATGGTATTTTATTCCCATGGCGATCACCGGTGCCGCATTTCCGCGTATGCTTGAGAAGCGGACGGCGGATCCGACCACCTATCAGCGCTATACTCAGGGGCTTTACGACGGCATGGCGTGGCTCGGCCTTGCGGTGGCGGTGCTCGTGAGCCTCTCTGCCCAGAGGCTGATTCCGCTGCTTTATGGACAGGAATACGCTCAGTCAGCGGTCATTCTTTCCATCCAGATATGGGCTGGCATAGCCGTAGCAATGTCCTATGTGCACGGTCGCTGGCTGCTGGCCGAAGGCCTGCAGAAGTATGGCTTATATTATACTCTGGCAGGCGCGGCTACGAACATCTCGCTGAACTTTCTGTTCATACCGAGATATGGAGCAGTCGGAGCCGCGTGGGCGACTCTGGCAACGCAGATCGGCATATTGCCCATCCAGTTAGCCTTCAGGAGAGGGCGCGGAAACTTTTTTATGATGCTCAATGCCGTCGCCGCTCCCGCACGCCTCTTGCGTGCTGTGATTAATGCCTCAACCGTGAGAAGCCAGGTCAGATAACCCCATGATGTCTCTTTTGAATCCACGCAACTTTGCCAATCATTTGCGCCGCAGGCGGCTACGACTCGGCCCAGAAATTGTTCAAGTGGATTTTCTTGGCACCCGAATACTTGTAAAGGCCAGAGAGGACGTTGGCCAAAGCATGGCTCTTGGAAGTTTTGAGCTAGATGACTTAAAATACTTCTTTTCCACTATAAGATCTGATGACTCTATATTTGATATTGGTGCAAATGTCGGGGCATATTCAATTCCTCTTGCGAGATCTTTCCCAAAAGCAAATATATTTGCTTTTGAACCTATACCTTTAAATTACTCTCTAATTCTTGCATCGTCTAGAATTAACAGGGTAACCAATTTATCTGTTTTTGAAAGTTGCATTAGCGACAAATCAGGAACTGAGTCGTTTTCTATCGCGGAAGATAGCGCGTACTCTTCTCTGATAGACACTCGTCGAAAGGGCGTCTTCGAAACCGTTTCCGTTCAAACAATATCCATAGAAGATTTCTGCAGCCAGAATTCCTGCATCCCTAATATATTGAAAATTGACGTTGAAGGTGCAGAAATGAAGGTATTGAAAGGAGCCAGTAATATCTTTTCTGATTCTCGTTTTAGTCCAAGAATGGTAATGATTGAGCTATACGACCAGAATTTGAGAATGTTTGACACATCCATAGGAGATATAGTTTCTATAATGAGCTTTTATGGATACAAAGCTAGTGTAATCGCAAATGGAAAGAAGCGGCCATTTGAAGAGGCGCATCACAACATATACTACAATGTTTTCTTTGAGAAATGAAGTTCATGCATAGCCCGAACTTATCAACGCGACAGCCGTGCGAATGCGGCGCTATATTGAGCGCTCAATTGACGCTGTTCGATGATCGGTACGGTTATCCTGGCGAATACGCATTGCTTAAATGTGTATCCTGCGGCCACCATCGTCTGGCCACGGAAATGAACGGCGACGAAATCGGTGATCTTTATACTAACTACTATCCTCGCTCCTCATTTGACGTGGAAGCATGGTCCCCACCACGCGAGGAAGGACGTTTACGTGTCTGGTGGAGCGGGCTGAAGGCATCCGCTTTCCGCTGGGTACCGCGTGACGTAACGATTCTCGATGTTGGATGTGGCTTCGGCGAAGCGCTTGGCTACCATCGGGCGCGGGGATGTGACGCTCATGGCATCGAGGCCGATCGTAACATTTTACGCGTCGCGCAACGGCACGGACTCAATGTTACGGCGGGCCTGTTCGAGGCGGCCTGCTATGCTCCACAGAAGTTCGATATTGTCACGCTCGACCAGGTGATCGAGCATGCATCTGATCCGGCGGCCCTTTTGCGGAACGTTCATCAGGTATTGAAACCCGGCGGGCAGGCTATCGTCAGCACCCCGAACCCTAACGGCTGGGGAGCAAAGCTGTTCGGACGGCGATGGATACACTGGCATGCTCCATATCATCTGAACTACTTTACTCGGCATTCGATGAAGCGGTTGGCAGCTAAAGTCGGTTTTGACGTGGAATTCGTCAGGGTCGTAACCAATTCCGCATGGATTGAATATCAATGGGCGCACCTTGTGACCTTCCCCCGGCAAGGTCACGCATCGCCCTTCTGGGGGAGTGAAAAACTAAGCCTTCCCCAACGGATGGCGCTGAAGATGTTCCGGTTGATCGGCTACACAGGCGTAAATCATCTCATCGCACGCTTGGCGGATGCTTTCGGCGTTGGTGACAATGTTGTTTACGTGCTTCGCAAATCGTGATGCTGTACATCATCCTACCTGTTCACAATCGCGCGGAAACGACGAGCCTGTTTCTGGACGCGCTGCAGCGCCAGACCTTCCAGGATTTCTTGTTGGTTCTGGTGGATGACGGCTGTACTGATGAAACCGTCAGCATCGCTCGCGAAAAGATCCCCTCGGACAGGTTGATCGTACTACAGGGCGATGGACAGCTTTGGTGGGCAGGTGCGCTCAATCTAGCTTATTACTCGCTGATCGGCAAGCTCGCGGACAATGATGTTATCCTCATCATCAATGACGACGTCACTTTCGCAGAGGACTTTCTGGCAAAAGGCTTGGATGCCCTGCGCCGCCATCCGGGAGGGTGTCTGCAGGCAGTTGGCACAGACCCACGCAGCTCAGAGGTCGACTGCGGCACCATTGCCGATCTCATCCGGTTGACATTCCGCGCGGCCCGGCCCGGCGAGACGCCGAATTGCCTTTCAACGCGGGGCCTGATGCTAGACGCAGCCATGTTCAAGGCGTCCGGCGGTTTCCGGCCCAGATGGCTTCCACATTATCTCAGCGACTACGAATTTACACTGCGCCTTCAGCGGAAGGGGGTACGGCTCGCTGTCGAGCCGGGGTTCTGCGCGCAGACCGACCTTTCATTGACGGGGATGGGGCAACCCACGGCAACCGGAGTGGTCGCCTTTTGGCGGCAGAGCTTTTCTAATCGCGCCAAATTTAATCCAAAACACTGGACGGCTTTTGTGCTCCTGACCTGTCCTGCGTGGATTGCGCCGTTTCACATAGTACGTATATGGGGCCGCTTTGCACGGGGGCTACTGGCCACGGCAACGCACCGCACGCCGGACCACGCATGACATATCCGTCCGCTGATATTGGGAACGCGTCCACACCCGTCGCGATCTTCGCGTTCGCGCGTCCCGACCACCTCAGGCGAACGATCCAATCCCTGCAGGCCAATGCCGAGGCAGCGCTTACCCATGTGACGGTCTACTGCGACGGCCCCCGCAACCAGTTTGACATTCCGCAGGTGGAGGCCGTGCGCCAGTACGTGGATACGCTGGAAGGATTTGCGTCGGTCTCAGTCGTCCGACAGCCGCACAATCTTGGTCTGGCGCAGTCCATCATTATCGGGGTGACGCAGATGCTGGAGCAGCATGAAGCAGTCATCGTCATAGAGGACGATCTTCTGCTATCCCCTTATTTCCTGAAATATATGAACGATGCCCTGTATCACTACCGCGACGATCAACGCGTGGCGAGCATCCATGGATACAGCCTTCCCACGGACCGACCATTGCCCGAAACCTATTTCCTGAAGGGAGCCGATTGCTGGGGCTGGGCAACGTGGCGGCGCGCGTGGGGGGGGTTCAATCCCGATGGCCGGGCTCTCCTTTCCGAACTGGAACGCCGACACCTGGTCCACCATTTCGATTTCGACGGCTCCTTTCCCTATACGGAGATGCTCCGCAATCAGATCAGCGGCAAGAATAACTCATGGGCCGTCCGATGGCAGGCGTCCTGCTATCTGGCCGACAAACTGACATTGTATCCGGGCCGAAGCCTGGTTGAAAATATTGGCAACGATTCAAGCGGGACGCACAGCATCACCACCTCTGTCTACAGCGGTGACATAGCCTCCCAGCCCATTCCGGTCGGCAATATTGACGTGGCCGCTTCCGAAGAGGCACGAAACGAAATAATCCGGTTCCTAAAGGGCCGGCGAACCTGGAAAGCCAGGGTGCGCGGGCTGCTCAAGTCCTTTGCAGGAGCGTCCTGATGAACCCTCGTGGGCTTTTGAAGGATATCACCCCTCCACTGCTGATGAAAGCTTATCACAAGTGGCGCGGACAATCGCTCCGCTTTGGAGGGACGCCACAGGGTTGGAACGAGGCCGCGCGAATGTCCTCAGGATATTCAGAGTCCGCGATACTCGATCGTGTTCGCACGGCGACCCGTGCCGTCGTTGCCGGCGAAGCCGCCTATGAGCGGGATTCTGTATTGTTCGACAAAGCCGATTATCCCTTCGCCCTCATCACCGCGC
The DNA here is from genome assembly GCF_001890385.1 of Tardibacter chloracetimidivorans. Lineage (NCBI taxonomy): Bacteria > Pseudomonadati > Pseudomonadota > Alphaproteobacteria > Sphingomonadales > Sphingomonadaceae > Tardibacter > Tardibacter chloracetimidivorans. The sequence continues at coordinate 3,112,182 of NZ_CP018221.1, read as the reverse complement.
TTCTTCGCGCTGCGGCATCCGCGGATATGCGGCTGGACGTCATCGACTTTGGCGGTTCGCTTGGGAGCACCTACCGGCAATGCCGCCCGTTGCTCGACGCCGTTCAGCACCTCCAGTGGCATGTTGTCGAACAGCCCCATTTCGTGGAGGCGGGCCGGCAGGAGTTTGAAACCGACGAACTGCACTTCTGGAACGACATTAGCGATGTCCCCGAAAAAACAGGCAGGCGTATCTTTCTCCTGTCGTCTACCCTGCAATATGTCGAAAAGCCCCACGAAATCCTGGCAAGGGCTACAGAGGTGTGCGCTAGTTACCTTATCATCGACAGAACACCCATGGCAGACCTTGAAGAAGACTTTCTATCGATTCAAATGGTGCCCCGTCGTATTTACAAGGCAAGCTACCCATGCTGGATTTTTTCGGAAGGCCGCCTTTCCGAACACCTCGAAAAGGACTGGACGACGATCTATTCGTTTCTCTGCACTGAAGGTTTTCACCGCACGGTCAATGGACTTGAGTTCGGCTTCAAGGGTCTTGTAATGGAGAGGAAGCCGTGATCGGCAGCTTGCGGCGCTTATCCAGAAAGCAGATCTTCAACCCCGGCCCGCTAGGGCTATTCCTCAATCCGTTTTTCCTCGCACGGCGGGCTCTCTGGCACGAGATGGCAAGGCAAGGCGGCACGTTGGCCGGTCCGATGCTGGATGTAGGTTGCGGAACCAAGCCATACCGGGAATTATTCGAGCTTGAGGAATATATAGGATTGGAGATCGATAGCCCCTCCGCAAGGACGCAAAGCAGGGCCGACTATTTTTACGATGGAAAAAAATTCCCATTCGAGGCCGAGATATTCAATTCTGTCCTGTGCAATCAGGTTTTAGAGCATGTCTTCAATCCTGACGATTTTCTTCAGGAAATACACCGGGTTCTCAGACAAGGCGGCATGCTGTTGCTCACCGTCCCCTTCGTATGGGATGAGCACGAACAGCCATATGACTATGCAAGATATTCCACATTTGGCTTGAAATCGCTGCTGGAACGCAACGGCTTTAACGTTCTTACTCAAAAAAAGCTTCTCGCGGATTCCTCCATCCTCTTCCAACTCATAAATGCCTATCTGTTCAAGGTTTTCCATACCCGATCGGCCCTGGTGAACCGATTGACGGTGGCGTTGCTGATCGCGCCTGTTTCTGCATTAGGCCTCGTCTTTGGAGCCCTGTTGCCGAAAAATGACGACCTATTCCTTGATCAGCTCATTTTAGCTAAGAGGTGCTGATGTCCGAATTTTTGAGCAAGCGTGTCCTGATAACCGGTGGCCTTGGCTTCATCGGCTCCAACCTTGCTCGCAGGCTGGTGGGGCTTGGTGCCGACGTAACGCTGGTCGACAGCCTGATCCCGCAATATGGTGGCAATTTCCAGAACATCGCCGATATTCGCGACAGGCTCACCGTCAACATATGTGATGTACGCGATCCGTTCGCCATCGAGCATCTCGTGCGCGAGCAGCATTTTTTGTTCAACCTGGCGGGGCAGACGAGCCATCTGGATTCGATGACGGACCCGCAGACCGACCTCGACATCAATGCGTCGGCCCAGCTTTCATTGCTTGAGGCATGCAGGAAAGCAAACCCGGGGATTCGCTTGGTGTTCGCAAGCACCCGCCAGCTCTATGGCCGGCCGGACTATCTGCCCGTCGATGAAAAGCACCCGATCCGACCGGTCGACGTCAATGGGATAAACAAGCTGGCGGGGGAAGGTTACCACCTACTCTACAGCAACGTTTACGACATTCGCGCAAGTGTGCTCCGTCTGACGAACACCTATGGACCAGGCATGCGCGTCGTTGATGCACGCCAGACTTTTCTGGGCATCTGGATCAGGCAGCTTATTGAAGGCAGTGCCATCAAGGTGTTCGGTGATGGCCTTCAACTGCGCGACTTCAATTTCGTCGACGACTGCGTCGACGCACTGCTGCTTGCTGCCACGAACGAGGCCGCGATCGGGCAAGTCTACAATCTGGGAAGCCGGGAAGTTGTAAACCTGAAGAGTCTGGCTGAACTTATGATCCAGATGGTCGCCGGTGGGCGCTTCGAGATTGTACCTTTCCCCGCCGACCGCAAGGCGATCGACATCGGCGACTATTATAGCGATTTTTCGGCAATAGAACGTGACCTAGAATGGACGCCGAAGGTCGATCTCAAGACCGGCCTCGCCCAGACGATCGCCTATTATCAGCAGCACCATGCTCATTACTGGAATGCGTCCACATGATCCTGATGAACGACTTCAAGGCCGAGCCTGCCGAAATCCGCACCGCAATGACCGATGCCGCCGCGCGCGTTTTCGCTTCCGGCTGGTATGTTCTGGGTCAGGAAGTAAAGGCTTTCGAAGAACGCTGGGCAGAGACGTGCGGCACACCGCATTGCATCGGCGTTGGGAACGGCATGGATGCGATCGAACTGGTCTTGCGCGCGCTCGAAATTGGAGATGGTGATGAGGTCATCACCACATCGATGACGGCGTTCGCGACTACGCTTGCCATCATGCGCGCGGGCGCAATACCCGTTTTGGCTGACATAGAGCCCGACAGCGGTCTCCTCGCGATCGAAAGCGCTCGCCGCTGCGTTTCGCCGCGCACGCGCGCGATCGTACTTGTCCATTTGTATGGGCAGGTCCGCGACATGGATGGTTGGGAAGATTTGTGCCGTGAGCATGCGATCGAATTGATAGAGGATTGTGCCCAGTCGCATCTGTCCTGCTGGGATGGAGTCACCGCTGGCGCCTTCGGAACAGCGGGAACATACAGCTTCTATCCGACGAAGAACCTGGGCGCCATTGGTGACGGCGGAGCGGTGGTAACGCACCGCTCCCACTTGGCGGAACGCATTTCCCAGCTTCGGAACTATGGGCAGAGCGAACGCTATAAGCATCCGTTTGTCGGCATGAACAGCCGATTAGATGAGTTGCAGGCGGCGATCCTTTCCGAAAGGCTGCGCTGGCTTCCCTCATTCACTGACCGTCGCAGAGCCATAGCGCAGCGATACGACAACGAGATCGACAACCCGGAAATCACGCTGCTTGCGCCGCCGCAGCAGGCGCTTGCACATTCATATCACCTCTATGTTGTGCTTTGCGAACGCCGTGATGCCTTGGCGGCGCATCTACTTGAACGCGGCATACAGACGCACGCCCATTATCCGGTCCCAGTGCACTTGCAGCAGCCCTGCCTTGATCTACAGCGGGATCGGGCCGGGCTAGAATGTTCGGAACGCCATGCCGCGACCTGCCTTTCCATCCCCTGCCATCCACAACTCGGAGACGAGAACGTTGACAGGGTGATCGAGGCGCTGAACGGATTTTGAGGATGAAATGCCGCATCTGCTCAGGAGAGACCCGCCGAGCCTTTGACATGTGCTCACGCAGGGTGGATCAAACCGTTCCAGTCTTTCGATGCGGTGCGTGCGATGCCTATTTTTCCAATGGCGGCGCGACAAATTACGATGATGCCGATCTGACGGAGTACTACACGCGCTACGCAGCCGCTATTCGCGCTCGCTATAATCGGTTAATGACGGAAATTGAACGCTATTGCAGTGTCGGAAGCCTGATCGACATCGGCTCTGGAATGGGCTTTTCGCTGCAAGTGGCCAAGGCTCGGGGTTGGACTGCAAGCGGCATAGAGCCCAACCAGGCACTCGTATTAAGCGCGAAGGAAAGGGGAATAGATGTCGTTCATGGATATCTATCCGATGATGCAGTCGGCCAATATGATGTTGTTCTCATAGACAACGTCCTTGAACACGTTCCCGATCCTGTGGCGATGATCCGCCAAGCGAAGCGGTTGATGGCTCCTGACGCGCTGTTGGTGCTTGCGGTGCCGCCGTTCGACTGGCTCCGGCGGTGGCTGGGCACCATTCCCATTATAAGAAACAACGTGTCACATCCCCAGATAAATGTGTTCAACGAAGTTGATGAGCATGTAAACATGCTTGGCCGGCAGGGGGTAAGGCGGCTTGCCTCGGCGACCGGACTGAACATCCTGCCTGTTCGTTATCACCATAGCCGGGTGTTCAATAACTTTGTATTTCTCCTACTTGGATTGGATGACGGATATTACTTTCTGAGGGGATAAGGGACCTCAAAATAGTTATGGAACATTATGTTACATTGTTTGACAGCTTATTCCTTCCCCAGGCGCTGGCGCTGCACGCCTCGATGGAACGGCACTGCGCGCCCTATCATCTCTGGATGATCTGTGTCGACGAACAATCTTTTTCAGTTCTGCTGAATCTTGATTTGCACAATGTGTCCCTATTGAATCTTGGAAACGTTGAGACCGCCTCTCTAAAGGAGGTCAAGCCCAGCAGGACTCGGGGCGAGTATTGCTGGACGCTAACCCCGTTCGCTCCGCGCTTCGTATTTGAGGCAGACCCCAGCGTTGAGCGGGTCACATACGTTGATGCAGATCTCTGGTTCCGAAAGAGTCCGGACCCCATATTCGCCGAGTTCGAAAAGTCCGGCGCGCACGTGCTGATGACGGACCACGGCTATTCGCCGGAATATGACCAGTCTGCGACCTCCGGACAATATTGCGTGCAGTTCATGACCTTTAACCGGCATGGCGGCGAACATATACGACACTGGTGGGAGAGCCGCTGCATCGAATGGTGTTTCGCCCGTTTCGAGGACGGCAAGTTCGGCGATCAGAAATATCTGGACGATTGGCCGGAGAGATTTGGGAATGACGTTCACGTCCTTGGGCACGAAGCTTGGACGCAGGCCCCATGGAACGCCACCCGATTTCCATACAGCCAGTCAATCCTGTTTCATTTTCACGGTCTCAGGCTGGGGCCTCGCGGGCTATTGGATTTTGGGTCAATCTATCCTCTGCCTCCCATCGTGGTTCGGCAGGTGTACGGTCCTTATGTAGCGGACCTCAAGGCGGCGATCGCCCGACTTCGCTCAGCCGGATGCGAGCCACGGCCGCAAATCCGCCCCCGCGGCCCCTGGATCACGGCCAAACGGTTCTTGTCGGGCATCTATAATAATCTGTGGCGCTTCAACTATCAGAACCACCAGAAGTATTAAATGATGATTGAGGCAGAGTACAAGACTCAAAATTCAAGGGATGTCCTTTTAATACCGTTGTATCTTGCGTTGACGATGGGCGCTCTGAACATCCCGATGCTTTCATTTTTCTTGTCGGTTTTTATCCTTATTAATATTCAACCTAAACATAGCGATGTGCGGCTTATTTTTTCCCTTATTGCCGGCGTTTCCCTGTCTCTCATGGCAGCCGCGCGCCCTGTGGCGTTCGAGCAATTCAGCGATACCGACGTATATTATGGGATATATCGGGCAATCTGTGACGGCGATATGAGTGTACTTACGCTGTATGGCGGTGGGTTTGAGGTCGGAATTTCTGTTTTATTTTTTCTACTATCCCTTATTTCATCGAACCTGTCCATCAACGGGATGATGTTTTTCCTTTCTCTGTTCAGTATTATTTTGTTTATCGTATGGCTATGCCGGGTCAGCGCTCAGGAAGCACCCCAAAAGCAAGCCCTTCTGCTCGGCATCTCACTCTTGATGATCAATCTATATTTCTCTACTCAGACATCGCGTCAATTTATAGCGACGATATTACTGCTTTTCGCAATAACGGAAAAATCGCTTTTTATCAGATTCGCTTTGCTGGCGTTGGCCAGTGCGTTTCACATAACGTCGATTCCGTTTTTCATCATATACGTGCTTGGGCAGAGGTGGAGATACGGCTGGCTTGCTGTGCTCGGGCTGGCGGCGGTGCTGCGCTTCTACTTTGCAAACCTACTGGCGATGATCGGTGTAATGCCAGCAGCAATGGCGGAGAAGATAACCTATTATCTCAACAATTCCGCAGGCTATACCGAGGCGGATCTTGGCGCCCTCAGGATCATAGTACTTCTCGCAATCGTCTCAGTAATTGCTACTATCACATGCCGGCTGAAACCTCCGGCGGAGGCTCGGGTCTGGTTGAAGGTTCCATGGATTGCGGGGGCTGTGCATATCATTCTGTTACCCATACCCTTGCTGTCGCTGAGGACAACCCTTGTCATTCACGCGTTGCTGCCGGGGTTTTTGGTAGCAAAAATGCTCGACAGAAGGCAAACGTGGATGATGGCTATGGCAGTGTCTAATGCACTTCTGCTCTACAAGGTGGTCAGCTTTGCCTCAGCCGAGGGTTCAGGCAATTTGTTGTCGACATTGGCCATCTCTCATCTGCTGTTTCTTTGAGTATTCCGAATGATCAATGATGCGGCCCCGGTCCACCAGCAGCCAGTCGTTACTGTCGTTACCGTCGTGTTCAATGATGCGGAGGGCATCAGCAGGACGATCGAGTCGGTGGCGGGACAGACCTATGATTCTGTCGAACACATTGTCGTTGATGGAAAATCCCAGGACGGGACCGCCCAAAAGGTTGAGGAACGTCGCGACCTGATCGATGTTTACCTTTCAGAGCCTGATCGCGGCATTTACGATGCAATGAACAAGGCGATCGGGCTTGCCAACGGCAAGTTCATGCTCTTCATGAACTCTGGGGACGTCTTTTTCGACCGATCATCGCTCTCGAAGCTGATCGAAAGGGCGGAAGCGACGAACAGTTCGGCCGTGTTCGGCGGATGGGTCAGGCAATCTCCAGGCGGCTCGACGGAATTCCGACAACCGAAGTTGCGATCAGGGTTATTCAACCACCAGGCGGTCCTTTACGCCCGAAGCCTGCATCGCGAACTCGGGCCGTATGCGTTGGTGCCAGGGCTGACGACGGCGGACTACCTTTTTCTGTCGGCGCTGCTGCAGGACAGCCGCATACCGACCTCCGAGCTTACGGAGCCGGTGGCCATTATCGATATCGGCGGCGTTTCCGCCGGCAACCACACGTTTGCCCAGAAGAGCGCTATTGACTATTTGCATGGCCGCATCTCGAAGTGGCGGCTTGCCTCTTATCTCGTGCTTCATCCGATCTATCGCATGGTGAAGAAACTTTCAGGGCGACAATGACAATCTCGGTTTGCATGGCGAGCTATAATGGCGCGCCTTATATTGAGGATCAGCTCCGGTCGATACTGGCGTCGGGCCAAGTTGATGAGGTGCTGATATCCGATGATGGTTCGTCGGATGACAGCGTCGACCGCATAAGGGCGATCAGCGATCCTCGCGTTCGGCTCGTCCTCGGCCCTGGCCAGGGGTTGGTTCGCAATTTCGAGTTCCTACTATCGGAGGCGCGAGGAGACTATATCTTTCTGGCCGATCAAGATGATATATGGCTGCGAGGAAAAGTATCTACCATGATGGCGCATTTACGCTACGCCGATCTCGTCGTCAGCGATTGCGCGGTAGTTGACGAGCGGCTGAACACCATAACAGAATCATTCTTTGCCCTACGTCGCTCGCGGAACGGCCTGATGCATAATATCATGCGAAACAGTTATCTAGGCTGTTGCATCGCCCTGAGGCGGCAGTTGCTCGATTACGCGCTACCTTTTCCGGCAAATGTGCCGATGCATGACTGGTGGTTGGGACTGGTCGCCGAAACCTTTGGTCGACCCCAGTTCATTGCGGACCGGTTGGTGCTCTATCGCCGCCACGGTGGCAACACCTCAACCACTTCCGAGAGTTCCGCCACGCCGATGCTGGTGAGGTTGCGGTGGCGCATCATCCTGGCCTGGGCTCTGGCCCGGCGAATGATTCTGACAAAAGTTTGCTGATCACGCCGATGGTAAAGATTTCACTCATAACAGCGACTTACAACGCCGCCGATACCGTGGCCGACAGCCTTCGTTCGGCAGCCATGCAGACATACCAAAACGTGGAGCATATTGTCATCGACGGTGCGTCCACTGACGGCACCCAAAAAATCGTCGAAGAGAGTGGCGAACGGCTGACGACTTTTGTCAGCGAGCCGGACCGAGGCATCTATGATGCCCTGAACAAGGGCATTGCACTCGCCACCGGCGATGTAATCGGCTTTCTTCATGCCGACGACCTTTTTGCGCATCAAGAAGTTCTATTGCGGGTCGCTAGCACGTTTCAGGATCCCGACGTCGACGTCTCTTATGGCGACCTTGAATATGTCAGGCGGACTGATCCGGATCGTGTCGTGCGCCGGTGGATCTCGGGCACATTCGCTCCGGGACGACTTGCATATGGATGGATGCCGCCACACCCCACCTTTTACGTCCGCCGCCAGATGTATGACCGTTTTGGCCTCTTCGATCTCGACTACAAGATTTCCGCTGACTATGACCAAATGCTGCGGCTGCTTCGCCAGCAGGAAACAACGGTGCGCTATATCCCCGAAACGTTGATCCAGATGAGGTTAGGAGGAGCCAGCAATCAGTCCCTCCAATCCATTCTGCTGAAGAGCTCGGAGGACTACAGAATAATCCAACGTCACAAGCTGATAGGCTTTCTTACGCTTCTGGGGAAAAATCTGTCCAAGGTTCGTCAATTCAGACCTTTTTGACTGTAAATAACTTGTGGTTGTGAGCTATTTAGTTCCACCCGTTCGAATTTGTGAAATCGCATTTTTCACCATTTCCGCGAAAAGAGCATACAAAGTCCAGGAAATCAGCCCCAAGGCAATGCATATCACCAGAACGATTGATGGCCGTGGCCGTGTGGGTCGCTGAGAAGCTTCAGCGCCTCCAAACACTTCCGCTACAAACGAAATGTCCGAATTTGCCATCATCCTCATTCGCTCGTAGAATCTAAGTTGATCTAAAAGACTTTGCCTGTAATCGACGACTTGGACCTCATTCAGCCGGCCCTGAAGGTATTTTATATATTCTGTTGATCGAATTAAGGATTTCTGTCGTAGAAAATTGTCTGCTTCGGCATTTATTCTGTTAAGAAAATATATCGAAAAATTTGGGTCCCTATGATCGAACGAAACTGTAGTTATAGGTTTTATCTTATCGTCCCTGATCACGACCGATTTTCTGATATACTCCTGAAGGTCTTTTGGGCCGGGGGGGATCCAACGATATCTGGGGATACCCAAAATATATTTAAGCCCTCCAATTATGGACGAACTAACGGATTTGGGCTCTTTCCATGTCTTATAGTCTCGATCCCATAATCCTTCAAAAACCTTGTGCATTATCACCGGATCTTCGCTCAGCTTGACAGCGACCGCGTATGACTTGGCTGCCTCCTCATACATCGCAAATCCGGAGCTTTCACCGTTTCCGAGATTCAGACCGACGAGCGAACCGAGTCCAGCCAAATTGCTCGATATCTTCGCAGCGTTCTGCTCCGCCGGCGTGAGAACCAGCTCGGTGGTATAGGTATATGTCGCGGCCCTGAGATAAAAGGAACCAACAACTATTGACAGAAGTACAAAAACGACTCCGCTGAACTTTCTACTCCACAGTCTTGTCAGGATATCCGTGAAATTCATCTCGAAATTTCCAGAACGAGAGTGACCTGGCGGTATCTCATTGTTATCATTAGCCATGGAAGTTCTTCCGGTTCAAGAGGTTCGGCGGCAGTATTCAATCTTCTCGGGCTCTGAGGAAAGCCTTGTCAGCATCGCAATCGATCAGGTGGCTCGTAGCTGACTAGCCCGGAAATCTTCATAAGCCCGCCGCAGACCAGTCTCCAACGTCACCTTCGGGGTCCAGCCGAGCGCGGCGATCTTGCCTGAATCCATCAGCTTTCGCGGGGTGCCGTCGGGCTTGGAAGGGTCGAACGCCAAGCGTCCCTCATACCCGATAACGGTGGCGATCATTTCCGCCAGCTCGCGAATGGTCACATCCGATCCGTAACCAATGTTGACGAGCGGCGGTACGAATTCGTCCGGATCGCGGCTGCCCAGCAGTGTGGAATAACGCGCATCGTCAAGCGTCATCAGGAACAGGCAGGCATCGGCCAGATCGTCACTGTAAAGGAACTCACGCCGGGGCGTGCCCGATCCCCAAATCACTACCTCCGCCGCTCCGGACAGCTTTGCCTCATGAAAGCGCCGAAGCAGTGCCGGTATGACATGGCTGTTCGTGGCGTGATAGTTATCGCCCGGTCCATACATATTGGTTGGCATGGTCGCCAGGAAACGCGCGCCATACTGGCGGTTGTAGCTCCAGCAGCTCTCGATTCCGGCGATCTTTGCGAGCGCATAGGGGCGATTGGTGCCCTCCAGCGGCCCGGTGAGGAGATATTCCTCCTTGATTGGCTGGGGCGCCAGCTTCGGATAGACGCAGCTCGATCCAAGAAACATCAGGCGCTCAACGCCCGTTTTCCATGCATTGTCAATTATGTGAGTCTGGATGAGCAGATTGTCGCGAATGAAATCGGCCGGACAAACCGAGTTGGCGTGAATGCCGCCGACGCGTGCGGCGGCCATGAAAACATGCTTCGGCCGCTCCGTTTGAAAGAACTGTGCGACGGCCGAACCATCGGTGAGATCCAGTTCACCGTGTGTGCGCGCAACGATGTTGGTAAAGCCGGACCGCTTCAGGGCGCGGAAAATTGCGCCGCCGACGAGACCGCGATGACCCGCCACATAGATTTTGTCGTCTATACGCATTGCGAAACTCGGCTCCGGGTCGATCTGAACAGCGACCCACGCATATGGCGGACAAGGCCGGCGCTCAAGTTTTTCCTTTTTCAGGGACGGGCCGTACCCTATGCACCGTAGTCAGCCCGTCCATCTCCCGCCAATAGGTCTCCACCGCCGCGATGAAGTCCTTAAGATACTCAGGCCGGAGATGGGTGTAGTTGCGGCCTGAGCCCCGCTCGGAGCTGTGCCCTGCAGCGGCGTCGATCTGCGCCTGCGGCACGCCTACGGTCTGAAGATAGGTGTGGAGCGTATGGCGCAGTGTGTTGGGTGAGCCCAGCCCGCGCCACATGAGCTCTCGACCGCCATTGTTGTCGACCTGCTCCCGCTGCCGACCTTGTCTATCGAGCAGCGGGACACGCAAACCCAGATGCGGGTTCCGGATTCCTGCCTCCATCAGACAAGCGTCGAAGGCTTTACGGATGCCGTAACATGGTCGTTCATAATATTCCGGAACAGCAGGGTCCGCCCAGAAGCTTTTAGCCAATGGCGTCTGATACCGGATGATCTTGCCGCTCGCGCCTGCCAGCCAAGGTCGCAGCGAAGGCGCAACCGGGACGGTCGATCGCCGCTTTTTGGTCTGCATTCTTCCCGGTGGATTGAAATAGATAATGCCATCCCGCACCTGTGGCGCCTCCAGTTCGAGGATCGCCTCAGTCCGTCCATGTGTGCTCAGGCTGATCAACGTAAACAGGTGTACGTGATGGCGCTCCTGAAGACGCCAGGCGGCCTCCAACAGGCCGGCGACCTGTTCCATGCTGTATTCAAGCTCCTTAGGCCCGGAACGTAAGGCCGCATCCACATCGGGAATGCACGGCACCTCTCGCAGCCGATTCCTCTTCCGGGCATAATTCAGCGCACTACTCAACGCGGCGAGATCGCCACGGATGGTTTCACCCTTGACGCCTTCGCCAAGGCGAAAGGTGATCATCCGATCTACAATGTCACCGCCAAACAGGTCTTCGACCGAAACCGCACTTCCAATCCTGCCTGCACCCCGCTCGGCTGCAAAGAACCGCTCCCAATGCGCAACCGATGATGCATAGATGCTGGCGCGGGCAAGTTTGTGAACGTGCTCCTCCAGCCACTGTGCGAAGACTGTCGACACGAGCGCCTGTGCGGCAGGCGCAGGCGCTACTGGACGGTTGTGTCGCTCGAAATGCGCTGCGAGTGCCTTTTCAGCCTCGATTGGTGGTGCGTCAGGCGAACCGCCGCCAACGCCCGTGCCGATGCGGCGTCTGCTACGAGCGGATCGATCGTACCAGCAGATGCACCATTCGTCTCGATCCTGGCGATACCAGAGCCAGAAGTCTCCAAGCTGCCGTCGTCCCGGCAGGCGATTTGCGGCTTTGGACATTTCAGGCCTTCGCGTATTTCCCGTGTTTCCAGATCAAGGATGATCGGCATGGCGTCCGAAGCGAGGAGCGCGGGGACCAGCTCCGGCGGGAGGTGGAATGCCGTGCCGTTGCGAGCTGCTCGCCTAAGGCGCTTTGCGATCTGCTGAAATGGACTTTGGGGGCAACTGCGGTTCTCTTGCGTGTGTTCCATAACATTAATTTCTTACCATGAGCAAAATTTCGAACATATCTGTTATATACATTACAATAAATTAGCTCGTCAAGGCAAAACATGTCCTTTATGGCACACAAGTGTGGCCCCGCGTGGCCTATCCACAAGGTGCGCGTATTGCTGACCACGTGCTTGGCGATATAATTGTTTGATCTGGGAGGCATGCAATGACCGAGAAGCGAACCGGCTATCCATATGAGGAAACGCGCGCGACGCAGATGCTTGCAAGGGCTTTGAAAAAGGCTTGGGATGAGAAGCGCCTCAGCCAGCGCATGCTTGCCGAGCAGCTCGGCTATCGGAGTTCGGTCATACTCAGCCACATGGCGAGCGGCCGGGCTCCCATCCCCATCGAGCGTGTTGGTGACTATGCACACCTACTTGAGATGGAGGAAGGGGAATTTCTTTTGGCGGTCCTTGAGCAACGCTATCCGCATCTCGATTTCAGGAACATGGGCGCGAAAACCGAGCCGCAGAGCGACGACGGACTGTTGGAGGAGTTGGAGCTTATCGCCGGACAGCCGCTCTCATCGTTGCCGCCAAGCCAGATGAACGTGGTGCGCCAAGCACTCGCGGACCATCAGGCACAGCGTCGCTGGCTCTCGCTGAATGAACTGCCCGTTGTGGAATTCCTCCGGCGCACCTTTCCGGAGCTAAGGGAACAGGGGCTTGATCAGGAGCAGCGCCAGCACCTTCATGCCTGTCTCGAAGGGTGGTCGTAGCGCTGCCAAAATCCCTCAGCACCTATTCCGCCTGTTCCCCACTGGATTTCGTATTCAGGAGGCCAGGTTGTACGGGTCCGTGCTAGGGAATAGCCGGTGTATCCCACCCCGGGCGGCGGTCCGCAGTCGGCACCAAAGGTGAACCACAACGAGCCAATCGGCCCGATTGCGCGTTAAGTGAACATGCTGGTCCTCCCTTCCCCACGACGCATCTCCGGTGCCGCTCTTTGGTCCGCGCTTCCGACGATCGCCCTTTGGCTCGCCGCGCTCATTCTCCTGTCCAGCCAGGAAGCGGCCGCTCAGGATGCTGCGCCGACACAGGCACCGGCAGAAGTGTCGGCAGAGGCTCCGCAGACGGCCATTGCGGCAAGGGCGGATGGTCAATCCGACGCAGACATTCGCGGGCGGATCCGCAGCATCTTCTCGGAAATCGCAGGGCTTCGGGGTGTGGAGGTTCGGGTATCCGCTGGCGTGGTCACGCTGACCGGAACGGTCGCGACGCTGGAGGACGTGAACCGCGCGATTGCGATTGCCGGGCGAGTGGCCGGCGTCGTCACGGTCCAGAACGAGCTTGAACGCGATCTCAAGGTCGACAGCAATCTGACTCCTGCGATCGACAGGTTCAGCGACGATCTGCGCGGCCTCGTTCGCGGATTGCCGCTTATCGGCGTGGCGTTGGTCATCGCGCTGGTGATTGGTGCGTTCGGTTATCTGCTGGCCTCCTTCGGGCGACTTTGGCGAAAGATCGCGCCCAACACGTTCCTCGCAGAGTTGCTGGCGACGCTGGTCCGCTTTGTCTTTGTCGTGCTCGGAATCGTGGCCGGGCTGGAAGTGCTGGGCGCGACCGCGCTGCTGGGCGCCGTGCTTGGCGGGGCCGGCGTGATCGGAATCGCGATAGGGTTCGCCATTCGCGACACCGTCGACAATTACGTCTCCAGTCTTATGCTCAGCCTTCGCCAGCCATTTCGCGCGAACGACCATGTCGTAATCGAAGGTCATGAAGGTCGTGTCGTGCGGCTCACCAGCCGTGCGACCATCCTGATGACCCTTGAAGGCAATCATCTGCGGATTCCCAACTCGACCGTGTTCAAGGCGGTGATCCTGAACTACACCCGCAACCCGGAACGGCGTTTCGACTTCGAACTCGGCATCGACGCGAACGACGATCCGGTGGATGGCATGGCCGTCGGTCTCCGGGCGGTCCGAGGCCTGGATTTCGTGCTAGAGCAACGGGCGTGAAATAGGAATCAGGCCAAGGATTCCCAGCGACCGGAAAATATGATTCACCGTTGCTGGAGGTGGATCATGGGGAAAGCCTTTTCGAGCGATCTTCGGAATCGGATATCTGATCATGTGGCGGCGGGTCATTCGCGACGTGATGCGGCGCGGCGATTTGGAGTGAGCGTGAGCTGCGCGATCAAGCTTGTGCAGCGTGTGGCGAAGACGGGGTCGGCGGCTCCGGCGCGGCAGGGGCGGCCGCCGGGAGCAGGCAAGCTTGCGCCGTACATGACAATGCTGATCCGCTGGGTGGAGGCGCAGTCGGATATCAGCATGCCCGAGCTTGCGGCAAAGCTTGAGGCGACGACGAAGATGCGTGTTCATCCAGCCTCATTGTCGCGCGCCCTTCTGGGAGCGGGCTTCAGATATAAAAAAACAGCTTCTGGCCTCGGAGTGCGGACGCGATGATGTTTGCGAGGCTCGTCGGCGATGGCGGCTGCATCGCCAGCCGCGCATGCGCGAGCAGGCGCACCGCTTGGTATTCATCGATGAGACAGCGACCACGACGAAAATGACGCGTCTGCGGGGGCGGGCTCGCCGTGGCCAGCGCCTGAAGGGACGCGCGCCATTTGGCCATTGGAAGACGCAGACCTTCATAGCAGGATTACGGTGCGACGGCCTGACCGCTCCCTGGATCATCGATCGGCCGATGACCAAAGAGATCTTCGAAATCTACGTGGAAACCCAGCTCGCGCCGACACTCGATCCGGGCGACGTCGTGATCCTCGACAACCTGCCGAGCCACAAGAGCGAAAAGGCCAAGGCGATCCTCAAGCAGCGCGGCGCCTGGTTCCTCTTCCTCCCGCCATACAGCCCTGATCTCAACCCGATCGAGATGGCCTTCTCAAAACTGAAAGCGCACCTCAGGCGCATCGGGGCCAGGACGATCGATGACCTCTGGCGAGCCGTCGGCAGCATCTGCGACCTCTATCCGCCCGACGAATGCCGCAACTACTTCATCGCCGCCGGATATGCACACGATTAAACGCTCGATGCTCTAGATAGGCCTGCCGCGACCGCGATCATAGATGAGGTGGGCGATTCCAATATCGTGCTGCGCTTCTTCGGCTGGGTCGATCAGTCGCGCACAGACTTCCTGAAAGGCCGCAGCCTTGCGCTGGACGCGGCCAAGCGCGCCCTGGAGGGAGCCGGCTTCGCCCTCCCGGAGCCGATCTATCGCCTGCGGTTCGACGAGACAGCACCGCTCCCGCTCCAGGGCAAGGGCACCAGATCGACCACGGCAAAGCCGAAACCGCAGGTGCCGAAAGCGGCGGAGAGGACCGCCGGGGATGCGGCTCCGGACGCGCATGTCGCAAAGCTGGTGGAGGAGGAACGCGCCGGGAAAGCAGACGGCGATCTGCTCGACGATAGGCGCCCGATCGAGTGAGGCCGCATCACGCACTATGTATGGGAAGCCACATCCCGCGCAGACGGGGCTACTCCACCATGTCCAGCAGTGAATTGTTCAATTGCTCATGGCCTGCCGATGGCGGAGACGCAGCGCCAGGATCAACCTCGGACATGGCAATGCTCAGCATGGTCCCAAGAGCAATGGCGACCCCATAGGGAACCGAACGGGCGGTCTTCCAGCTGGGGGCCGGCCGCGCACCTCCGGATCGGCGAAAGCGGCGGGTGCCGAGCGACAGCAAGGCGAGTATGCCTCCGGCGAGCGTGATGCTCAGAACCAGCAGGGGCAGCTGCGTCAGCTTGAACCAGAGAGCGACCGCCGCCCAGAGCTTGACATCGCCGCCTCCCAATATGCCCCGCTGAAACAGAATCGCGCCTATGCTTAGAACCAGGAGGAAAGATGCGAAATTTTGCCAGACCTCGGCGGTCCACCCTCCAAGCGTCGTGGCGACGAGAAACAGAAGGACGATCACGAGCGGGAAAATATTGGATATCCGCCGCGACAGCACATCCTGTATCCCCGCGGCGGAGACAAGCAGGGCGAGCGCAAGGATGAGATAGTTCAACTCCATGTCCTGCCGCCGCTATTTGCCGGAGGCGGCGTTGACCGCGGCCAGATTGTTCGCGGCGCGATCGTAATAGACGTCGCTGATCTCCATCGCGCGGCTGAGATATGCCCTGGCCGCCACGAAATCGCCCTGGAGCCAGGCCGCATAGCCGGCATTGTTCAGATTCTTGACCAGCTCGGTATCGCTGGCCGAAATGCCGATTGCATCGTCATATGAGCCGTTCAGCGCCAGCGCGAGGCGCAGATTGGTTTCAATCCTTTCATTGCCCGGCAACATGCCATGCGCCTGCTTCAAGTCATGCAGCGCTTCGGGAAAGCGTTTCTGCAGCAACCGGGAATAGCCCCGGTTGGCGAGAATCTCCCCCGCATTGGGGCGCACGGCAACTCCGCTGGCATAGGCCGCTTCCGCAGCCTGCCAGTTCCGCTTGAGGTCATAAGCGACACCGAGCGCGCTCCAGGCACGCCACAGCGAGCCATCGGCTTTCGTCGCCGCCGACAGATGGCCCAGCGCGTCATCGATGCGGTTGATCCGGATCGAGGCGATCCCGGCGCCTTGATGGGCGCGGGCACCCACCCCAATGTCCGCGACGAGAAGCCGGAAACCTGCGAGCGCCACATCATTCTGCCCACGCGCAAGATCATATTCGGCCTTCAGCAGATCGAGCATCGGCCCCGACTGGCGCGCAAGCTGTGATTGCTCCAGAAGCGTTTTCGCCTGAACGAGCCGATTGGCTCTGATCGCCTCATCCAACGCCGTGAGATCGATCGGCGCGACCTGCGCTACCTCGGGCTGCTTTTTCTTCTTCGCCTCCGCGCCGCAATGTACGGTGATCGCCAGAAAGGCACCGGCCAAGCCAAGCACGATGATGGGGCGCATCATCATGCGCTCACCTGCACACGCCGCAAATGGTCGTCGAACCGTGCAGCGTCCTGGCCGATTGCCAACGTGATCGACTGCACCTTGGGCGATGGTGTCAGTCGAACCTCGAACGGAAGCTGCGCCGCGATCGCCTTCGCAACGGCCGATTGTTCCACGGGATAGAGAAGCTCAGTTTCTTTGGTCGGAAGCGTGTCGCCCACGTCGGTGTTCGAATAGCCGTTGACCGACAGAAACCCGGCGAAGCGGGCGGCCATGCCGCGACGGCCAACCCCGTTCAGGACCACCAGTGATGTCGCTGTTCCGGTGCTTAGCATGACTTCGTCGTTCGCCATCTCGGCGAGGGTGGCAGCGTCCACATATATCCTCTGGCGGTGGTATTCGGGCGAATAGCGCGCGGGACGCTCGCTTGCGCTTTCCGCCGCCGGTCGCGTCACCGAAGTGATTTCCGGGCGCCTCGCAATATGTGCGAGCCGCGTCACCAGAAGCTGTGTGTTCACCGATAGTCGCTCCACCCATGACGAGCGTGTCGTTGCGCGCTCGGCCGGTCGTGCTTGCGCCCGCTCGCCCGCTGACGGGGTGAGGGCGGCCAGATTTCGCGCCGCGATGCCTGCCACCGTGTCTTCGGCGCCTTGCTCTGCCCGCGCGAGCATCGCCTGCGCCTCAACGCGCTTGCCCTGCAAGGCGAGCGAGTATCCGAAGTTGTTGAGCGTCATCCGCGAATCCGGATCAAGACCCAGCGCCCGCTCGTAATAGTTCCGGCTAAGGTCGAAGCGGCCCATGCGGTCATATGCCGCGCCCAGCCCGTTCAAAGCGTCGATCGACTTGGGGTTGAGCCGCAAGGCCTTGCGAAAGCCGTCCAGCGCAAGCGAGGCATTGCCCGCGGCAAGCTGAGCCTTGCCCCTGGAATAGTGATAGCTCGCATCAGCAGTGGCAGCGTCGGGCGTCTGGCCGCTCCACCGGACATTGGAAGGCATTTGCGCGCTGCTGCACCCTGCGACCGTGACCGCCGCCAAGAGAACTGGCTGGATTCGCATCGGTCTTCCCCTCCCCTTGTATTTAGCCGCCCATCGCCGGAAGCATCACGCGGATCACGCGGATGACGGCCGGAAGCATCAAAACACCAATCATGGTCGGCAACATGCACGCCACCAGCGGCACCGACAGCAGCACCGGAAGCCGGTGAGCCTTCTCTTCCGCCCGAAGTTTACGGCGCTCGCGCATTTCACCGGCATATATCCGCAGCGTCTGCGCGATGCTGGACCCCAGCTTTTCGGACTGGATGATGAGCGTGGCGAACGCACGAATCTCGGCAATGCCCGCCCGGTCGGCCATGCGGCGCAGTGCGTCTTCCCGCCCGCGCCCGGCGCGCAGTTCAAGCGTCACGGCGGCAAGCTGCTCGGCCAGGAGCGGATGCGAATGGACGATCTCCTTGCCCACGCGCTGGAAGGCGGCGTCTATTCCAAGCCCAGCTTCGACGCAGACCAGCATCAGGTCCAGCGCATCGGGAAAACCGTTAAGGAGTTCGCGCTGCCGCCGGTCGCGCTTGGCGGCGATGAAGATATTGGGCAGATACAGCCCTGCCACCGCCAGCAGCACGGCCCCCGCATAAAGCTTCATGATCGACGGCTGCACGGATGTCGCAAGGAAGAAGATGACGAACATGGCGGGCAGGCCCAGCGTCATCACGATCCGAACGAGCGTGAAGAGCGCGGGTGCCTGCGGGTGGGTATATCCCGCGGCGATCAGCTTTGCCCTGACGGAACGATCGTCGCTGTCGGCAAGGGAGACCCCGCGCTGCTCGATCTCCTTGACCAGGCGGGTCCAGAAGTTCTCGACTTCCGCCGTGCGCAGCGAACCTGCGGTTGTCAGCCCCTCGCGCACGCCCCTGATCTCGGGCAAGCGACGGCGGACCGCGACCCGCGACAGGATCATCGGCGTGATCGTGACGATTCCAAGCGTGACGATCAGGAAGATCAGCGCCAGCAGCGAGAAGCGCGACAGCTCGACGAGGGAGAGATTACCGGGCATCGGGCTATACCTTCAGGTCGATGAGGCGGCGGATCCAGTAGAATCCGAGCGCATAGAGCAGCAGCAGCGCTATGACCGACGGGAAGAAGGCGGCGTCTTCGGCGACGTCGATATAGAACGCCGGGTTGACGAGGAATAGCACCGAGAAGGCGAATACGGGAAGGCCGGTGAGCATCGCCGCCGTCATTCGCCCTTCGGAACTGAGCGCACGCACCTTCATCACCATTGCAGCCCGCTCGCGGATAACCTTGCCGAGATTTTCCAGTATCTCCGCCAGGTTTCCGCCGGTCTCACTCTGCACGGCGAGGCTGACCACGAACATGTGCATGTCCTCCAGTCCGCAGCGGTCGGCCATGTTCTGCAAGGCGTCCCGCAACTCAAGACCGTAGGTCACTTCGTCGACGACAATGCCGAACTCGGATCCGATCGGGTCGGGAAGGTCGGCGGTGAGAAGCTCCAGCGCGGCCGAGATGGGGTGACCGGCGCGCAATCCCCGGACGAACACTTCCAGCGCCAGCGGAAACTGTTCCTCCAGTTTCCGGATGCGTCTGTCGCGCAAACGCCCGATAATCATCATCGGCAGGCCGAAGCCGATGGCGGCCGCCAGGAGCAGAACGAGAAAGATCGCACCCGGAGATACCTTCGACCCCATTGTCACGATCGCGACGATCGCCAGCAGGACGATGCCGACCGCCGTCGCCACCATCAATGTCACGAAGCGGGCGACCGGCATGATCAGCCCGGCCTGGGACATGGTGCGGTTCACGTTCGTGAGGAACCTGCCGAACGGACCGGCGAAATGCATGTCCCTGCCTTCCCGACGCAGCATGGACAGCACTTCGGCGCGATCCATGCCCTTGGCGATCAGCCCAAGCCGTCGGTTCATCTGCCTGCGTTCGCCGTGAACGCTACGGAACCAGCTGACGCCCCCTTCGACGGCAAGCACGGTCGCAGCGAAGATCAAGATGTAGACGAGTATCTGGAGTGCGAGCGGGTTCATGCGGCCGCCCCCAGCTTCCGGTCTGGGGCGAAAAGCTCCACCGGCAGACGCACGCCATAGGCCGCCGCCACATCGATGAACTTGGGACGGATGCCCGACGCCTCATAATGACCCACGACACGCCCTTCGGCATCCATGCTGGTGCGCTTGAAGCGGAAGATTTCCTGCATGGTGATGACTTCGCCTTCCATGCCGGTCAGTTCGCTGACGCTCACCAGACGACGGCGGCCGTCCACCGACCGTTCGATCTGGACGACGATGTTGAGCGCCGAGGCGATCTGCGCGCGGGCGGAACGAGGCGGGATGTCGATACCCGACATGCCGATCATCTGCTCCACCCGCGACAGGGCATCGCGCGAGGTATTGGCGTGCACCGTCGTCATCGAGCCGTCGTGACCGGTGTTCATCGCCTGCAGCATGTCGAACGCCTCACCGGAGCGCACCTCGCCCACGATGATGCGGTCCGGCCGCATGCGAAGCGCGTTCTTCACGAGGTCGCGCTGTGTGACCTCGCCCCTGCCCTCGATATTGGGCGGCCGGGTTTCCAGCCGCGCCACATGCCGCTGCTGCAGCTGAAGCTCGGCGGAATCCTCTATGGTGACGATCCGCTCGCGGTTGTCGATATAGGCGGAAAGCGCGTTCAGCAGGGTCGTCTTGCCCGATCCCGTGCCGCCGGAAATCAGGACATTGCGCCGGCACATGACGACTGCCTTCAAGACCTCGGCGATTTCAGGGGCGATGCTGCCGATCTCGCACAACCTGTCCATGCTGATCGGAATCTTGGCGAACTTGCGGATCGAAAGCAGCGCGCCGTCCACCGCAAGCGGCGGCACGATGGCGTTGACGCGGCTTCCATCCTCAAGGCGGGCGTCCACCATCGGAGACGATTCATCCACGCGGCGGCCGACTGCCGAAACGATCTTTGAGATCACCCGCATCAGGTGCTTTTCGTCCTTGAAGCGGGCGGCCGTTTCCTCAAGCACGCCGAAGCGTTCGACGAAGACGGTCTTGTGCGAATTGACGAGAACGTCGGTGATCGTCGGGTCCTTCAGCAGCGGCTCCAGCGGCCCTAGCCCAAGGAGTTCGTCGAGGATGTCGTCCACAAGCTGGCGGCGCTCGCTGCTGTTGAGCGCATGTTTCCTGTTGGAAAGCTGTTCATGGACAAGTTCGCCGATCTCGCGGTGGATCTGGTCGCGAGTCATAGTTTCCAGCGCCGCCAGATTGATGCGGTCCAGCAGCGACTGGTGGATGTCGACCTTGAGATCGGTATGATGATCCTTGGCGCTAAGGCCGCTGATATCGGCAAGCGTCAACACCCGGTGCGCTTCGGCCGCATCCGCCGCCTGTTCCTCTCGCTCCTGGCCCCTGCGTCCCTTGATATGCCACGCCATGACTATTCTCGCTGCTCGATGTGGGTGAGAAGCATGTCGATCATCGCCGACATGTCTTTTTCGAGTCTGGTCTTCATCTTTATGTCGCTGACCGGCACGCCCTGATCGATCGCGGCGCTCAGCGTCCGGAAATCATTGCTGATTGTCGCCGCTATCGAATGGTTCAGCGCCTGTTCCGCCTCGTCCGTCTTGATCGACTTGAGGAAGCCCCGCTCGTGCCGGTTGACGATCACGTAAATCGGAAGATCGCCCAGGTCCTGGCTGGCCAGCATGTCGAGCTGCCGCCGCGCCTGACGCAGGCTCGGGATGCTCATTTCGGTGATGAGGCAGACGGCGTCGGCGCGGGCGACAAGCGACAGCGACCAGTTGGTCCAGCTTCCCGGCAGGTCGACGAGGACGTTCGAGAACTCCTGCCGCGCAAGGTCGAGTATGTCGCTCATCTGTTCCGCGCTGACCGATTCCAGCGGGATGATGTCCGGCGGCGCGGCGACCACGTGAAGCCCCGATGGGTGTTCGGTCGTGGTGGAGCGGAGCAGGGCACCATCGGCCCGCGCACCGGCCGCGATCACATCGGCGACCGAAAGGGTGGGCGACAGGCCGAGATAAAGCGCAGCGTTGCCGAATTGCAGGTCGAGATCCAGCAGGCAGGTCTCGCGGCCAGCGACGCCCTCCCTTGCTGCAAGCAAACAGCCCATCTGGGTGGCGAGCGCCGTCGCACCCACGCCGCCGACGCTCTTCACAAAAGCGATCACGCGCCCGTGGGAATCCTCACTCGGCGCGGCTCCGGCCGACATGCGCTGACGGGCCTGACCCAGCGCCTGCTGGAGTTCATCGAGCCCCAGCGGCAATGCGATCACATCGACCGCGCCCAGATGCATGCACTGGCGCGTCTCGCCATGTGTCGGTTCGCGAAGCGCAGCGATCACCGGCAATGGCGAAAGCGCGCGAATGGCGTTGGTGAGCCGTTCCCATCCCTCGGGAGTCTTGCCGTCGGTTTCGATGACGATCGCGCGCGCCCAGCCAAGGGTCGCGGCGTCCGGAGTGGCTTCGGGCGAAAGGGCGACCAGTCGCGCTTCAAACCCCGCGAGCGGCCCTGACGGAACCTCGGCCGCGGCCAGTTCCGCCTCGGAAAGCAGAACCGCGACGGCGTCCCGCCCGCGCGCGCTTCCCTTGAGCGAGCCTGTCTTACCGCGTCTGAACTCCATCATGGTCACTTTCAATTACTCACTCAATTCGACACATTGCCCACGCCGTCTTCCATCGTCAGCGCCGCGGAAAAATCAGGCAGCGAGACCGAACCGCCGAACAGGGCAAAGCTGAGGGGGGTAAAATCAAGATTGGCCAGCCGCACGCGAACGAGCGGCGATACGTCCGGGCCGTTGGGATCGCCTGCATAGCCGAGGCCGACGTTCTCGTAATCGATAAGCACTTTATCGGCCTGTATCTCGGGCATCATCATCTGCATGCGGGTGACGATGTTGGTAAAGGCAGTGCTGTCGTAGCCCCAGCTTGTGCAGTTGACGTTATCGCAGGTCGTGCTGGCAAAGGCGCTAGTGGGGATCGGGTCACCGCCGGCGATGCCGCCTTGCAGGGCAAAATCATAATCGGCCAGATTGCCTGGAACCATATCGGTCACCACCGCGAAGCGCACGCCCATCTGGGTGGCCTTTTCCGCGCGGTTCCAGGTCCACATCAGCCGTCCGACATCGATGATGCCCAGCAGGAAGATCAAAAGCAGCGGCAATACCATCGCGAACTCGGCGGCAGTCGCTCCCGAAGAGGAATGAGCGAGGCGGGTCAGCAGCCGCATCATATGCCCATCAGCGCGCTTTCCGCGCTCGCGGTCACATCAAGCCCGGCCACGCCGAAGCCGACACCGCCGAAAAGCGAGCCATAGGGCACCGTCGCGGTGACGGTCACAATCCGCTCGCCACCCGTCAGCCCGTTATAGATGCCGGAGTAGGTCCCGCTGTTCGGGCAGGCGATCGACACGGCGATCGTGTTGTTGCTCGTCCAGTAGCGCAGGCGCGGATCGCCGCTGCCAGCGATATTGCCATAGCGAACCAGGTTCTTGATCGCCGCATCGGCGGTTGGAGTCCCGCTGCACGGCATCGTCGTGAAGTTCTGACGCGCCGCATAGCGCGCGCCGTCGCGCACTGCCTTCAGGACGACATGCTCATCCAGGAAATAATTCCCCAGCTCAAACGATCCGAACATCAGGATGATCAGCATCGGCGACACCAGCGCCATCTCGGCTGCCGCCGCGCCGGAGCGATCCCGTGCAAGTGAACGCCACAGCATCGCCGTCACTCGATCAGATACGGCACTGAGCGCCGCACCAACTGGCCGTTTTCGCCATCGCCGGATGGTTTGCCGGTCCCGATGATTTCCACATAAATCTCGCTCGCGCTCGTTCCCGCGTCCGACCGCGAAATAGACGGTTGGACAAGGAATACTTCTGCCCAGGTTCCGATACTGGCTTGGATGGAAGCGCCGGACAGCCTCGGCAATCCGCCAGCGGCGACTTCACAATTATCCACAACGGCGATGGTTAGGACGCGGCGGTCCGGCTGTGTTGCACTGGGCGAGATCCCAGCCTTGCAGACCGGCGCGCCATGTTGCGTGAATGCGCCCCCATTTACTCCCGTAAGGTTACGGGAGACATTGGGCAGCATCCCCGGCGTGTTCTTTTCCCAATCATAGAAATCATATCTGGTGGCGTTTGCTGGAAGGCCGGTCACCGCCTGCCAGTTCGATCCGGTTGCGTCGCTCAGCGTCGGATGGTTGGTCTTGAAATAGATGTCCCGCCGCCAACTGCCGTCGCCGAATGCATCGCACTCGTCGACATCAGCATAATGGCAGATGTCCATCGGATATCCCATATGAACAACTGTTCCATCATCCCCAGAGGAATCGGTAGGAAGATACTGATCGGATTTTGGAGGCAGTTTCCATTCATTATTGTTATTGGCTACACCACACGCATTTTTTGAAGGATTAGCACGACGAACGACATCTTTTGTGGAATTGTCGGAGGGGTTACAGTTATTGCTGTCATAGCATGTATTTCTGGCCCACCCATTGTTGAATATGTCAAACCGGACGTTGAGGGCATCCATGACAGCGGCTGCAACGCCTGTGTCCACATCTGCTTCGGTTTCGGCAATGCATGACACGGATGCGGAATTCAGTCCGACCGCGATATTCTGGTCGGGTGTCCCATTATTGGCGGCTCCCACATCCAGCCATCCGAAGTTCCCCGCCGCCGGACTATTCCCACCCTTGATCAATTTCAGTCCCTGCCCCCGGTGATTGTCGGGGTTATATGCGGTTCCCGGAACAGGGTTGCACATCATGATGGGGGGAATCTTGCAAACTGCCGAGGCGAGACCGGCGAAGGCGGTGCCAACCAGATTCCCTGAATTAAATGCGCCTGCTATGGGCGTGAATGCGTAATCTGCGCTGCGGGCTTCCACCGTCACCTCTACAAACCTTGCCTCGGCGTCGGTTGTCGCGGGGGTCGTTTTCGGCTTGTCCTGATAAAAGCGGATAGTTTCCAACGCATCGCACGCGGCTTCATTCGCTACGTCGATGGTGATACCCAGCCCGTCATTGGCGAAGCGTGTCTCATTGACCACCATTGCGCTCGCCGCCTGTGCGGCCCTTGCGCATGCCCCGGCCTCGCCATCAAGCTGGCTCGCCGCTGCCAGCGCGGCATGATCCGCCGCCTGCTGCAATTCCGTATCGAGGCTCGCCAGCCGGGCATAGTCGAACGCCAGCCCGCCGGCCGCGATCAGGCCGAAAAGCGACAGCGCGACAGTGGGCGCAACGGCTCCGGCTTCCGACCGCAGCAACCCTGTCCCACGCACGCGCATTTCCCGTCTCCCTGCAACTCCGTCTATCTCGATCCGCCCGAACCGATGCTCGATCCGCCACCGGAGCCGCCCGTGCCGCTGGTCGTGCGGATCGTCTGCGGCTCCTTGACCGTGCCCTTGCGATAGCGCTCCAGCGCGGACGCCGCGCGATCGCCCGAGCTTCCCTCCACGGGCGTGCCCGCATATTCCGGATCGGGGTTGATTATGTGCTGCGCCATGTTGTGCTTCACGGTCGCGCCAAGCCCAGTGTCGATCGGCGTGCATCCGCCAAGGAGCATCGCTGCACCGGCCCCGATCGCGATGGTTGCTGTCTTGCTGCGCATGATCGTCACCTCAAAATGTGGCCATAGTCGCCGTCCACGCCGGTGGGCGCGCTTGTAGCGACCGCCTTGGGACGATCCACCGGGGGCTGGGTCGGGTTGATCGGGTTGACTCCAACCGCCCGGTCCGTCCGGCCGAGCAGGAAAAGGTCAAGCTCGTTCGGAGCAGCCGCCCGGTCGGTCGGCACCGTCAGCGATTCCGGCGCTGCCGGTTTCACCAGCCGCGGCGTCACGATGATGACCAGTTCCGTCTCCTGCTTCTGAAAGCCGGAAGAGCGGAAGAGCGCCCCAATGATCGGGATAGACCCCAGCACCGGGAACTGGCGCACCGTGTCCTGAAAGTCGTTGCGGATCAGCCCTGCAATGGCGAAGGACTGGCCGTCGCGCAGCTCCAATGTGGTCTTTGCGCGCCGCGTCTGGAGGCCGGGGATCGTGAGCCCATTGATGACGACCGAGGCCGATGGATCGATCGAGCTGACTTCGGGCGCGACGACCAGGTTGATGAGGCCGTCCTCAAGCACCGTTGGCGTGAAGCCCAGGCTGACGCCGAAGGGCTTGAACTCGACTGTGATCGAGCGGCTTAGCCCGCCGCCGCCACCCCCGCCGCCGCTGTCCTGCGACACCGGGATCGGAAACTCGCCGCCCGCAAGGAAGCTCGCCGTCTCGCCCGAAAGCGCGACAAGGTTTGGCTCTGCCAAGGTGTTGACCACGCCCTTGCGTTCCAGCGCGTCGAAGAAGCCGGTGATGTTCAGCTTTCCGATGTCGAAGCTGCCGCTCAGGATTCCGAATGTATCGAGGATTTCCCCAAGCGCAATCACAGGGTTGCCGCTCTCGTCTGCGAGAAGCGAGACGCTGCTTCCGGTCGAACCCAGAAACTTGCCGCTGTCCGATGAAAAGGCGCTGCTGACGCCGATCTGTTTCGCAGCGGAACGCAGCATTTCCGAAAAGCGCACTTCCAGCAGCACCTGCTGGGAAGACCCGACCGCCATCATGTTGACGACCTTGCCGGGGGCATAGGTTTCGGCGATCTGCCGCGCGCGGTCCACCGCCGTTCCGGACGAGACGATGCCGGAAAGCACGATGGCGTCGTTCGATATGCGCGCGCCGACGCGCTCATTGGGCATCAGGTCGTGAAGCTGCTTTTTCAGCCCCATCACGTCCGGCCCGACAACAAGATCGACGACCGCGATCAGATTCTTGTTGCGGTCGTAAAGCGTGAGGCTGGTGGACCCGGGCTTTTTGCCCAGCACATAGAGCGACCGGTTGGTGAGCGGCATGATGTCCGCGATTTCCGGATTGCCGATCAACGCCTGCCCAAAGGCCTGATCCACGCGAAGCACCTGGCTTTTGTTGACAGGCACTTCAAAGGTGCCGCCGTGCGGCCCGCTCGCCACATCCACCGGGCTTGCCGATTGCGCCGCGACATGGGGCACGACTGTAACCGGAAGGGTCAGGGCAAGGATGCAAGCCGCAACAGCCGTCATCGGGCGTTTGGGGCTGGTAAAATCAACTGGCCGTCTCATGCAGCGGCTCCCCCTTGTTAAGTATTCCGCCTAATTCCCTGAATAGATACCCACGGAATATTTGCTGGATTCCAGACCGCGCACGATGGTGACTGCATTGTCCACGCGCCGGGCGCGGGGCCGATAGCCATAGCTGGCGCGCTGGAACATGGCGGGGGCGGCAAGCGCGCCCGACGATCCGTCGCGCAGGTCGTTGAGGCTGACGGTACGCACCGGCTCCGGCGCCATATTGCCGTTGTGACGCAACGCGAGGCTGAGCGAACCCACCTGCTGCGCCAGCGCCAGCTTCTGGGAATCAAGCTGCGACACCTCAAGCGTCGCGGTTTTCACCACCACCGGCTTGTCGGTATTTTCGCTGGCCTGCTGGTCGATGCCCAGCACGCGTATGTTCTGAAGCAGGATGTCGGTGATCGTGCGATCGCCCTCGCCCGGCAGGGTGCGGGTGATGAGCACGTCCACCCTGTCGCCCGGAAGCACGAAGCCGCCGACGCCGGTCATGTCATTGACCCGCACCGATGCGGCGCGCTTTTCCGGGTCGAGCAGCGCGGAAATCGACGCGCGGCCGCCCTTGCCCGAAAGCTTTGAAAGGAGGATCGGCTCGTTCGCCTCGATCCGGTTCAGCGCCACGCGCTGTTCGGATGTGAGTTGCGCGGTGGTGGTGAACGCGCCCGCCGGAAGGGCCGATGCCGGATAGTCGATCAGCTTGATCGATGCCTCGGTAATGGGCGTGCCCATGTCGAGCGGCACCCTGGCGACAACGATCTTTGCAAGACCCTGCGGCCTGAATTCGGTCGCCGAATTGTCAGATGGTGCGATCCACCGCATTGCGATGAAAACCGCGGCGAGGCCAAGTAATATGGCGACGCCTAGAATAATGAGCGATTGTCCTCGCGCCACGCCCCCCTCCTCCGCAATAGAGGCCGATACTCAAATCAAGCAACCGGACGCGACAAACTGTTGCAAGCATCCGACGAAGTGGTTGGCAGGTCAAGCCTTTTCAGGCCCGACCTGCCAGCGTGCGAGATCAGCAGGTGCTGTTGCTGGGTGCGTCGATGCAAGCCGAGGCATTGTCCATAGCACCGCCGATAGATTCAGCGAGTCCTAGCGCAGCTATAGCAATTACGCTGCCGATTACGGCAAGGATCAAGGCATATTCCGCCGCCGATGCGCCGGATTCATCATTCCACAGGTTCTTCAAAAAGCTTTTCATGACATAATCCCGAATACTTGGAGTCCCCATCCGGGGATGCCCCGTTGCTTCCAAGCACTCAGGCAATTACGGCCGTGAAAGAAGGTGAACTCCGGGAAAGAACGCCCCCCGCCGTCTTCTGGCTGCACTTGCCGAGCAAGATTGGCGATGCATGAGCCGTGCCAAAACTCGTTTCGGGATGGAATCTTGTTACATATCCATGACATGTGTTGTTCACATGTTTTAGGCACAATTATCGGTCTGTAAAGCTGGCCGACGATTCAGCCATTACTTGTTGAGACTCACACGCAACTAGGTCTCGATTATGATCACTGTCGCTCGATTCAGTGGGAACAAACTGGACAGGCGCTCAGCCCCGCACCCGATGCCGATATGTCACGTTGATCCGGCGGGACAGCAGCAGATAGGGGAGCCACAGCGTCACGCTGATCAGCACCTTCTTGATATTGCCTTCGAACAGCATGTCCGCCGCCGCCGCGACCGTATCAGGCGTTCCCGGCACCACATGGATCAGCGACTTGATCGCAAACTGCGTCGCCAGATCAAACGCCCAGACCGCCATCAGCAGAACGGGAAATGCCGTGTGCCGTTTCAGCGCCGCCGCAAAGCAGATGGCGTAGAAGGCGCTGAACACGACGACATCTGCAAGGCATAGCACCGACAGCGTCTTGAGCCACAGGGGCGCAGCATCAGGCATCGGCGGGATCGCGCCCAGATATTCGAGCGTCCGCACCGGCACGTTCAGCAATATGCCGATCAGCAGCGAGAACATGATTCCATAAGGGCCGTAGAGCCGGTGCCGCGATGCCTCCGCAGCCGTCACCTGCCGCCACCGCATCTGCCCCTTGGCGAACCAGGGCGCGGGCGCGGGCGACGGTTCAGAAAACCAGCGAAGCGCCAGCGTCAGAAATACGGCCGGGGAAGCGATGACCAGCGCATAGGTCGCAAAGCCCGTGACGATGGCCGGCTGCATCGCTTCAGAACCCGGCAGTGCGCCCGCAAAGCCCAGCCGCAGTCCGCAGATCAGGCTTGCCACCACAACCCAGCCGGTGATGATCGGACCGGTGGCGCGCTCAAGCGCCGCCACGCCAGTCACCGATTTCGCCATCAACCGTTGCATATATCGCATATTCGCCGCCTCATCCGGCAAAGGCAAATCCGCCGGAAGCGACATGATCCTTCATGGAACTTACGATTTGGCTAAGACGGGGTTCCGTCGAGCCGGGACAACAGCGTGCAGGCGTCCTGTCCGTTAGGCGGCCTCGCCCTTGCAAAGCGCGGCGACCGCCCCCAGCATCCTTCGCGATTCGGTGGGTTTTTCGAGGCGCGGTGTGGCTTCGAACTCCGGCGGAATGACATTGGCATCATAGCCGGTCAAAAAGACGAATGGCACGTTCCGCGCCTTCAATGCCAGAGCGCATTCGAACTCAGGTCCGGCGCCGAGATTTACATCGAGCAGCGCGCAATCGGGGGTCTCCCGATCGAGCAGGCTGAGTGCATCCTGTGCGTTGCCGACCGGCCCCAGAACAGTGGCGCCGGCGCGCTCCAGCGTCTCCCGCGCGTCCTCGGCAAGGAAGAAATTGTCCTCGATCACCAGCACCGATCGACCGGCAAGCAATGTATCGGTCATAAGCGCATCTCCTCCGTGCCGCGTGATTGCCCCGGTATATCGGTCTGCAAAATGCTTTCCCCCGGTTTGAGCGGAAAGGCGATCACGCAAAGAAGTCCGTCCGGGTTCAACGTCAGCTCGCCTCGCCCTTTCAATTCATATGGAACGCGGCGCGTTATCAGTTCGGTGCCGAATCCCTTGCGGCGGTT
Organism: Tardibacter chloracetimidivorans; assembly: GCF_001890385.1. NCBI lineage: Bacteria > Pseudomonadati > Pseudomonadota > Alphaproteobacteria > Sphingomonadales > Sphingomonadaceae > Tardibacter > Tardibacter chloracetimidivorans. Next base: position 3,082,005 of record NZ_CP018221.1, on the reverse strand, counting down.
GGATTGCTGCGCGATTTCCACGCCGCTCTCCCGCCATTCAAGTTCCAGCCAGTCCTGCCCGTCGCGTTGTTCACGCCGCCAATGCACGGCGATTTTTCCAGCCGGCGCGCGGATCGCTCCGTATTTCGCGGCGTTGGTGGCAAGCTCATGGATCGCGAGCGTCAGCACTTCAGCGGCCTTGGGGGCAAGGGTGACGGGCAACCCTTCCACCGACACGCGTGACTGGTCGGCGGTATGCGCCAGCAGTTCATCGCGCACCATGCCTTCCAGTTCGACACCCACCCCCGCGCCACGTGTCAGCAGCGTCTGCGTCCGCGCCATGGCGGCAATGCGGCCGCTCAGCCGTTCGCGCAGATCCTCGGTCGTATCTCCAGGATCGCCGCGGTTGATGATCGACGCGACCATAGTGAGCACATTGCGGACCCGGTGCTGCAATTCCGCCAGCAAGACCGCCTGGCGCTCTTCATTGCGCTGGCGCTCCGTGATGTCCTTGCCGATCTTGAGGAACCCACGAATCGATCCATCGTCATTGCGCAGGGCAACCGTCTGCCCATCCAGAAATACGCGCCCGCCGCCCTTCGTCGCGTGCCAGCGGACATTGGGCGCTTCGCCATCTTTACGTGCGCGGCTGAGTTCCTGCTCCGGGAGGCCGTTCGCACGATCCTCGGGCGTGAAGATATTGGAGATCGGCTTGCCGAGCATTTCTTCCTCGCTCCAGCCGAAAACGGCGGCCGCGCCCGGCATCCAGGCCGTGATGAGATCGTCCGGATCGCTCAGTATGATCGCATAGTCGCGCGCATTTTCGACGATGAGCCGAAACCGCTCGTTACCCTGTTCAAGTTCGCTCAGCAAACGCTGGAGTTCGTACTGGCGCTCGCGGGCGCGGACGGCGGCACGGATGGAGCTGGTCAGAGTGATTGCCTGAACCGGGCGTTCAAGCAGCGTCACATTGCCGAACGACGCGACAAGCCGGGTGCGCCAATCGGCAATGCGCTGCTGGGGGAGGCGGCTGGTGAAAATAATGACGGGGATATCCGACCATGCCGGCTGATCCTGTATCCAGCCCGTCAAGCGCGTGAGGTCCCTCCCGAACAGCCCTTCCTCGGTAGCAACCACCGCAAGGCAATGCGGGCCGAGGCGGTCGATCAGCACGTCGTAATCGGTGCAGATCGTCGCCTCGACGCCGATACGCGCAAAGATTTCCGCGGCGGCTGGCCCATCACGTCCGACCGGCGCCAGGATCAGAACCGTGCCGTCCTCCATGTTTACGCCTGATCGCTCGCCCCGGGAACCGCTGGCGGCTCCTTTTCACCGACATAGACCGGCGTCCCTGAGAAAACGCCGGAGAATTGGGTGAGTGGTGGGCCGACTGCAATTCCATCAGAAGTCAGCCGGAACTCGCGGATGGTATGCTCGTGATTGCCGCTGCGCTTCTTCACCACGGAAAGCGCGCGCCGGACGGAGCCTCCCACTTCGAAATAGCGCAGCATCACCACGGCGTCGCTCAGATAGGAGATGTCCAGAGGCGTATCCATGGGGCCGACCAAGCCGTGCTGGGCGAGGACAAGGATGGTGAGCACGCCCTGTTGCCCCAGATAGCTGAGCAGTTCATGCATCTGCAGGATCAGGAACCGCTCGTCGGGCATTGCGGCGAGATAGCCGTTAAGGCTGTCGATCACGACAATCCGCGCCCCGTCCTGCTCCACGCTGGCGCGGACGTTGGCCGTGAATTCTCCGGGAGAGAGTTCAGCCGGATCGATCTGCTGTATGCGCAATTTACCCGAGGCCAGAGCTTCATCGAGCGACTGCCCGATCGTCCGCGCGCGTGCCTCCAGTGTGCCCCGCCCCTCATCGAAGGCGAAAAAAACGGCATGCTCGCCCCGCCGTGCAGCGGCCAGCGCGAAACCCAGGGCGAGCGAGGACTTTCCGACCCCCGCAGAGCCGATGAAAAGAGCATTGGTCCCCCGCTCCAGGCCGCCGCCAAGCAATTTATCGATCTCGGAATTGCCGCTCGGCGTAAACTCTCCCCTAAATTCGGCGTGATGCTCGGCAGCGATGAGGCGCGGGAAAATCCTGAGTCCACCCTTGACGATGGTGAAGTCATGATAGCCGCCACGGAACTGGATGCCGCGCATCTTGACCACGCGGACACGGCGGCGCTCCGCGCCAAAGTCTATGGCGAGTTGCTCAAGATTGACCACGCCGTGGGAGATCGAGTGCAGTTGAAGGTCTGCCTCCGACGCGGTGAGATCATCAAGGAGGATCACTGTGCAGTTGCGGGCGGCGAAGAAATGCTTGAGCGCGAGGACCTGACGCCGGTAGCGGAGCGGACTCTGTGCCAGAAGACGCAGCTCTGAAAGGCTGTCGAAAACAACCCGGACCGGATCGAGCGAGGAGACCTTGTCGAAGACGAGGTTGATGGTCTCGCTCAGCTCCACCTCGGCGGGGTGCAATATCGTCAGCTCGCGGTCCGGATCGAGTGAGGTTTCCGGCGGCACAAGCTCGAAAATGTCGATTCCGTCAAGCGTCCAGCCGTGGCGCTTGGCGACCAGCGCCAATTCGCGGCGCGTTTCCGAAAGCGTGATGTAGAGCACCCGCTCCCCCCGCCGGACGCCATCGAGGAGGAACTGGAGCGCGATCGTCGTCTTCCCCGTGCCGGGGCGACCTTCGTACAGATACATACGATGCGGATCGAGCCCGCCGCCCAGAATGTCGTCGAGCCCCTCGCTGCCCGTAGAGATTCGCTCGTCGCCGGTCTCTTCCCGTTGGTCCCTGTCGTCGTCTGCCAAGTCGCGCCTCCCTTGCCACCGCTCACGAGGGCGAGCGCGAATTCGGACCGGTTACGGAAAGAATGCATCACGTCGGATTTCGCTCCGTCATCGGCGACAATGAAGCGGGACGCAAGCTATGGAGGAGTGATGCCGCCGCATCGACGCCAAGGGCCGCCGCTCAGCTTTCCTGCTGCACCAGGAGTCGACGCAGGTCCTGACGTTTTCCCATGAGATCAGCGAGCGAGTACCGGTCCAGAACTGCCAGAAACGCGCCCAGAGCCTCCTTCAGCACGCCGGTCATTCCGCATGCGGGGGCCAGGGCGCAACTCCCACAGTCCACCAGGTTGAAGCCTTCCTCGGTGTGGCGGACGAGAGCGCCGATGTTGATCTCTTCGGGCGGCCTGCCCAGGCGGATGCCGCCGCCGCGTCCCCGCACGCTATCGATATAGCCCGAACGGGCGAGGTCGTTCACCACCTTCATGAGGTGATTCTGCGAGATGCGATAGGCCTGCGCCACCTCGGCGATCGAGCACAGCCGTTCCGGCCGCGCCGCGAGATGGAGCAGCACGCGTATCGAATAGTCGGTGAACAGGGTCAGCTTCATATTCGTTCCGTCGGACCGCATCTCGGCCCACCGCATTAATATGTATTGTGGTTGCATCTTTCAATTGATCGTTATAGATGCATCCATATTGCATGATTGAGGTGCGAGACGTGAACAGCACGCAAAGGATCGACGAAGCAGACCTCGCCCGGCTGGTGGATGCGTTCTACGCCCGGGTCCGGGCTGACGCCGAACTGGGTCCGATCTTCAACGACGCCGTTCATGACTGGCCCGAGCATCTCGAAAAGCTGACGGCGTTCTGGTCGTCCGTGATGCTGGGGAGTGGCCGCTACAAGGGCCAGCCGGTCCCTGCGCATATGAAGCACAAGCACCGGATCACGCCCGAACTGTTCGAACGCTGGCTCAGTCTCTGGAAGCAGACCACCGACGAACTGATGTCGCCCGACGCGGCGCTCGCCCTTCAGGACAAGGCCGCCCGCATCGCCGAAAGCCTGCAGCTTGCGATGTTCTTTCGACTGGATCGGCCGCCCGGACCGGCCGGCACCAGCCAGGCGGCGGTTTGACCATGGCTGATATCCTCCCCTATCGATCCACGCCGGTTTTCGATCAGGACACGCTTCCGGCCGCCCTGCGCGCCCGCCACGACACCAAGGCAGGCGTCTGGGGCCTGATCCGCGTCATCGAAGGCGAACTCAAACTCACCTATCTCGATCCACCCTCGGAAGTCGTGCTGACCCCCGCCAGTCCTGGCCTCATCCTTCCGCAGCAACCCCATTATGTGACACCGCTCGGCCCGATGAAGATGCGGGTCGATTTCTACGACCAGCCCCCCGGCGACTGACGCGCCAATCCTTTTCCTCGTTCACCGTTCAAATCACAGGAGATTTCGATGACGCAACCTCTCAGCGATCAGACCATTGCGCTCGTCAAGGCGACAGTCCCGGCGCTGGAAGCCCATGGTCTGGATATCGTGGGCGAAATGTATTCGCGCATGTTCCAGAACCCGGCGATCCGCGACCTGTTCAACCAGTCGCATCATGGCGATGCCGGGTCGCAGCCCCGCGCGCTCACAGGCGCAATTCTGGCCTATGCCAGCAATATCGACAATCTCGGCGCGCTCGCGCCAGCCGTGGAGCGGATCGCGCAGAAGCATGTCGGCCTGCAGATCCTGCCTGAACATTATCCCTATGTCGGCGAAGCGCTACTGGGCGCGATCAAGGCCGTCCTCGGCGACGCCGCGACGAAAGAGATTCTCACCGCCTGGGGTGAGGCTTATTGGTTTCTCGCCAATATCCTGATCGCCCGCGAAGACCGCATCTATACCGAACAGAAGGATACGGCCGGCGGCTGGAACGGCTGGCGTGATTTCCGGGTAGAGGAGGTCATCCGCGAAAGCAGCGTGATCAACTCCTTCATCCTGCGTCCTGTCGATGGCGGCCCGGTGATGGCGCATCGGCCGGGTCAGTATCTGACCTTCTGGTTCGCGATTCCGGGACATCCTCCGGTCAAGCGCAACTATTCGATCTCCTCGGCGCCGAATGGTGAAAGCTACCGCATCTCGGTCAAGCGCGAGCCGCATGGCCTTGCCTCGGGATGGCTGCATGACGCGACCAAGGCCGGCACCATATTGAAAGTCGCCGCCCCCGCCGGCGAATTCTTCCTGCACGAGCATACCGAACGGCCGGTGGTGCTGCTCTCCGGCGGTGTCGGCCTGACCCCGATGGTGGCGATGCTGGAAGCGCTCGTCGCAAGGGGCATCGACGTGCCGGTCCACTATGTCCACGGCACCCATGACCGCGACACACATGCGATGCGCGACCATGTCCGCAACCTGGCGGCCAAGGCAAGGACGGTGCGCGTGACCGAGTTCCACCAGACCCCGCTAGCCGACGAGGTGGAAGGCCGCGACTATGACAGGGCCGGGATCATCACCGACGAATGGCTGGCCACCAACACCCCTGTCGCTGACGCCGATTTCTATATCTGCGGGCCGCGGCCCTTCCTGCGCCACGCGGTTTCCACCCTGTCGCTCGCAGGGGTTCCGTCCGATCGCATTCACTATGAGTTCTTCGGCCCGGCCGACGAACTTCTGGCCGCCTGACGGAAAACGGAATGGACGACGTCATCACCGGACGCTCCCATGTCCTTTCGGTTCTCTCCGAACGGGCGGGCTGGCCTTCGTGACGCCTGTGGTGATGCCGTCCATTCGCAGCCGTATTCGGCAGCGCGACGGGTGTTTCAGTTGGCCATTGCCTCGTCGCAGCTAGCCTGGCGCACCTTGACGATCGTGAGCCTGCGTTCATTCCCCTCCCGGTCTGGCCAGAGAATGGACTGACCATCACGCAGACCGATCAGCCCCGCGCCCACGGGGGTCAGAATGGATATACGGTTTGCCGCAATATCGGCCTGCCGGGGATAGACCAGTTGCACGATCCGCGTCGCGCCGCTCGCCTCGTCGACGAATTCAACCTCGGCGTTCATCGTGACGACGTTGCCGGGAATCCGGTCCGCCCGGTGAATCGTGGCGCGGGAGATTTCCTCAAGAAGCAGTTCGCTGACCTGCCGCAGGCGATCCTGAACGCCGACTGCCAGATCGGCGAGGGTATCTGCTTCTGTGTCGATCATATGGATGGGCGGCCGCTTTGGCGCCGTTCTGCGTGTCATGGTGTAGGGCTTTCCGGGAATTGGCGCATCGGACTGAGTGTCCGGTGCTGGGTCTGACATGTGCCGCCCCGGGCTCAGGGCGTCATCCGCCGGAACCCGGGGCTACATGCCCGCGAGAAGTCGTCCGCCCCGAAAGCAGAAACGCGAAAAAATGACCCGAGCCACCATGATGGGAAGATGCCTGCCTTGCCTCCGCAAGTCAATTACGCCGCGCCGAATGCCGTTCCCCAGGCTTGCACATGATGTACGCAACACGAGCCGAGGGGAGTTGGCGGCGGACGACGCTTTTTGGATTCGATAGCTGTTTTTCTTTCCACTATGGAATTTTCGGATCTCTCTGCGCCGCCCGGAGAGCGAATGGAGAGACTCTTAATCGATGTTTGAGAACAGCATCATCCTGCTCGACTGGCTCGGCATCGTGGTCTTCACGATTACAGGCGCACTGGTCGCCTCGCGCAATCAGATGGACGTCGTCGGTTTCATTCTTCTGGGAACCGTCACCGGCATTGGCGGCGGCACCATACGCGACCTCCTCCTGGACGCCCACCCGGTGCTGTGGGTTGAACGTCCGCAATATCTCGGCGTGTGCATCCTCGTGTCGATCGCAGTCTTCTTCACCGCCCATCTCGCCGCTTCCCGCTACCGGCTGATCCTCTGGCTCGACGCGCTCGGTCTTGGCTTGTTCGCGACTGCGGGGGCCGAGAAGGCGGCGAGCCTTGGAGAAGCTCCGCTCGTCGCGATAACCATGGGGGTAATCTCCGCCTGCTTCGGCGGAATCATACGCGACGTGCTTGGCAAGGAAGACTCGATCATTTTCTCCCGCGAGATCTATGTCACCGCAGCGGTTGCCGCGGCGTCCACTTTCATCGGTCTCGACGCCATGGGCGTGTCGCGCGAGTTGTCGGTAGGACTGGCGCTGGCGGCGGGCTTCGGCCTTCGCGCCGGGGCGCTTGCATTCGGATGGTCGCTGCCGCGCTACAAACCCCGCGCGCCCGAACGCTGAACGACTGAGCCATTGGTGGCCGCACATGCGGCCAAGGCACATCCAGCCGTCACTCGCCTCCGGTGCACTGCTCGGGCAACCGCAGAATCGAACGATAATGCTCAAAACAGCGGGCGCCGCATGTGAGACGGATGAGGGCGCCTTCGGCAATGGGCCGCGCCCGTCGTGGGTCTTCCGCAATCAAGGGCGCTATGACTTCCCGGTTCCATGCTTCGCTATGCTTGACGTCAAGCACGGCATGCAGATCGAAGTAGCGCCGCTCGCGATCACTCAGGCCGATGCGGCGCAGCCCTTTTGCAACCATCGCGGATCGCCCTGGCGCCGTCATTTCGATCACGCCCAAGGCCCCGATCGATTGCCATACATATCTGCGGCAGGTCGCCATTGCCGTCATGGCGTTGGCGAGAGCAAGGCTTTCCCACACGGTGTGTTCGATACGCGGCTCCACCGCGAGCGTTGCCGCCAGATCGCCGAGCATTGGGCCGTGCATGCCTTTGGCATTGCCCCGGCCCATCTCATCCCAATAGTTGCGCGCCAACTCAAGCTTTGGCCGTGAGGGCAGCTTGATCTGGGTATAGGCGACAAGATCGTCGAAGCCCGCTTCGCCGGCCGCCTCCTGCTCAAAGAATAAGCGGAGCGCGTCGGTTGAGGCTTCTTCCGCCAGCCAGGGGAAAAGCGGATCGCCCTGGCCCGGCCCCTCAACCTTCAAGAGCTCGAACCAAGCCAGGAAGCTTTCCGCGTCTTCAGGCGCTTCTGCAGCTTTTGCTGCAATTTCCTGCCGGAGTTCTTCCAGAAACGCCCCTTCAAGCCGCAGCATGCGTTGATCGCTGGCCAGCCGGTCCGCCCAGTCCGGTTCGATCATCTGCGGGGCTAGCCGCTCCCGGTTCCACCGGGCAAGACCGCGCTGAAAGTCATCGTTGAGAAATTGAGACGCACTGGGGCACAGCCCGGCGACGTGAAAGGACGTGGCCATTCAAATATCTTTCAAATTGTAGCAATGGAGTCCTTAACGCGCGGGCGCGATACTCGATCCGTAGCATGTCTACCGCAATGCCGACACAGATGCCTCCACATTGGGGCCTGTCCTGCGTCAGCGAGTTGATCACCGCTATGGAAGATGCGGTTCAATGTTCAAGATATTGCGCATGCGGAACCAAAAAAAGCTTCGTGCGTACGTCGTTAGCATTTACAGCGACATCGGCTGCTGTTTCGGGGGGAACGCTCAAGCATGGCGGAAGATGCCAAAGGCACACGACTGCTCATAGGGGCGCTGGTTGGTTCTCTCTCGTGTATTTCCCTTCCGTGCGCCGCGCAAAGCGTCGAGGAACTGCGGGACATGCCGATCGATGCGCTGGCGAACCTGGATGTGTCCTCGGTCACAAAGTCGGCCGCCAGCCTTTCCGACGCACCGGCCTCGATCTATGTGATCACGCATGATGATATCGTGCGCGCGGGAACGGTCACGCTTCCGGGCATATTGAGGCTCGCGCCGAACCTGCAAGTGCTGAGGAGCAGCGCCAGCGGCGCAACCATCACCGCCAGGGGGCTGAGCGGCAATCCTGAAGCGCAGAACTTCCCCAACAAGCTGCTCGTCCTGATCGACGGCAGGAGCGTTTATTCGCCGCTGTTTTCCGGCGTCTATTGGGACATGCAGGATATCATCCCCGAAGATGTCGACCGCATAGAGGTGATCAGCGGCCCCGGTGCGACCCTGTGGGGCGCCAATGCAGTCAACGGGGTCATCAACATCGTGACCCGCAATGCCGGTGCCAGCCAGGGAGGCTATGTCAGCGCGCTGGGCGGCAGCAAGCTGTTCGACGCCGCCCTCCGCTTCGGAGACCGGATCAACGACACGATCAATTACCGGCTGTACGTGAAGGGTCGCCGACGCCCCGACAGCGTGGAAACCGCCGATGACGATGCTTATCGCGTCCAGGCCGGCGCGCGATTTGACTGGAGCCCGTCGGACGCGGATCTGGTCACTTTCCAGGGGGACATCCAGCGCGGCTCCCGGGGTCAGGGCGCGTTGCCTAACGAGGTCTTTCGGGGAGGCAATATCGTCGCGCGCTGGAACCGAAGCTGGAGCAGCGCTTCGGCATTGCAGCTTCAGGTCTATTACGACCATGCGGGTCGCGAGACTCGCCAGGATAACGGCAGGTTCCAGCTCGATACGTTCGACGTGGATTTCCAGCACAGTTTCCAGCTTGCCGCCAGTCACAACCTCGTATGGGGCGGCGGCGCGAGGGTGACCCGGTACAATATCGACGAAGCGCCCGGCCTTGCCTTTTCTCCTGACAAGCGCACCCTGTTTCTCGCCAATATGTTCGTGCAGGACAGCATGGCGTTGACGCCTTCGCTGACGGCGATCGCCGGGCTGAAGCTGGAGAGAGACCCATATTCCGGTGCGGTGCTGCTGCCCAGCGCGCGCCTTTCCTGGAAGCCCAGCTCAACATCGATGCTCTGGGCGGCGGCATCTCGCGCGATCAGGTCGCCCACCCCGTTCGACCGCGACGTGGTGGAAACGGTGGGCGATACCGTATTCCTGCTCGGACCCGCAGATTTCCGGTCCGAGAAGCTGACTGCCCTTGAAGCGGGCGTGCGCCTTGTCCTCACATCCCAGGCATCGCTGTCCGTCTCGTCCTTCTACAATCTGTATGACGATCTGCGGAACATTGAACTCGCCCCCAGCGGGTTTCTGCCGCTTCAGTGGGGCAATGGCATCAAAGGCTCCAGCTACGGCCTGGACGCCTGGGGCGATTTCAGGATCACCGACTGGTGGCGGCTGAAGCCGGGCTATAGCCTGCTGATCCAGAAGTTCGACTTCAAGTCGGGCGCAAGCGAACTGCTGGGGATCAGCCAGATCGGTAACGACCCCAAGCACCGCGTGTCGCTGCGATCTTCGATGGATATCGGCCCGCGCATCAATGTGGATGCCGACCTGCGGTATGTCAGCCGCCTGCCCGATCCCCATGTGCCCGGCTATGTGGAACTCGGCGCGCGGATCGGGTGGCGCTTCATCGACGAGGCGGAGCTTTCGATCTCCGGCTTCAACCTGCTTCACAAAAGACATTATGAGCTTCCCGCCACGCAGGCGAGCCCGGTGCCGCGCAGCGTTTATGTTGCGCTGAAATGGCATATCTAGGATCGGCGCGCGCTTTCCGCCGGATGCGGCGGGCGGCGGCTGTCGCCATATTCATTGCCGGAACCGTGCCGACGAGTGCGGCGGCCGGGGCTGATCCGCCCCTCGAACAGGCGGTGAAGGCAAGTTTTCTGTTCAAGTTCGTGCCGTTCGTCGATTGGCCTGCCAACGCATTCGCAAGCGCGACCGCCCCTTTCCAGATATGCCTCAGCGGCCAGGATCCGTTCGGCCCGGTGCTTGATGAGGTGGTACGGGGACAGAGGGTTCATGGCCGCACCATCATTGTTCGCAGGCTGAAGGATGCGAACCCCGCCGGCTGCAACCTGCTCTTCGCCGGGGAAACGTCGGATCTCGATCCGGATATACTATCCGGGAAGGCCGCAAAGCCGATCCTGACGGTCACCGACAGGAGCAAGAGCGTTGCCGGGGGAATGATCGATTTCGTCATGCAAGGCGGCCGGGTGCGTTTCCGTATCGACGAACGCGCGGCAAGGGCAAGCGGCCTCAGGATAAGCTCGAAGCTGCTTGGACTTGCTGTCGCGGTGGAGGACAGATGAAACCGAACCAGCTGTCCGCCATCACGCCCCGCGCGGCAATATTCATTGCCTCCGCCCTTTTGGGCGCGGCCATTCTGCTCGCCTTCCAGAACGATCGCTTGCTGAAGGCGGAGAAAATCCGCCAGACAAGTGTGCAGGCAGAGATCCTGGCCGCCAGCATCGCCGCCCCGCTCGCCTTTGACGACGCCATTGCCGTGCAGGAATATCTTGCCGCGTTACGCAAGAACCCGGACATCCAGGCTGCGGGCGCATATGACGACGAGGGCCGTCTCATGGGGCAGTTCAGCCTGTCCGGCGCCCCGCCGCCAAAAACCGGCAGGCTGATCCCGCCCCGGATCGTCGATCGGGATCTCATCGTGACCGCCAAGGTCGCCCAGGGCGACACGTCCCTCGGCTCCGTCTATCTGCGCAGTTCGCTGGAACGCTGGCCCCGCCGCGGGCTTCGCTATCTGGGCATCGCCTTGCTGGTGCTGATGGCGTCACTGCTGATCGCGGTGCTCGGCTCATCCTATGCATCGCTGCGCGAAGCCCATGACAAGCTGCGCGCCGAAATAAGAAACCGCGAAAAGGCGGAGGAAGCGCTGCGCCAGTCGCAGAAAATGGAGGCGATGGGGCAGCTGACCGGCGGAGTCGCGCACGATTTCAACAATCTGCTTATGGTCGCCCAGAGCGGACTGGACCTGATGGATCGCACCTCCGACCCGGTAAAGATCGAAAAGCTGAAGGCGGGCATCCGTCACGCGATCGATCGCGGCGCCAAGCTGACGCAGCAGCTTTTGACCTTTGCGCGCAAATCGCCCCTCCATCCCGAAGTGGTCGATATCGGCAGGCGGCTGCGCAGCATGGACACGCTGCTGGAGCGCTCGCTGGGCGAGAATTTCAGCGTCGACTACCGGATTGCGCCGCAGCTCTGGCCGGTGGAAGTCGATCCATCCCAGCTTGAGGTTGCGTTGCTCAACATCGTCCTGAATGCACGCGACGCGATGCCCGGCGGCGGCCGGATTGTCATCAGCGTCGAAAACGAAACCGGCAGGGACGGCGATCGGGTACGCGTTTCCGTCGCGGACACCGGCAGCGGCATTGCGCCCGAACTGCTCTCCAGCATCTTCGACCCGTTCTTCACCACCAAGGGCGTGGGGAAAGGAACCGGCCTTGGATTGAGTCAGGTTTACGGTTTCACCCGCTCCTCGGGAGGCGAGGTCCAGGTCGAAAGCGAGCCGGGCAGCGGCGCAACGATATCGCTCCTGTTGCCGAGAACACTGAAAGCACTTCCGGAATCGGAATTGGTGACGCGGCGGGATGTGGCGGGCCACAGGAATGGAAGGATTCTGCTCGTCGAAGACGATGACCAGGTCGCCGCGATGATCCGGGAGATGCTGGCCGCGCTTGGATATGACAGTGAACGCGCCATTTCCGGCGATGCGGCCGTCGATCTGCTGAATACGGATGAAAACTTCGATCTTGTGATATCCGACATGGTCATGCCGGGGCGAAGAAGCGGACTTGACCTGGTTCAGGAGATCGGCGAGCGGTGGCCAGCGCTTCCGACGATGTTGATGACGGGATACAGCGATGCCGCGATTGCAGCCGCGCGCGAGAACATCAGCGTGCTCCGCAAACCCTATACGATTGAGCGCCTGTCGACGGAAATTCAGGCGACTCTCAGTTTGCGCGAAGGCTGAGCGCGGATCGCGCTACAGTCCGGAGCGTTGTTGAGAAATGCCGGCCCATCAGACTTTCGACTGAAATCGCATGAGAAGCCGTCTCCGCGCGCTCTGGCTGAGCATCAAATCCAGCTACTGGTTCATTCCTTCAGTCCTGAGCTTCGCCGCGATCCTTCTCGCGCTCGGGACGATCCACCTTGACCGGACACGAAGCGTCGACTGGCTCAGCCTCTTCCCCTGGTTCGAGGGGAGCCGCCCGGAAGGGGCGCGGGCTCAACTGACGGTCATCGCAAGCGCGATGATCGCGATCGCCTCGACCGTCTTTGCCATCACGATCGCGGCTGTCGCCTACGCCTCGGGCAATTACGGGCCTCGACTGCTGACCAACTTCATGAACAATCGCGGAAACCAGTTCTCGCTGGGCGTTTTCATCGCGACTTTCGTCTACAATCTTGTCGTGCTTCGGGTGGTTCAGGACCCACGGGACACGTCGGCCGCCGATGTGGCGGGGGAGACGCTCACCGGTTTCGTGCCGCAACTTTCGATGATGGTGTCGGCCGCCTTCGCAATTCTGGCGATCGGCGTGCTGGTTTATTTCCTCCACCATATTCCCGCGAGCATAAGGATCAACACGGTCCTGGGTGAAATCGGGCGTAAACTGATCCACGATATCGAACGCAGGTTTCCGATCGAAGGCGGATCGAGGGAACCGGAAAGGCGCATAACGGGAACTCCCATCACCGCCAGAAGCATGGGCTATGTGGAGATTATCGATTTCGCCGAGCTTGACGAGATCGCTCGCGAGGAAGGGCTGGCAATCGCGCTGCGCATTCGCACCGGCGATTTCATTCATCCCCACGTGCCGGTGGTGGAAACAAGCGAGGCTGCCAGCGAGGCCATCCAGCAGCGAATCCTGAGCTGCTTCTCGCTCGGCAATTCCCGGACGCCCACACAGGATCTGGAGTTCCTGATCGACGAACTGGTCGAGATCGCGCTGCGCGCCCTGTCCCCCGGAATCAATGACCCTTTCACCGCCATAACCAGCATCCACTGGATGGGCGCAGCGCTTGCGAAGCTCGCTGACCGAGATCTGGGCGAGGGGCCGGAGCAGGAAGGCTATGACCGCGCACGTGTGCAGCCCCTGGCCGACGATTTCGACCATTTCGTGCGGCGTAGCTTCGGTGCCGTTCGCGCGTCCGCTGCCACGAGTCCCCTTGCGGCGAGGATGTTTCTCGAACGGCTGAACGGCGTCAGACTGGGCGCAACTTCGGCACAGCGACGCGAGATCCTTGTCACGGAGGCCGGGGCGCTTGTGGAGCAAGCCGAACTGGAACTTAAGGGGCCGGCGTTGAAGGAGGTCCGTGAGACAATGCGCCAACTGTTCCAGACGCTGTGATGGGCCGGCGTCTCAAGCGTCTCTCATAACACCTCTATTCACCGGAGGATGGCTTGGAATGTCGGGAAAGCGCCTGATAGGCGCGACCCGGATGGGAGGTCTTGGCGATTTCTAGGACTTTGGTTTTCAGCGCCCCACCCGCACGCATGCACCGTGGAATAGCTCGACCCATTTAGGCGGAAACACCGCCGTGGCTTTCGGGCGGATCGAGCAGATCGGCAGGCGGAAGGGAGCGACGAACCTCATGCCATGACAGACACCCGGCTCGCACAGGCCATTCGCCAAGACGCCAACGACACGTGATTGCCGCCATGGTCGCTGCAATCGCGGTAGAGCACGGCGGCGAGGCCCGGCGATGCCACCGATCGTCGGCGCGACATCCGCATCGTGATTTCCCACCCGCGTTCCAGCACCCGTTCTGCAACAGTCGCTTCTGTCAGCAACGTTAAACAGGAGACTGCAATGCGACTCTATCAGGTGAATCTTCCCGGCGGCCCGGTAATGGTGTTCGCGCACACCATCCAGCGTGCATGGATCATGGCCTTCACCCGCTACGCCTATGACTGCGATCCCGATCCGGCCTTTGCCTGGGACGCCACTGAGGAATGGCTTGCGGCAAGTGACGGGCAGCAGGCGCACACCCGCACCACGCTCGATGACATGGAGGAGGGGGTCGGGATCTACGACCCGGTCAATGGCTGGGAACTCACCGTGTCGCTCCCCGCCGAGATCACCAAGCTATATCCGGAAGAGGACGACGAGGAGGCCTGACAATGCCTGGGGGCGCTAAACGGCGCACCCGTTCCTCTCAGGAGAACACGCTCGCCTACGCCCGAAATCTCATCAAGGCACACAGGATCTAGCGTCGACCATGGCATTTGGAAGTGAGCGTGCGTGGGGGCATATGGCGTCGACCTATCGGGGCGGCGTATCAGTGATGGGAAGTCGCCGACGATAAGAGAACACGCCCCGATAGCCATCTTGCGCGCTCGCACTACGATCCAATTGGCCACCGCACGCTGGGCCACTGCCTAATTCATCATGGTAGGCCTAGGTACCCGCAGGATTTCATTGTCGGGGCCAGCACTCGCACATCGGTCCAATTTCCCACCTTGCCGGCTCGCACATCGATCCGATTAGCCCCACTGCCACCTGTGCCGCGGTGCGCAATCCGCGCTAAAGCATCCATTGCTCGCCAAGGCTTCCCACGCGCCACCTGTCCCAGCCTCGCACATCGACCCGATTACATGCCATGGCTCGCTCGACCAGCGCTAATTCCACCCATGAAATAACTCGTAATACCCCCGTTTCTCCCTCTCAGGATCGCACTCTCACATCCATCCGATTAGCACCCTTCCTTGGCACCTGGGCCATGGCGCGCATCCGTCCCTAGGGAGACTCGCACATCGGTCCAATTTGCCGCAGTATGCAGGACTATTGCCCGAGCTTGTCCTCAAATGGCTTACCGTTTCGGAACAAGCCGCCAGGAGCGATACACGCGCTGCAACCATTTCAGTATTCGCGGTCCCCACCGCGCGCGCGCCTTGCGCGACCGCTCCATCGCCTGTTCGTGCTTGGCGCGCGCCATCGCCTTTTCGACCTTGCGGATGTGCACCTCGACATCGGCCGGCCGGATCCGCGCGAACCGTCCCAGCGAGCGGACGAAGGTGACGGCGTCGGTCGAACCTTTCGCCGAATTGCACTCCATGCACGCGGCGACGCGGTTCTCATAGAGGTTGGGACCACCGGCCGATTTGGGGATCAGATGATCGCAGGTGCGTTTTCTGATGCCCAGCGAGTGCTGGGGGCGCGTCCAGGTGATGCGGATGCCGCAGTAGAAGCACACCGGCGCGCTTCCGCCGTAGCTCCATGCCTTGTCCTCAAGCTCATAGCTGCGCCAGGTCGCCCCCATCGTCAGCGCGCCTCCAGAAGGAGCAGACCGGCGATCGGATCGCGGATGATGAGGCATATCTCGCTGGCGGGCGTTCTTGCCCGTGCCAACGAGCCGCGCGGCGCGTCACCCGAGAGGAATGACGAAAAACCGGGTCGTTCTGGAACCCGCCGAGAGTCGCGTGGCGCGCGCACTGCGTGAAGATTGAACCGGGCGGGCGCTTCGACCCGCAGATCACGACCGCCGCCGCACCACCCGAATATTGATCCTGTCCGTCGCACCGGTGTCCTCCAGAACTACACCGGTTCGCCAATAACCGCACAGACCGGGTGCAGGTCAAACGACACAGGGTCCTACAGGCACATTTTGTGCGCGCCCGCAGATCGTCATTTCTGACAGCTGGCTCTGGAGCGCCGACACACCGGCAGCATCTCCATGATCCGTCAGGCACTCGTTCTCCAGAACACTGCCAGTGGCGGACGCAACTCCGTCCGACATTCCCCTTAGCCGCAATCTGTACCAAGGATCCGAGACGCACCGACAACGAACAGGCTCCAAGAACGTGTCGTAAGCCAACAGGGCAAACTACCCTCCGATGGCGTGCGCACAGCCAACTCGGGTCAAGCGACCTGCACCCGCCTTCCCAATGGCCTCTATTTTGCCCTCAGAGGCACCTCTAAGGCGCGAAAGATGTCGTTACGCTACCGACATAGCGGAGACATGCCTTCGTTGCCTGGTGAGCTTTTAAATCGAAGTTCGGAGAGGCAAGAATTTCAAACTCTTCTCACCGGTGTCTCCTAGCGGGAGAGCAGTCAGCAAAAGAACCTGAACCCTACCATACCCGGAGACGCCACTCACCGCAGCGGGTCGCTTCTCTGCACGCCGGCAGTTTCCGCTCACTGGAAAGTGCTGTCGACACCTCACCGACAGCGAAATCTGCTGCTCACCGCGGAGTGGTTGCTTGGTGTAGGATCATCTCCAAAAATGACAAGATTTTCGAACGTTTCGTTTATACCGAACGTAGTGAGGTATAATATATAATAACTAAATATAATTAATAATATTATATTATATATACACTACCGCGTGCGTACACGTGAGCGCGCGCCTCACCTGCGCGGAGACGCACGCGCGCTAGGGTGGGACAACAATTCAGATCGCGGTGTGATCCGGTCCGGGGCACCGGCTTTCCGAACAAAATCCCCTGTTCGAGGAGCGGTCCCCGGTGGCACCTGGAAGCGAGCAACAGCTCGACCGGAAGCTGAGCACGTTTTCATCAAAGCGCTGTCATGGTAGCTCGAAGCTCGTTTTGACGTCTGGTGCGCGCTCTGAGCGCTCTCCCCAGGTGGTTAAAACCGTGCATCGCTTTCTTGCTTTCTTGCGTCGAAAATGGGGTCAAAACACGCAAGAACTTAGCAAGAACTTAGCAAGAAATTTCGCGTAAGCATTTGAAAACATTTAATTTACCTATTTGGCTATATTTTCGCGTTTGTTGTGGTTGATTCTGGATAATTTTGCTCCTTTTAGACGAATGGTTGATCCCGGCCGATCCGCTCTCCCAGGACAAGCAAAACGTAATCCGACGACCGCACCAACAGGATCAACATCGATCGACGCCGGTGCGCCAACGGAACGGTTGTGACACCTTCTCGTTAGGTGAGCTTGCAAGGCAGGACATCGACGCGATGACCCATGGTATCCGCTGTCGCCCAGTGAGCACAGCGACGCACGCGCAGTTCTATGGCAAGCCTGCTTCCATCCGCCGGTCCCGCCCCCGGTGACGCGTTTCAATACGGATCTTGGCGGAAAGTTCCGAACCGAAGCCGCACCAGATTTCATCAAGCCCACCCTGCGCCTGCGTGACGTCATTGCGCTGACCATCGGCATCATCATCGGCGCGGGCATATTCCGCACCCCCTCGCTTGTCGCGGGCGCATCGAGCAGCGAGACCATGATGCTGGCTGCCTGGATCATCGGCGGCACGCTCTCCATCGTCGGCGCGCTCTGCTATGCCGAACTCGCGTCAGCCGAGCCGGGCGCTGGCGGCGACTATCACTATCTGATGCGGGCGTTCGGCCCCAGACCGGCGTTTCTCTATGCCTGGTCGAGGCTTGCCGTCATCCAGTCGGGATCGATCGCGCTTCTGGCCTTCATATTCGGCGACTATGCCACGGCGCTCTACAGCCTCGGCCCCTATTCCAATGCCATCTATGCCGGTCTCGTGGTGCTTGCGGTGACGCTGCTGAACTGCGCCGGGATCTATTTCGGTACGCGGGCGCAGAACTGGCTGACCATCGCCGAAGTGCTGGGGTTGCTGGTCATCATCGTCGCCGGGCTGCTGCTTGTGCCGGAAGCCTCGCCCCAGCCGGTCGTCGCGGGCGACGCGTCGTTCGGAATGATGATGGTGTTCGTCCTCCTCACCTACGGCGGATGGAACGAGGCGGTCTATCTCTCGGCAGAGCTTCGCGACGGGCGGCGGCGCATGGGTCATGCCATGATCCTCGGCCTGATCATGGTGGCCGTGCTCTATCTGCTCGTCAACCTCGCCTATCTGAGGGCGCTTTCGCTTGGTGGAATGGCCGCAAGCGACGCCGTTGCCGCCGATGTCATGGATCGTGCGTTCGGGGCCGGGGGCGCTGCGCTGATGAGCGCCGTGATCATGGTCGCAGCGCTCACTTCGGCCAACGCTACCGCAATCACCGGAGCGCGCACCGGCTATGCGCTGGCCCGGACATTTCCTGCATTCGGCTGGCTCGCGCGCTGGGACGACAAACGCGGGACGCCCGTCAACGCCTTCATCGCCCAGGGCGTGATCGCGCTGCTGCTGGTGATCGGCGGCTCCTTCTCGCGCGACGGCTTCCAGTCGGCAGTCGAATATACGGCCCCGGTCTTCTGGTTCTTCCTGCTGCTGATGGGCATCGCGCTGTTCATCCTCCGCCGCCGTCGGGGTGGGGCAAAGCCTCCGTTCGCCGTGCCACTCTATCCCCTGCTGCCGGCGATCTTCTGCCTGACCAGCGCCTATCTGCTCTATGCAAGCCTCGCCTATGCCGGTCTCGGCGCAATAATCGGCGCAGGCGTCGTCGCGGCTGGCGGGATTCTCCTGATCTTCCTGAAGCCACGAACCCCTGAGGAGACGAGATGATGAAAGCGCCCGTATTGACGAGATTGGTGGCGGCGGCGCTGGTCGTGACGCCCGCTCTGGGCCAAGCGGCAGCCGCACAAGATGTGACCGCGCCGCTGGCCGAGCGGATGCCAGACGTCATCTATGTGCCCACGCCCCAGCCGGTCGTCGAAGCGATGCTCCGCATGGCAAACGTCAAGCCCGGCGATGTGCTCTATGATCTCGGCTCTGGCGACGGCCGCATACCGATCACGGCGGCGCGCCTTCACGGCATACAGGCGGTTGGCATCGACATCGACCCCGTCCGCATTGGAGAAGCGCGCACGAACGCGAAAAAGGCAGGTGTCGACGATCTCGTCAGCTTCCGGAACGAGGACCTCTTCCAGACCGATTTCAAGGAGGCGACCGTCGTCACCCTCTATCTGCTGGAAACCCTCAACGAAAAGCTGCGCCCAAAGCTGCTCGCCGAGTTGAAGCCCGGCACGCGCATCGTCAGCCACGCCTTCACCATGGGCGATTGGAAACCGGAGCGGCAGCAGGAGGTGGATGGACGCATGATCTATTTCTGGCGCGTGCCTGCACGCAAATGAACGCCTGGAAACCGCTGCATTGGGCGCTTGTCGTCATTCTCGTCGGTTGTGCGCCGTCGGGGCGGGACGATACTTCGGCGGTGGGGCCGGACGGCAAGCCGCTTCGCGCCCCCGATGTGCGGTATGAGCCGACGCCCCGATCGGTCGTGCCACGCATCCTCGATCTGGCCGCGGTTCGCGCCGGCGATGTCGTCTATGATCTGGGATCGGGCGATGGCCGCATCGTGATCGCGGCGGCGCGGGATCGTGGCGCACAGGGCGTCGGCATCGACATCGACCCCGAACGCATTGCAGAAGCCCGCGCCAACGCCCGCGCGGCTGGCCTGACGGACGAAGTAATCTTTCGCAACGAAGACCTGTTTCTGGCCGATTTCAGCGACGCCACGGTCGTCACGCTGTTTCTCTATCCCGACGTCAACCTGAAGCTGAAACCAAGGCTGGTCGAGCAGTTGCAGCCCGGCACACGGGTCGTCAGCTACCATCACGACATGGGGTGCTGGCAGGCCGAGCGGACCGTCCGGGTGCGCGGCGCGCCGATCTACCTCTGGACCATGCCCGCCAGTCCCGACGCCGTGTGCCTCGACGACGTGCCCGACACGGATTGACGTCAAGACGCCGGCGCAACCCGCCAGATCGTGTTCGAAAGGTCATCCGCCACGATCAGCGCGCCGCGCGGGTCAACCGCGACCCCGACCGGCCGGCCGCGCGTTTTCCCGTCCTCGCCGATGAAACCGGTGACGAAATCCACCGGCGAGCCGGACGGACGGCCATCACGGAAAGGCACGAAAACCACCTTGTAGCCGGAGGGTTCGCTGCGGTTCCAGCTGCCGTGCTCGCCGACGAATACACCCTCGACGAAACGTGCGCCCATCGCTGGCGACGAAAACGCAAGGCCGAGTGCGGCGACATGCGAGCCAAGCGCATAATCGGGCGCTATCGCGGAGGCAACCTTCGCCGGGTCCTGCGGGCGGACGCGAGGGTCGACGTTCCGGCCCCAATAGCTGTAGGGCCAACCATAAAAGCCGCCCTGGCGAACCGAGGTGAGATAATCGGGCACCAGATTGGGGCCAAGCTCGTCGCGTTCGTTCACCACCGTCCATAGGGTGCTTGAGCCTGGCTGGATCGCTATTGCGGTGGGGTTACGCAGCCCGGTCGCATAGGGCCGATGCGCGCCTGTTCTGGCGTCCACCTCCCAGATCACCGCGCGATCGACTTCGGCGGCCATCCCGCGCTCGGTGATGTTGCTGTTGGACCCGATACCGACATAGAGCACCCCTCCGTCAGGGCTGGCGGCGAGCGCCTTGGTCCAGTGATGGTTGATCTCCGATGGCAGGTTCGTGACCTTGATCGGCGGGCCGCTTGCCTGCGTCTGGTCGTCAGAATAGGCGAACCGCACCAGCGAATCCTGGTTGGCGACATAGATCTGGCCGTTGGCGAGCGCGAGGCCATAGGGCGCGTTCAGGTCCTTGGCGAAGATCGTGCGCCCTTCATATCTGCCGTCGCCATCCGCGTCGCGCAGCAGGGTCAGCCGGTCGCCGCCCTTCACCGAACTGCTGCCCTTCGATTTGAAATAGCCCGCGATGAAATCCTTGGGAGTCAATCGCGGCGCGCTGCCGCCCTTGCCTTCGGCCACCAGCAGATCCCCGTTTGGCAGGACGAGGATCTGGCGCGGAATCTTCAAATCGGTTGCAATGGCGCTGATTGTATAGCCCTGCGGCACAACCGGGCGCTGGTTTCCCCATGGCGTCGGGTTGGCGATGCCCATGGCCGGAAGCAGACCCCGCTCACGATCGGGCAATTGCGGATCGCTGCCGGCCTGCGTCGGCGCGGGGTCACCGCCGCACGCCGCAAGCATCATCGTTGCAAGGAGAAGCGGATATTTCATGTCCGGTCTCCCGCGCGGAGGGAGGCAAAGCCGATCCAGACCGCCGCCAGCATCAGGATAACATTGATGGCCGAGAGGATCAGGCCGGTGGGCATGCTCGCCCAGGCATCCTTGGCATGGACGAGTGCATTGATGAAGCCGAGCACCCATGTCGCGAGAAGCAGCACGAAATAGATCAGCACGCGCCCCGTGCGCCGCCGCGCCCGGATCAGATCCACGAGCGCCCACAGCAAGGCTAATCCGCTGAACACCAGCGCCCCCGCGATCAGCCAGGACGCGAAGTTGGTCCACTGGATCTGATAGCTCGCGGCATAGCCGATATCGCTCAACAAACCGCCGAGGAACAACGGCAGCCCCCCGGCGAGCAGCACAGCATGGGCCGGGTGCACGAAGGCTGCAGGAGTGCGAGGGATTTCCGCGGCCACGACAGGTCCACCTCCGGTTGATCGACGCCGATGCGCGCCGCGCTCAATCCCCTGGGCTCCGGCAAGGCGGTGCGGCTGCCCGTTGGATTTACAGTGGAAAATGCCGGGACGCCGTCATCGTTCCCGTCGTGACGCAGATAACCCGACTTACAGACAGAGTTGCAAAACCTGTCTGTATGAAAGTACCGACGATATCGTCTGGAGCCGCTGGGGTCAGGGTTGCGGTACCAGTGCGGTACCAACGCGGTGCGTCATGCCCAAACAGAAAGGGCGGCTTCAAAGAAACCGCCCATTTTCAATAAGTTTGTTGGTGGAGCCGAGGGGGATCGAACCCCTGACCTCTACAATGCCATGATAGTGATTGATCGACAAAAATCTACAATCAACACGGGTTTCTGCGGCGCGCAACTGGACATTGTTGGACGTTGATCGACAAAATCAACGCAGATGTCTGCGTTACGCAGGTGTTTACGCCGCCTTTCTGATCGCGTTGACCGCTTTCCGAAGATGCTCCGGGCAGTGGTGCAGATAGGTCTTATAGACCGTCCGGATGTCATCGCCCAGCACGCCGCCAATGTCTTCCAGTGACACCCCGGCCTGTGCGGCCCATGTGGCGCCGGTGTGCCGGAGCGTGTGCGGCGTCACGCCTTTCAGATTGGCGCGCTTCGTCGCGCTCGCGAATGCCGTGCGGATCGATCCGATATCGCCAAGCAGATATATGCCATCGGCTTCATCCATCATTCTGGTGATGATCGGCAGCGCCCAATCGGCGATCGGCACAGGCGGCCGGCGCTTCTTCGTCTGCCGGCGGCCGTGCGGGTTGAGATAGATCATGCGGTTAGCCAGATCGACCTGATCCTTCCGCAGCGTCACCAGCGCCGTCTTCCGGCTCCACGTCGCCAGAGCCAGCACAACGAACTTGTAGATGCGTGGCAGCTTGCCCTTGGGCGCAGGGCTTTGCAGCGCGGCCGCCAGCAGCCGGTCGGCTTCCTCGTGTGCCAACCAACGGTCCTTGGGATCGGATGCCGGAGGCAGCTTGAACCTCGGCGCGTCATCGGCCGAGAGTCGCTTGTTGCGGATGGCGTGGTTGATCGCCGCCGTCAACACCGGCAGTTCGCGCGCGATCGTTCCATCCTTTGACGGCCGCCCCAGCCGCCCAGCCCTGCGCGCATCGATATAGGCGTCGATATCGGATTGCTGGATGTCCCGAATCGCCAGATGGCCGAAGTGCTGATTGATCTTGCGCGCGGCATAGCGCTGCGTGTCCACGCCGATGACGTTGCGCAACACATGCTCGTGCCAGTAGCTGGCTGTCGCGTCGCTACCTTCCTCCGGATCGCCGACGGCTTCCTTGACCAAGAGCGGGCCATTGCCATTGGCCGAAGGCATGGCGTCATCCCGGTCTTTCAGGAGGATAAAGTTCGCGAGGATCTTTTGAGCTTGCTGAAAATCCTGTGTGCCTGTCGAGCGGCAGCGAGATCGTCCATGCTCGGTCCATCTGATTTCGTAGATGCCGTGCTTGTTCGTGTCGATATATGGCCCGCGGTTCTTGCGCGGCATGTCAATTTCCTTTCCACATATTTTTCGAGATCGGCTTCCCTGATCAGCACCGGCTTGCCGGGAATATATGGCAGTTCCCCGGCTTGTCGGAGGCGGCTGATCGTCTTAACCGACACTTTCAACACCAGAGCGACGTCGGCCTGGGTGAGCAGACGCATCGCCGATCAAGCCTCTGCGTCGGCGCGTTTGTCATCCTCATAGATCAGTTCGACGATCTTCGCGGCCGTGCCGAATGTCACCATGCGGTTGATGCGGAGCCAGGCGCGGCCCGGATAGCCGGCCGGTTGCGTCATCGAGACGGCCGGGATCTCATCTTCCATCGCCTGCATAATGCCATTGGGCAGCAGCTCTTCCGGCGCCATGCCGAACGCCTTGGCGAGCTTTTCCCGCGCCACCGGCGTCGGAAACGATTTGCCGTTCACATAGTTGGAAATGGAATCCCGGCCCATCTGCGCGGCACGCGCGAGATCAGACTGGTTCCATCCTTTGCCGACCATGAGCTGGAACAGCTTTCGGCCTAGCTCCTGCTTGGTCATTGCCTTGGAGCTAACGCTTACAGGCTCATCCCCCACGGGGGGCATATTTTCCCGAACTTTCCTGGGCACGATAATCTCCATTGTCGATCTACGTTGACTACAATCTGTAGGAACGGATGTCAACGATCAACAAGGTAGTGTGTTCCGACACTTTGTGGAAATTTTTGATTAACCCCTATTGACGCGCCCCCAATGTGTCGGCATGTTGATCTACATCAAATCAACATAATCGACAGGCGCCATGAACCTCGACAAACTTCTTATCGATGCAACCGGGCTGAATGAAGCCTCCAGTGCGCGCCAAAGACACCATGCGTTGCAGCAGATGCTTGCCGAGGACGGCCATTCCATCAGCGCTAAGGGCGTGGGGAAGTGGTTCGAACGCGAAAGCCTGCCGGCGACCTGGCTCGTGAACATCCTGAAGTCGGCGCAGCGCCGCGGACGTCGGGTGGATTTGAAGAATTACATCTAGCGAAACGGGAGGCAATGATGCTCAATAAGCTTCTGAACTGGTTCCGCCGCCCGAAGTGGGAGGAGTTCTCCAGCCGAGTTGACCGCACCTACTACTGGCCACGGGAAACCCTCGAACCCCAATGGCGCACCAACTTCTCTCTCACCGCAGCCCAGCGGTCGGAGCGTAGTCGTAAAGCAGCAGCTACCCGCAAGGCCAACAAGGCCCGCGCCCAGGGCGCATAGGACAATTCCACAAAGGAGAATTGGAATGGAGGACGAAGACAAGCCATTGGCCCAGATGTCGCTGGCGGAGCTTCATGGCCGCCGCGATGCGGCCAGTACGCACATGACCTATCTCAAGGGCGTGATAGCGGACATTGATGCAGAGGTTGCGGGCCGGCTTTCGGGCAGCGCCGCGTCCGCCTTCGAGCAGGCGGGCAAGGTGCACGGAACCATGACCCTGCCATTGCAGGACGGCATGTCGGCCAAGGTCGAGATCAGCAAGAAGGTCGAATGGGATAGCGATGTGTTGATGCGCGTCGCGCAGACCATGCCGTGGGAGCGCGTCACCAGCGTTTTCAAGATCGCGTTCGCGGTGCCGGAGAAGATCTACGAGGGCATTCAAGCCGTCGATCCGGTGTTGACGAAGACGATCGACACCGCTCGCACTGTCAAATACGGCGCGCCGAAGATCACATTGGTGAAGGAAGCATAGATGGATATCGTCCGCGTTCTCAGGGTTGTCGAGTATGTCGGCCCTCGTGATCTGATTGAAAAGCAAATCGCAAATTCGCTGCATGGTTCCAAGACTTTTGGTCATCTCGGCGAGGTGCGTATCAGCGCCGTTACCATTGGCGAGTTCCCCGAAATTCTCAAAGTTGAGGAACCGGCATAATGGCCCTCCATATCATCTCCGCCGATGAGCGGCTGGCCACGCGCCAGAAAGTCAACATCGCCATCTTCGGCCCTTCGGGCAGCGGCAAAACCTTCCAGGCGAACACGCTGGATCCGGACAAGACACTGTTCCTCGATCTTGAGGCGGGAACGCTCGCGATCCAGGCGTGGCGTGGCGACGTCATCAATGTCCGCGAGGAAGCCGCCAAGATGGGCGTGCATCCATGGGAGTTCGCCCGCGCGATCATCTGCCTGTTGGGCGGTCCCGATCCGTCGGCGGCGCCGGATAGCCCCTATGGTGCGCAAGCCCATGCCAGCTATGCGACGTCGCTGGGCGACCCGGCCACGTTCGACAAGTACGATACCGTGTTCATCGACTCGATCACGGTTGCCAGCCGCATGGCGTTCCTGTGGTCACAGCGTCAGCCGGGCGCCTTCTCCGAGAAGACCGGCAAGCCGGACACGCGCGGCGCCTATGGCGTGCTGGGGCAGGAAATGGTGCAGTGGCTGACGCAGGCGCAGCACATCCGCAGCAAGAACATCATCACCGTCGGCATTCTGGACGTCGGCAAGGACGACTTCGGCCGGCCGACATATGATCCGCAGATTGAAGGCTCCAAGGCCGGGCGCGAACTGCCGGGCATCTTCGATCAGGTCATCACGCTTGGTCTGTTCGACATGTCCGGCGGCCAGCCGTCGTTCGACCTGGCTAAAGGCACGGAGCGCGGCTTCATCTGCCACCAGAACAATGGCTATGGCGTCCCGGCGAAGGACCGCTCCGGCCGGCTTGATGCGGTCGAGGCTCCGAACCTCGGCGCGATCATCAAGAAAATCCAGTCCGCGCCGCGGCAGGACATCCCGGTGTTCACCGCGCCTGCGGCGCAGACCGCTGCGGTTGATGAGGCGGCGTAACGAATCACCTTTCCTACATGTTCTCTTTCTGTTCTCTTAGGAGCTATGTTTATGATGGACTTCTCTCAAGGCGCCGGTCAGTCCTCCGGCAGCGACCTGATCCCCAATGGGCAGCTTGCCTGGGCGATCCTGAATGTGCGGGCGGTGAAGGCGTCCAAGAGCGGCGGTCAATATATCGACGTCGAACTGACGATCGATGACAGCCAGCCCTATGCTCGCCGCAAGATATGGGAAATGATCGGCGATCCGAACTTCCCGGGCAATTCCGAAGAATACCGCCAGATGGGTCTGGTTGCGATCAGCCGCATTCTGGAAAGCGGCCGGGGAGCCGGGCCGAACAATCCGGCCGGTTACAAGATCAATCAGTATCAGGATCTGCACGGGCTTCGCGTGGCCATCAAGATCGGCATCAGCAAGGGAAAGGACGGCTATGACGACAAGAACCGCGTCGTCGAATGGCTGACCCCAAACCCATCCAGCGCGTCCGGCTTCAAAGAATTTGAGGCGCTTCAGCAGGGCATCTACAACAAGGCGGCGGCAAAGCCAGCCGCGGCCGCGCAGACGGGGTTTGGCTTTGGTGGCCAGGGCAATCCCGCCCCGCCCGCGACGGCAGGCTTCGGCTCACCCCAGACGCAGGCGCAGCCTGCGCCAAATACCAACGCGGGTTTTCAGCAGCCCCAGCAGGGCGGGGCGAACGGCTTTGCAGGGAATGCAACACAGCCATCGGCCCAGCCGGTGAATGCCAATGCGTCCCCTTCTGAAAACTGGCTCGCTCAGGCGAACGCACAATGAGGACATGCGCCGCTATCGAGGCTCGTCTTCGGTCTTGCCTTCGCGGCGGCGCAGCTCGTTTTCCACTGCGGCACGGACGAAATCGGTTCGCGATTCGACCGGGAAAAGCACGGCTTCAATGCGGGCAAACGTCCCTTCAGGGAAACGCGCCTGCATATCCTCTGCCCATCTCCGTTTTCGGCCCACGGGGCATTGCGTAGCGGACTGGCCGATCGTGTCGCAAGCGTTATTATTTCTCATATGACTTATTAATACTCTGACAATAACCGGTGTCCATTACTCATATGAGTTAACACTTGATCATGGGATGGGAGCAGGCGGGGATATGATGAAATCACAGGAATTTGAAGCGTTCAGTAGTGCTCGCAACGCCATCGAGAATGGCGAAAAAGTTTCGGAAAACATAGCAATAATGCTCAAGCTCGCATTCGAGGCGCAGAACCTGACGCTGCGGGCATGGGCGGCAAATTTCATGATGAAAATTTTCAATGTCGAGATCGGGAGCGCCGAAGATGAAACTACGGCAAAGGCAAGTCGACTTTAGGGATCGATGCGTTGCCGCGCTTGATGAGCGCGGCAATACGCTGGGCGTCGCGCCTACTGGCGCGGGCAAAACGGTGATGTTGTCCGCCATCACTGGTCACTATATTCAACAGGGCGCAAATGCGCTCATCATCCAACACCGCGACGAACTGGTTGACCAGAACCGCCGGACGTTCGAGGCGGTCAACCCAAGGGCGACGATCGGCCTGTTCACGGCAGACCGGAAGGAATGGGGCTATAACGCCACCTTCGCCATGATCCAGACGCTGGCGCGCGCCGGCAATCTGGAAGACATGCCGGCGTTCGACGTGGTGACGATCGATGAAGGCCACCACGCGGCGGCCGACAGCTATCTGAAGACCATCGACACCGCGATGAAGCGGAACCCGAACACCAAGCTGTTGCTGGTGACGGCGACGCCAAACCGGGGCGACAAGAAAACGCTGCGCGGCGTGGTCGACAACGTGGCCGATCAGATCACGCTGAAGGAACTGATCGAGGCCCGTCTTCTCGTGCGGCCGCGCACGCTGGTGCTGGACATTGGCGTCCGCGAGGAACTGCGGGGCGTGAAGAAGCGCGCCAATGATTTCGATATGAGCGCCGTTGAGGCGATCATGGACAAGTCGGTCCTCAATGACCGGGTGGTCGAGGAATGGGGGAAGGTTGCCGGCGATCGGCAGACCGTCGTGTTCTGTTCGACCGTCCTGCACGCGCAGCACGTTGCCGAAGCTTTTCGATCGGCCGGCATTCGCGCGGCTGCCGTATGGGCCGACATGGGCGACGCCTCCCGGCGTGAGACGTTGGAGGCATATGACCGCGGCGAGATCCAGGTCATCGCCAATGTCGCGGTGCTGACCGAAGGCTGGGATCACCAGCCCACGAGCTGCGTCATCCTGTTGCGACCGTCCAGCTATCAGTCGACCATGATCCAGATGATCGGCCGCGGCCTGCGGCTGGTTGATCCGGAGCGATATCCCGGCGTCCGCAAAGACGACTGCATTGTCATGGACTTCGGCACGTCCATTCTGATGCACGGCTCGATCGAGCAGGATATCAATTTGGAAGGCAAGGGCGCCAAGGACTGCCCGGAATGCGCATCGACCGTGCCAGCACAATGCGCGGAATGTCCGATCTGCGGCTATGAATGGCCCAAGCCAGAGCCGGAAGAAGACGAGCCCACCCTGTTGCCTGCCGGAGACGGCGAAGACGCCGCCCCGTCCGTCCTGCATGATTTCGTGATGACGGAGATCGACCTTCTGGCCGATTCCCCGTTCCGCTACGAAAATCTGTTCGACGGACTGGTGTGCATCGCGACAGCCTTAGACGCATGGGTTGCGGTGGTCAGCTATTATGGCCGCTGGCACGCCCTGGGGGGCGGCCGGATGATTGGCGTCAAGTATCTGGCCGACAATTCAGATCGTTTCGTGGCGATGGCTGCGGCCGATGATTTCCTGCGGATACATGGCGACAGCGACGTCGGCAACAAGGCTAAGCGTTGGATGTCGCAGCCCTGTTCGGACAAGCAGCGCGAGCATCTCGGACTGTCGCCGTTCGAGGCGATCGGCGTCACCAAATATCAGGCGGCTTGCCGGCTGGAATGGAAGTTCAACGAG
This sequence comes from Tardibacter chloracetimidivorans, assembly GCF_001890385.1. NCBI lineage: Bacteria > Pseudomonadati > Pseudomonadota > Alphaproteobacteria > Sphingomonadales > Sphingomonadaceae > Tardibacter > Tardibacter chloracetimidivorans. The sequence goes on along the minus strand of NZ_CP018221.1, from coordinate 3,053,031 downwards.
CGGCTGATCCGTCGGTTGCTGGAAAACTCGATGAGGATGGCGGCGTGAGCCTCGGAAGACGGGCGCCACCACCAGAACCACCCATTGTTCCACGATGCAGCGCCTGCGACGCAATGCTGGCGCCCTACGGCGTGGGACGCGGAGCCGGGATGCTGGGCGAAATCACATGGTACTGCCGCGACCATTGGCTGCGCCTGCCGGATGGGCAGGAAGCGATTGCCCGGCGGATGCTGGAGATCGGAGAAACCGGCGAAGACCTGTTGACAGGTGCCGACAGTTTGTAGATATTCACGATCAACATCAATCGACATATCAATAGGGACGCCCGCATGGACAACCCGCTTTCCCGCCAGGTCGGCGGAGAACATTACACTAAGCTGAAGATCCAGCCATTGGAATACAGCATGGCGAACGGGCTCGACGCCTGCCAGCACAGTATCATCAAGTACGTCACGCGCTTCCGCGACAAGGGCGGCATCAACGATCTGGAAAAGGCGCTGCATGTTCTGGAGATCCTGATTGCGCGGGAAGCCCGCCCCTCAGGGGAGCGTTGGCACACCTACAACTTCGAACCGCCTAAGCCGCGAGATCTGAACGGAGGTCGGGCATGAGCGAGAAACTTACCCGCATCCGACTGCCGGGGCAACGGCAATGGCCCGGTCTTATGGACTGGGGAGAGCTAAGCGCGTCCGACATGATCTCTCAGGCTCGCAGCTATTCCGCCCATCTCAGGGCGCAGGCCGATCTACTGGACGCCGCTTCAGACGCCGATTTTCAGATTGATGTTATTCGCGGCTCGCATGTTCAACACCACGTCCGCGAGGTCCAGAAGGCCACCTCAATGACCCTTCCGGGAACAGGGGGCGGGAAGGCGCAACCGCCCAAAAGCATCAAGCTCATCATGGGCAAGGATGGCCCGCGCATCTGGTGGTGGGGCCGCGAACCCGCGTCGCTGCCGGAAGGCGAGATCATCGAATACGTCCCTGTCTATCAACCTACATGGGAGAACCCCGATGGCCCCCAAGCAGCGTGATGTTCGCGAAGACATGGAGGCCCCATTCATTCGCAATGAATACGGCCTTTGGTGCCCACAGTGCGGGGAGCGGATCGCCGACTGGGAATGGATCGGTGATTGCGATGCCTGCGGCTACCCCAGCGAAATCGAGGATGATTGCGATGACGACATCTACTGAGCGGAAACAGCGTAAGCGCGAGGAATGCCGCGATTGTAAGCACTGGTCGTCCGGCAAGGGCGTGTCATGGCTCGGCGGCGTTCCGGATTGGTGCGGAGAATATGCAGAGCCTATGCGCGGCGATGAACTGGCGTGCGCTGCTTTCGTGGAGAAGGACGAGGCAGCATGACCCTTCTAGAGCTAGGGTCCGCGATCATCAGCCCGTGCGGCCTGTATCGCTATCGCCTTGAGCGCGAGGTGGCAGGCACGGGTCAGACCGTCGTTATCATGGTCAACCCGTCTACTGCTGATGCAGCGCAGGACGATGCCACCATTCGCAAGCTGCGAGGCTTTGGCGAGCGCAACAGATGGGGCCGCATCATCGTCGGCAACCTGTTTGCCTATCGTTCGACAGATGTCCGCAATGTGGCAGACGCCAGCGACCCGGTAGGCCCGGACAACGACGAACATCTGTTCGATATGCTGGCCGGAGCAAACCAGATTGTATTCGCATGGGGACCGGCAGGCAAGCTTCCGAAGCGCCTCCGCACCCGCTGGAAAGCGGTCGCTTCCATGGTCAACGATCTAGGCCAGCGTGCTTACTCCATCGGCGCGCCTGCGAAAGATGGCCACCCATGCCACCCCCTCATGCTGCCGTACAGCCGCCAGCTTCAACCGTGGAGCCTACACCCATGACAGACCTTGCAGCGAAGGTAGAAGCAGCGGAGGGGCCGACGTTCGAGCTTATGTGCGATGCGTTCGACCTGTGCTTTCCGAAGCCCCCAAGAATATGGACCGAGGACTACAATGCATGGGCCGACGAATATACCCAGTGGCAGGCCAGGGCATCAGCCTTCTCCTTATTTCTGGACGTAGGCGCATGGGAAAACGCGGCGATGATGCTGGTCCCCGAAGGGTGGTTCTGGCGGGTCGGGCATAGCACGCTTTATGCCGGATGGGCGCACCTCAACCGCAAACACCCGGACTTCTGTAATCGTGAAGACGAGCACAGCGCACAAGCCGCCACCCCCGCGCTCGCACTCACTGCCGCATCTCTTCGTGCAAGATCGGAGAACCCCGCATGAGGGTGCTTGTCGCCTGTGAGTTTTCCGGAACTGTGCGGGATGCGTTCAGGGAACGCGGCTTTGATGCGTGGTCATGCGACATGTTGCCGACAGAGGGTGATCCTCGCTGGCACATCCAGGGCGATGCGGTCGCTGTTACATATTCTGGGGGTAAATCGCTTTTAGACCTAGGATTTGTAACACCGTGGGATTTGCTGATCGCCCACCCGGAATGCACATTCCTGGCGAATAGCGGGGCCAAGCACCTCTATGCCGGGATGAAGGCAGAGAACGGCCCTAACCCCGATCGCTGGGCCATGATGGGCGCGGCTGCCACGTTCTTCAATATGATGTTGAATGCACCGATTGCGCATGTGGCGGTCGAGAACCCGATCATGCTGGGCCACCCGCGCCGGTTGTTCGGCATCCCGACCCCGACGCAGACGATCCAGCCTCACGAGTACGGCCACGGCGAGACGAAGGCGACATGCCTCTGGCTGCGGAACCTGCCACCTCTCATGCCGACCAATCCGGTTGAAGGCCGGGAGCAGCGCGTCTGGAAGATGGGGCCGGGACCGGATCGCAAAAAGGAACGCAGCCGGACCTTCCCCGGCATTGCCGCCGCGATGGCTGAGCAATGGGGCGATTACATCCGTGCGCATCGCGAAAGGAAAGCCGCATGAAACATATCGTCGAAAGTTCGGATGGTAACGGGATAACTGACTTAGCTCGCGGCTTCATACGCGGCGTGTGGCGTCTCGCGCCATACTTCGTCGGCTTCCACGGCTTGATAAATCGTGACGCCATGCAGGTGGCTATAGCCGCCATGTGGCTCGGCATCCGAGCAAATGGAGATCAGCATGAATGAAGATACGGAAAGCGCGTTTCGGTTCGCGCCAGACGCGGACGGATCAACCAACATGGCGCATGACCAAGCCTCCACGATTTTGGCCGTGTGCGTCGTTCACCAGCAGAATGCGGGCTTCAAGAACTACATCGACCTCCGCCGGGTCGAATGTCCATCTTGCTCGGCAGCGGGCTTCAACACTGGCTGGGGCTATTGGCTTTTTGCTTGTGGCGCTGAAATCCTGAGCGACGGCGAGGTGGGTGCAGGTTGCCAGCACACCCAACCATCAGGTCCTTCAGGTGGAGATCAGCATGAATGAAGATCAGGACACGACATGGACGCCGGATATCGTGATCTATCACGATCACTGCGCTGACGGCTTTGGCGCTGCATGGGCGTGCTGGCTGCGCTGGCGTGACAGGCCTGAATATATTGCTGCCAGCTATGGATCACCGCCGCCGGATGTGGTGGGCAAGAACGTGCTGATCGTCGATTTCAGCTACAAGCGCGACGTGCTGCGCGAGATGGGCAAGCAGGCTCATTCTATCGTCGTTCTGGACCACCACAAGACGGCGCAGGCCGACCTTGCGGATTGGGCGATTGAAGATGTTGCCGGTGATTTTTGGGCTGGTGATGACGTGATGAAGTCTGTCCGCCACAATGACGATTATATCGGACAGCCCATCGCCGCCTTGTTCGATATGAACCGCTCCGGCGCTCGCATGGCTTGGGATTTCTGCCACGAGAACGACCCACCGAACCTGATCCAGCTTATCGAGGATCGCGACCTGTGGCGGTTCCAATACGATGAGACAAAACCTTTCAGCCTGTGGCTGCGGTCGGAGCCGTTCAACTTTGAACGGTGGGAGTTGATCGCCCAGGAACTGGCAGACGGGCGCGACGGCGACCGGATCATGACAGAGGCGCACGCGATGCAGAGATTCTTCGATGCGAAGGTGGATGAGATCGCCTCATTCGCCAAGCGCCGCCGCGTCGGAGACCATGAACCGATCGTCGTGAATTGCCCGCCGATGTTTGCCAGTGAGGTCGGTCACGCATTGCTGGATAAGCACCCGAATGCGCCGTTCGCAGCAACCTATTTCGACGCTCCGAATGTGCGGATGTGGAGCCTTCGCAGCCGCGATGATCGGGAAGATGTGTCTGCGGTAGCGGCCCAATTTGGCGGCGGTGGGCATCGGAATGCGGCGGGCTTCTCCCAACCTTCAGCAGGGGATCAGCAATGAAACAGAAGATAGAGCGGCTGCGGTCGCTGATGGAGAAGGCGACGCCGGGTGAGTGGTTCCACGACACCGAGGATGGAGAGGACGGTCGGGGCAAGGTCGCGTTCAGGTCCATCTACGCCGCCCAAGGGGAACACAGCATCAAGCTGTTTGACGCTCTGAACAGCGACGCCGCTTGCATAATAGAGGAAAGCGACGGCGACGAATATGGGCCGTGGATCTACGCCTATGATGAAGTTTCGGACAAAAACGCCGCCCTGATCGTCGAAGCCGTCAACGCATTGCCAGACCTTCTATCTCACATCGACGCTCTTGAGGCGCGGGTGGCACGGGACAAGGTGCCGATGGATTATGGAACAGCCAACGATGGGCCAAAAGCTATCGAGCTAAGCCCTCCTACGTCACTCCATCGGCTTGGTACTCGAGCCGAAGCAGCCGAACGCGCTCTTGCAGAGGCGGTGAAGGAACGAGACGCGCTTCGCTCGGCGTCAACCATCATTCGTCAACGCGATGAGGCGGTGGAAGTGCTGGAGGAGGTAGCGAAAGAAGCTCTGATACACGCCGATCTTAAAATCAGGTCATTCCCAAAAGCTGATCAGAGCGATGTTGAATTTATTCGTAAGGCGCTCATCAAGATCGCCGCCTTTCTCACGAAGAGGGGAGAGAAGTGATGTACATCAAACCAAATTGGCTTGAGTGGCTCGAGGCCATCACCGGCGGTTTCCTTCATGGGCTTGGCGTCATGCTGGCAGTTGGCTTGGTGCTTCTGGTGTTCGGCTTGTTGAAGAGAGGCACCCCCAATGGCTGACCTCTCAAAGCTGGCAGCATCGCTGACGGAGGATCAGGAGCTTCGCCTGGGCGATTGCCTGGACATCTTGCCTACCTTGCCCGACGCATCGGTCAACATGGTTCTTGCTGACCTCCCTTACGGCACGACGCAGAATAAGTGGGACAGCATCATCCCGCTGACGATGTTGTGGCGCGAATACAAGCGCATCCTAGCGCCTCAAGGCGCAGTGGTGCTAACGTCTCAAGGGCCGTTCACAGCTCGGCTTATCCTCTCCAACGAGGATTGGTTCAAATACAAGATCGTTTGGGAAAAGTCGAAGCCCACTAACTTTCTCAACGCGAAGAAGCAGCCACTGCGGAAGCACGAGGACATCTGCGTCTTTTACCCCCGCCAGCCTACCTATCATCCGCAAATGAGCGCGGGCGCGGCTTACGATAAAGGTGTCCGCAAAGACCAGCAAACCGGCTCCTATGGGGACTTCAGGCCTGCGCATATCAAGAGCGAAGGCGGACGTTACCCAACGGACGTGATCTATTTCAAAACGGCCGAAAGCGAGGGTGCGGTCTATCACGCCACTCAAAAGCCTGTGGCGCTCTGCGAGTATCTGATCCGCACCTACACCAACCCCGGCGATGTGGTACTGGATAATTGCATGGGGTCAGGAACGACAGGGCTGGCCTGCCAGAACAGCGGCCGGCGCTTCATCGGCATTGAGAAAGACCCAGACATATTCGCGATAGCCAATCGGCGGCTGACGTTCGCCCTGGAGGCAGCATGAAATATGACATCTCAAAGGACAATCTGATGACTGACGAACAGTGCACGCGATGTGGACACGAAAACGCGATCTGGGTCGCCCATTCCCCGCTTTGGAACGCGGTCATGCGTGGTGGCTGCATCAACGGCGAGCCAGAGTTCAACGACATGGTGTGCTCGGCTTGCTTTATGGAACTGGCAGAAGCGAAGGGCTTGGCGACCAAGTTCCGCGTGACCGCCGAAGAGATCAATACACCGCTTCAGATGACCACGCCATCCGGCCGCGTTTGGGATGACAAGAAGTGGCTTTGGGTTGAGGATTGAGCAGATGACTGACGAACGTGCGCTGAAACTGGCGCGGAAGAAGCGGTGCGTGATCTGCAGCGGCGCGGGCCATCTGCGCGGCTACAGAGGCCGGGGCGTCATCAGGTGCATCTACTGCGATGGAAGCGGCCACCTCCCTGTCGATGGAGGCGAGAATGTCTGACCTACTCGAACTGCGTTACCTCAACATCGCCACTAGGGCGGCGATTGCTATGGACTGGGCAGACGTTCAGGACACCTTGGGATCGGCGACTATTCGATCCATCATAGCCCACGCTCGCACCCTTCAGAAGCTGGCAGAGCTTGAGGCTGAGAATGCATGGAGGCCGGGGCAAACTGGCGCGATCTTGGTATTTTCCGAAGGCTCGATCCATCTGAACCGCGACGGGTCGGCGCGACTCGTGTTCGCGGATGAGGAACTTGAGTGGGACAACGATCGGGAAACCGCGAAAGATTACCGCTTCCAGCGTCTTCCCGCCTCCGAGGTCAATGCAATTCGCCGCTTCTTAAATAGTCGCCTCCCATCTCCACCGAAAGGCGATGTCGCATGAAGCGTTGGTACGCGGCCCTTTTCGCTGCCCTGTTGGGTTGGTGCATCGGCAAGGCTCTAGGCGTCCCACCATGGCGTGCCTGGGACATTGGCGACCGCATGGACATCGCGGTGCTTTCCGCTGCCCTTGTGCTTGTTCTGACGCATCAAGAAAGGTCAAATCCATGACCACAGAAGTGAAGGTGACGGAGGCTGATATTGCCTTCGCCGAGATGTTCCGGCGCGGGACAGGCGGGGGCTACGACCGCGACGTAAGCCGGATGGCACATGAAGCTGCCAAGCATCGCCTCGCCCACCACCAAGCAGACGAGGCGACGGTGGAGAGGGCCGTCATGGTGTGTCCGCAATGTGAAGGTGAAGGTGGCTACCCTGATGGGGCCGATGAGGATGCTTGTCACACCGAATGCACCCGCTGCGGCGGGAATGGATGGATTGTTGATACAGCAGCCATCACAGCCATGTGGGAGGATGGGTAGATGAGTTGTCCGAAATGCGACATGGACGGCATCCAACACTTTGGCGAGTGCACCACGTATTCCTACCCTGCGCCTTCTCTTGCTGAGCGCGGCGAGCCACCCATGACCACCCACTCAGATAAAGCGGATGATCTGGTTGAGGAATTAGGAGCAGTGTCCTTGAAGGATGATATCAAGCAGAAATGGGCTAAGACAATTGCTTCTCAGATAACGGAGAAGTCGTGGAATGAACTCCCACAATATGCAGATTATAACAATAATCCATTGGGGAAACTGGACTTTGAATTGGCCGCTGGCGCGATTTTCGCGCACACTATGGAGTTGCGTTATAAAGCAGCCGCCACCATCAAGGAACTAAAGGCAGAGGTGGAGAGCCGAACAGCAGCCTTCAACGAACTCCACAGGCAGATGGGAAACGCGCAGGCACTGGCCGCCACCTACAAAGACCAGCTCGATATGTTCCTGTCGCAAAAGCTCGCAGCAGAAGCACGCGCCGCCAAGGCCGAAGAGGCGCTGCGGCGGATAGCTGACCCGCACGAGGTGACTTATCTGGAAGGCGCTAGGTTCGTTGCCCGAGAGGCTCTAGGCGAGGAGAAAGCGTGATGAACGATCTAGTCTGTCCTGAATGCGGCAAGCGCTTATTCGTAAACTATAACGACCTTCCACCAGCGACGGAATGGTTGGAGTGTGACTGCGGCTATACCTGCTGCCATGCGAAGCTTGCGCCTGCGAACATCCCGGCGGGTGAAAACGCGATCAAGATTTTCACAGAGACCAAAAAGCCATGACCGATCCAGCAGAACTGGCGAAGGGGCTGGACCTCTCCACCGATCCGCGCCATGCCCCTGGCGAAGAATGGAGAAGCATGATGACCTTGGCAGCCAGTGTGACAAGCGATCTTGTCGTCTATCGTTCGGCGATGGCACCGGTCCGCCGCATTCACACCGTTCTCGATAAGGACATGGCGTATTTCAGCCCGCAGTTCGATGGCATACCTCTGCCGGTGTGTGATGATTTCCCGGACGGGGCCGATTGCGTCCTGTTCAGGTGCAAGATTCCAAGCGTGGAATGGGCGCTCAAACGGCTAGCTCTGCATGTGTGCGATTGGGCGAAGTCGAACCCAGGAACATGGGCGCTGGGGATCGGCATCATGACATACAATGAGCAGAGTTCCGAGTTTGAAGCATATCTGCCGCTGATCAGAATGCAGCGCCCGCACTGACAAGGACAAATTTGATGATGGATTTCACACCATCGCCGGCCGCAGCGTTCAGCGATGCGTTCCAGGCGCATATCGATGCGGCCATGGAGGCCGCCAATCAGGCCCAACCGCCGCGCAACTACATCGGCGCCAGCCGCCTTGGCGAAGAATGCGAACGGATGCTGGGATATGAATATCACCAGACCCCGAAGGATCCCGACGCGCATTTTCAGGGCAAGACGCTGCGGATCTTCGATCGCGGGCATGACGCCGAAACCCGCATGGCCAATTACCTGCGCCTGGCTGGATTTACCGTGCTGACGGAACGGCCGGACGGCCGGCAATTCGGTTTTGGCGTGGCATGGGACGATGCGCGCGGGTGCTATCGAATCAGCGGGCATTGCGATGGCGTGGTCACTGCCGGGCCCGACGATTTCGGCCCGTATCCGAAGCTGTGGGAGATGAAGGCGCTGGGCGACAAGGGTTGGAAGGACACGCAGCGCAAGGGCGTTAAGGTGTCCAAGCCGCTCTACTATGCGCAGATGCAGCTTTATATGGCCTATCTCGGCCTGGCGGACCATCCGAGCCTGTTCACCGCGATCAACGGTAACACCGGCGAGATCTATGCGGAGTTGGTGCCGTTCGATCACGCTGCCGCACAGGCCGCGTCGGACCGCGGCGCGCGCGTAGTGTCGACTTTGACGCCCGACGAACTACCGCGCATATCAAAACAATCGACAGACTTCCGGTGCAAATTCTGTTCTTATGCGCAGCGTTGCTGGAGCGAAGCGCAGCCGGCAGCCGCTGAAGCGCCCGCGCCTTGGAATTGGGGAAATTGAAATGTCGCTGGAAGGAATGTCCTGTTCGAACTGTGACTGGTGGGTGACGCATAGCGAGCCGTCGGGGGAGGTTGGCCGCTGCCATCGTAACCCGCCTGTTCTGGTGCGGTCCGAGGGCGAAACAGAGGCCGGAAGGCCGAAGGCGTGGTTTGGCTGGCCCACCACAATAGGCAGGCAGATGTGCGGCGAGCATAGCAAATGGAGCCGATAGGTGGGTGGCCCTGGCAATTCATCATATTTCGGTGAATGGCTAAACGAGCCCACTACCATGGCGCCGATTCTGAAAGCACTGAAGGAGGCCGAAGGGCCGATGCTGGTGCGGGATGTGGTGCAGGTGACAGGCATCCCCCGGCCAAGGGTGAGCGGCGCCCTGGCGCGGCTTCATTCCCGTGGCCTTGTTGGTCGCTACAAGGTGGAGGAACAACGCCTCGGTCCAAGCGGACATCCCACAACCTATAGATTCTGGTGCTATCAATTTATTGTAGAGAATGACGAATGACATCAGTCAGCATTATCCCCATCAGCACCGCAACCGGGCTGGTGAGCGAGGCGCAGATACGCGCCTATATCGACGATCTTTTCCGCCACGTTGACTGGTCCGAAGGCGGGGTGATCTCCCTGCTGGGGATCGGGGAGAAGGGCACGGACAAGGAGGGCAAGTTCCGCGAGCGCAAGTTCGTCGATCCGCGATCCGCCTTCTGCGTGTCTGCCATCAAGGGCCATGTCGACCGATGGGCCGCCCATGGAGTGGCCGCGTTCATCGTGCCTGCCGTGGTGAGGGACGAAGCCGAGGCGGCCGGTGATGTGACGCTGGAGCGGATCCAGGCATTGACCGCGATCGTGGTCGATATCGACAGTGGCGATACAGGTGCGAAATGGGAACATGCCGAGACGCATCTTGGGTCCGCGTCGTTCACGGTTCTTTCGGGCGGCGTGACGGATAGCGGCCAGCCGAAGCGGCATTGCTACTGGCTGCTGTCGGAACCGGCCGAAGACGTCGAGCGCGTGGCTGCGCTGCGGAAGGTGCTGGCAGCAAAGATAGGCGGCGATCAGTCGTTCGGCCGCGCCACCCAGGTCATTCGTCTGCCGGGCAGCGTCTACGCCAAGGGCGGGCAGGCAAAGCCGGTCCAGTCAATAAGCGGGAGCGAGGTTGGCGAAGCGCCTCGCGACTTCCATCTTGATGAGCTGGCGGAGGCGATCGAGGCAATGCCGGCGATGGAAGGGGTGATCGTTTCCGTCACCCCGGGCACGCCGTCGCCAATGTCCGAGTGCGGCAGCTTCATGGATTTCATGGCAGGCGCGGGCAAGTCGATGACAAGCAATGCCATCGAGGCGATGCAGCGCGACGTCCATGAAGGCGGCGATACCGATCGCAACCGCTGGTCCGAGTTCTCCGCCGTTGCCGGGTTCAATATCAAGCAGGTCCGGCTTGGGCTTATGTCGCTGGAGGAAGCGGCTGAGGCCGCCTACGGCTGGATGTTGAGCCATATGGTGCCGCCCTGGCCGCGCGAGCGCTTCCAACAGGAATTCATCGGCATATTGAACCATGACATGAAGGCGAACGGGCCGCTTCAGGAGATGCAGCGCCCCGGCGCCGGCATTTCCGTTTCGACCATGGAGACGATCGACACCACCGATGATCTGCTGTCGTGGGCCGTTGTCCATCGATCATCGCCGGAGCCGAAGGCACGGCGAATGCTGGTGGACGGGCTGGTGTTTGCCGGGAAGCGCCATATGGTCGTTGCCGAAGGCGGGGCAGGCAAGACGTTCCTGTGCATGGATCTGGCGCTGAAGCTGGCGGCGGCCGGAGAGGGAAGCAGCCTGACATGGATGGGGCAGGCGATCACGCCGGAAGCAAATGGCGGAACCGTCATCATCATGACCGGGGAAGATGACATTGAGGAACTGGATATCCGCTGGAATGCTCTCGACAGCGACGGTTCTATGCGTCGTCTGGCCGGTGAACGACTTATCGCTCTGCCTCTTGATAATCTCGGCGGCGCTTTTCCGCTGGTCAGTCACCACCCTGCCACCCGCGAAGCCATCGCCTCGGAGCGCTGGGGAAAGCTGTATCGGGCGATGCACGGCATCCATCAGCGCGGAGGGCGCGTCAGCGCCGTCATCATCGACACGTTGAATGCGACGCTGCATGGCGAGGAAAACAGCGCAGTCGTCATTGGCGAATATGTCCGCGCAGTCGCGCCAATCTGTGGCGAGCTGAAGGCGGCCCTCGTGGTGACGCACCATGTCCGCAAGGCCGGAGACGAGCCGATCAGGGACGTGGACGAGATGCGGGCCGCCATCCGTGGCAGCACGGCCCTGCCGAACGCGATGCGGATGGTGATGGGCTTCTGGGCCGCGCATGACTGGCAGAAACGCATGAAGGCCATGGGCCTGCCGCCAGAGCGCGGGATGCTCTATATGGGCGGCGTGCTGAAGGCGAACATGCCGGAGGCCATGAAGGAGCCGAAGACGCTCCTGCGGCAGCCGAGCGGTTTGCTGGAAGATGTGACGCTGCATGAACGGTCCAGCCGCGGCAGCACCTACGAGCTGGAAGAATGGCTCATCTGGTGCATCCGCGAATATGCCGATCACGAGCGGCTGTTCTTCACGCGCACCGATTCCAACAGCGTCCACAACCACCGCGCCATGTTCCATCCCAAGATCGCCGTGCTGACGCGGCAGGAGACGCGGGATCTGATTGACCGGCTGCTGACGCAGCGCCGGCTGGTGCAGCGATCGGTGGAAGGATCAGGCTCCAGCATGATGAACCGGCTGGACGTTCCGGAGTGCCTGCACATCGATCGCTTCGCCGCCCCGAAGGGCAAGAAGCACAAGATGCTGACGTTCGATCACGTCTATTTCGATGATGGATATGGGCAGATCAGAGCCAAATATGGGCATGACGATGCGGGCTAAGTGATTGATTTATAACGCTGCCGTCTTTTGGTCCCGCCAAGTCACTGATTTGGCGGGATTTTATTTTGCGGTTTGTGCCGAAATGATGCGCCTGCCAAAACTGCCGAAGGCTGCCAATGGCTGCCGGCAGCAGACTGCCGTCGGCAGCGGCAGCGGGCCGGCAGCGGTCGGCAGTCTGGAAGGCCGTTATTTTTCAATGACTTAGCGCTGCCAAAATTCTTGGCAGCGGGCCTAAAATTTCCCTTTAAAATCAATGCCTTCCACGCTGCCATACTTAAGTAAGCTAGCCTACGGCGCTAGCGCTTATGCCTATAGGCAACGCTGGCTTAGACAAACTTACTCCCGGACCCCGGCAGTCGCAGTCCAAATGATGTGCCATTGATGATCACTGTTGATCACCATCCGATGACAGGCTACTCTCCTTAAGAGACAAAACGGAGGTCATCATGTTCAAGATTGAGAGGGGTCTGCCCATTCCGCCAAAGGGGACATCAAGGGTAAAGACGATGAAGGGTGGGAAATGGACATATCCATTCCGAATGATGCAGGTGGGGGATAGCTTCCTGCTTCCGTGCGCTATCGAGGATAGAACCGATAGAACCATGGCCTGCCACGGCGCAGCCAACGCCTTTAAGCGCTATCATGGCAACGGGTTCAAAATTACAACCCGCGTGGACCCGAAAGGCATTCGCGTCTGGCGCATAGCGTAGGCCGGTTGTAGATTATCGCGGTCAACATATCCGGAGGATCATGGCTATGCAGGCAAGTGACGCGCTGGTGCTGATAGGGATGTTTGCGGTTGCCTATGTCGCCTGCGTGGCGATCGATCGCGTGACCGACCGCCTCACCGATCGAAGGCTGAAGGCGGCGCAGGACAAGTTGCGCAAGGCGCGGATGAAGCCGCGGCCGCGGTCTCCGTCCATCGCCGGGACATGGTGCGCCTGCCGCGTGATGTGCATCTGACCGAACGCGGCAAGGGACTGGCCGATCTCGCGTACAAGCTGGATCTTGGGGTTGCGTTCTGCGCGGCGGATCAGCGGGACGCGGTGTTTTTCATTGAAGGCGCGGAGCCGATCATGTGCGGGCGGATCATCTTGAGGGCGCCGGCCATTGTCTGAACCGCGCGCTGTCGCATTCACGGTCAACGGCACACCCAGGCCACAGCCGCGCCCGCGGTTCGTGAAAGGACGCGTGGTCAGCACGGCAAGCCGAGGCGCGAAGCTGTGGCGGCAGGCGGTTGAGCTGGCTGCGAGGCACGCCAGGGCAAAGCCATTCACCGGAGCGGTCGAAATCCGCATGGCGTTTCGCTTTGCCGTGCCGAAGACGCGGCCGGAATATCTCGGGCAGCCGCACACGGCGAAGCCGGACGGGGATAATCTGGCGAAAGCGGTCATGGATGTGCTGGAGGCGGTCGGGTTGCTGGAGAATGATTGTCGTGTTTCCAGGCTGACGGTGGAAAAGCGGTGGGCAGAGACGGCTGGTGTTGGGGTTGAGGTGATAGATTGCGCGTGGAACGCCGTGGAACGTGGGCAGGAGCGCGTTGATAGTGTTGATGGGTGTCGATCACCACCGGAATGGCTTTGCGCTTCTGAGGGCCGTTTGCGGGCAAAATAGAAGGTGCTATGGTTTTCTCCGATTTGAGCCGGAGGGAACGGGATGGTGATTGCGGGATTGGCGTTGATGATGGCTGTTGAGGCCGTCAGGCCCTACGAGGACATGAAGCTTTATGGGGCGACGATATCTTGTGTTGAGGTCGTAAATGCTTTCGACAATCCCAACGCCAGGTTTGACCAAAGCGTGTTCTATGCCTGGATCAATGGGCTGCTGAGCGGCATGAACATGGCGGCCATCAGTCTGCATCGAGGCAATGTCTATTCCGGCCCCTCAGATGGCCCGGTGAAAATGATCGTCGAGCATTGCCGCTCGCATCCATTGGACAGAATGACGGACGGGCTGACTGTGGCGTTGGAGGCAATCGTCACCAAGCGGCTAAAAGAAATGGGCCGCTCGCAAGGAACGGCCCAGGAGAAATAACAGGCTGGCGGTCTATGCGTTTATCGCTTCAAGGAACTTGTAGACCATGATCGCCTGATCGCGCGTCATCAGGCCGTCTATCAGAACCTTGTCGCCGTCTCCGATGATCTCGAAAACAAGATCAGGCTTGCGGAGCGCCGTCTTCCATTTCGGCTTGCTCGTGCGCTTGGGAGCGCTGGACGCGGCTTTCACGCGAGCATGGTTCGCCGTCACAACAGTGCGGCGGGTTACGTCATAGGTGGAGGTGATTGTCTTCGGCATTGCTTCGTTCCTCTTTTCAGGAGGATGACCCGATCGGCGGGTCGCCGGGAGCTGAAAACCTGAACGAAGGCAGGCGTGCTTCTTCCCCGCAGAGCGGGTTTTGTATCCGCACACTCCCGGCACAAGGCCGGATCGAACGTCGATGACAGATTGTGCCTCTGTCGTGGGCCGTCCGCTTCGTAGCTGTTTTCAGCAGCAAGGCGGACTGTATGACTACAAACTGTAGGTGTCAAGTCGCTCTAATTGTCGTTCCATCTGGTGAGGGCCAGCGTTGCTATCAGCACCGCCAGGCCGATGAGGAGGATGGCGGTCATTGGTCGATGCCGCGCGCGAGAATGCCGACCACGATGATGCCCAGCAGAGCAAGCGCGATGAATGGTGCGAGCAGGATGCGGGTCATTGATGGGCCCTTTCTGCTCTGGCGTCGTTGTAGATCGTCTCCGCCAGTCGCTTTGCGGCCTGTGGGCTGTCTTGCGGGTTGTCGTATTCGTCCCGCCCGTAGCGGCTTGCTACTCGCGTCCGTTCGCACCAATGAGTGGCTTGCGCGCGCCATTTCGTGCCCCGAGCGGCCTTCAGCTTGAAGCCCTTCACATAATCGCATGGCGTGACAACTAGAGTGATATCGCTGCTCACGTTCGCGATGAACCCAGCCAGGTCTGGCGCGGCTTCCCATTTGATCATCATTGCCCCGCCTTTCCGGCCTTGGTGAGAAGGGCGCGAATGCGATCATAACGCCCCATGTTAGGGTGCGCCGGATCAATGGGTGGAAGCATTTCCCATGCTTCCCGGACCGCCTCCAGGGCCTCACCCAGCAGATCGGCTTCAGCAGCCGCGATGGCGTTGGGGCCGAAGTGCTTGTCGTAGGACGTGTAAGCGGCGGCTAGGAGGCGGGCGTTGCCTTCCCACTCCTCTTGCGGGCAGTCCGCAACCATCAGCGTGTTGCAGATTGCGATCCTGCCCTTCGGGCTAGAAATGTCACCTTCGTCCGTCACGCCTAAAGGCCCCGGCGTGTGCTGTGCGTTGGTCATTGTGATTGCTCCTTGTTGATCGTGATTATCGACAGTCAGGCCGCGTTGGCCTGTTGCTTGCGCCATGCGTCGTTCGCTTCGGTCCATGCCTCTCCGGCCGCCATGAACGCGGCACACAGCCGTGCCAGTTCAGGCGTGGCCTTGCCCCGGCTCTCGTACCGCGCGTTGCAAGCGTCAGAGCCGTAGGTGCGGATCAGTTCGCGGCTCCATGCCTCATCGGCCGCGTTCCATGCGGTCCAGCGTTCGTGGAGTTCCTGCAAGGTCATTGCGGCAGCCCTGCCGTTGCCCATGCGTGGAACGCGTAGAACATGGAGGCTGCGAAGATGGTGATAGCCCACCAGTCGTCGGATTTGGACATGTGCTTTCCTTTGATGATGGTTGTTGATATTGTTGATCATCATATGCCTACAAGGTGTAGGCAGTCAAGGTGGCAAAATCAGCGGAAATCCGATGCTAAAAATCAGCAAGGCTGACTTGACGGAAAAACAACTGGCGTTCGTCCAAGCGTATGCGGAGGGCTGTTCACCTGGGGAAGCGGCGCTTAAGTCCGGCTACGCCACGAGGGAGGTTGGATACCAAGTCGTAAGGTCGCCTGCGGTGCAGAAAGCGCTGCACGAGTGGCGCGAAAACATGATCAACACAGAGGGCGCGAACCTCGCTATTCGCACCATGATCGCTCTCATGCAGCCCGGCAATCCGGGTGGCGTCCGGTTCCAGGCGGCCAAATATATGCTCGATGCGGCCGGTCATGGCCCGAAGGACGAGAGCGGCCACGCCAAAGAGCTTCACGAGATGACGGCGGACGAGCTTGAAGCCGCAATCTCCAAGCTGGACAGCGCGCTTGCTGGCAAGGCAGAGGCCGCAAAGCCCGTAAATGCGCGGGTTATTGAGGGGTAGCGCAGGCTGGATCGGCGCTACCGACCATCGCCTACCGGGCATCTACCTGTAATCATTGGTGAATAGTGTAGGCACGCCCTACCTTTAGAGGGTAGTGCATGGCCTGTGGGTGGGGGTCGAGGGGTGGCCAGCACCCTGCATATCCGGCCCACCCCCCGGCCACCACCCGACGCCGCGCCGGATTTTCACTACTCCCCGCGCTGACAAATTTTTGGCGCGAAAACCCATTGCCCCCAACCTGTAGACAGCCTTGCCCGGCCTCCGGCTTGTCGATATACGTCGATCGACAACTATCAACACGAGGGCGCTGCCCATGGCTGCCGACACGCACGAACGCACCTACGCCATCACCAAGCGCCTGGCCGTCACCGGCGCAGTCCTGGACCTCCGCGACTCCCGCGGCGTCTACCCCCGCGCGATCTTTCTGGACGCGGCAGGGGAGATCACCGGAACCGCGGTGGATGAGACGGAAGCGCAAGCCCAGACCTTCGCCGCCGGCATGTGGCACCCGACTGCCTTCAAGAGCATCAGCAGCATCGGCTCCGCCACTGGCGTCAAGGTCGGCTGGTAGCCGGCGCCTTCTCCGCCTGAAAGGACTCTCTCATGGCTAACGCGGTCTATCCCCTCTACAAGCAGGCGCTGCTTGATGCTTCGTCGAACGTCGATGTCAACGACGGCACGGTAAAGGTCGCGCTGATCGACACCGGGACATATACCTACAGTTCGGCGCACGACTTTTACGATGATCTCTCCGGGGTTGTCGGGACGCCTCAGACCATTGCCAACACCACGGTCACGAACGGCCTTCTGGACGGCGATAACGTCACCTTTACGGCCCTGAGCGGAAATACCGTCGAAGCTCTGGTGATCTACATCGACACTGGAGTTGCGGGCACGTCCCGGCTTGTTGCGTACATCGATACCGGAGTGACAGGTCTACCGCTCACGCCAAACGGCGGGGACGTGACGATCACCTGGAATGCATCCGGCATCGTGCAGCTTTAGGTAACCCACGGTGGCCGCGCCCGTCCTCGTATCCAGCCACACTGCATATCGCGGTGCGCTGACCATTGCCGGGGACGGTGGGCTTGTCGATCTCGGGTTCATGCTGCTTGCGGTGGGATCTTCCACTCCGACTTCATGGAGCATCACGCTTACATCGGGGACTTCGGGGCACTGGACGACACCGACGGATGGGACGTTTCCAACGCCTACGTCAACGGGCGATACGGCCGATCTCAATGGCGGGCCTTATGTCTTCAATGTCACCGCGACGAATGGCGACGGGACTTCGGGCACCTGCGTCCTGACGATCAATATCAGGGCGGATACCTACACCATATCGGCACAGTCCGACTGGACGGCGGCGAGAGGGGCGTCGAATTCTACGACGCTTTGTGGCAAGACGGCTGAGGTTGCCCGCGCTGCTACTGGTTTCGAGGTCACAAGCCTGCTGGTCAGTCTTCACAACACGACCGCTTCGAACACCAATTACCATATCATCACGAACGAGGATAACGACTACCCGGCACCGATCTATTATGTGCGGCACCGGGATAGCAGCTACGTCAAGTACAACAATCTGTACACGATCACTGACAGGGCTTCAGGGTCGAGCGGGCACTATTTCATCCGCAACGACTTCAACGGCACCGATGTTACGACAATGGTCGAGATCAACGATCCGATCATTCGCGGGCCTGCCGGGGAGGTGGAGAACACCGCGAACGGGATTTACATCTACTTCACGCTTGAAGGCGAGTTCACCGTCCGCAACGCGGACATGACGTGGGTTGCAAACGCCTTCGGCGCAGCGCCGAACACGTTGAAGGTCTACGGCGGCAAGGCGCGCTATTTCACCTCGAACGGCGCTCAGACCAGTTCTGATAGCTTCACGCTTCACGATTTCATCTTCATGTCCCCGATGCGGGACACGTCGAATGCAGTTTATCCTGATCAGGATCACGTCGATTTCATTCAGTTCTCAGACAACATCGCGGTCGCGCCGGATATGCAGCGCATATGGCTGGTCCATGCCGATGGCACGGCAAGCTGCACCACCCAATCGGGAACGTCGGTCCAAGGCCCCGGCGTGATGAAGAACATCGTCTCGGTGATGGCCAACGAAGGCTATTCGCCGATGATCAATCGCGGCGATAATCTTGAGGTCGCTTGCCTCACCTCAATCAACCAGACCGTGTTTCCGGGGATGAGTTCCACGGCAACCGCATGGGGCGATTCCTACACCGATGCGGGGGCGGGTGGGGGAGAGCCTTGGGTCCGGTTCGTCAACACCCATACCGCTGTCACCATTGAGCGCGTGTGGGTTGGCAACAACGTCGGCGGAACCCTCACGGGGGTGACGCTGGGAGACGGCATCCTTGAATGGCGGCGCTACGCAATGGGCGGCGGCGGAGTGCAGGCAGCCTACGACCCTTCGCTGGTGTTTCAGGATTACGCGGCGCTTTCGACGATAGACTACACAAGCGCCGATACCGACGCGATCATTGCCGCTCTGAAAGCTGCCCTTTCGCCTGACCCGACCGGCCCCGCGAAGCTCTCCGACAACAGCTATTCGACCGCACTTTATCCGGACGGCGGGTGGAACCTCGCGCTGCCCTACGCCACGAAATACACGCTCTCGGCTTCAGTCTCATCCGTTGAAGTGGACGGCTCGGTCATCATCACCGCGAACCTTCTGGACGAAGACGATGTGTCTGCGGTGCGTGGTGTTGATCTAGTCATTACCCTCACCGAAGGCGGCGCTTCCGGAAACACCGGCACCTATCAGATCACCATTCCAGCGGGTGAAAACTCAGGACAGGTCACGGCGACCGACGCCGGTACGGGAACCGGAAGCTGGACCTTCACCGCAACCACACCAACCGATCTCACCGACCCTGCCGCGCTTGACGTGCCGGTGACAGGAGGCAGCATGGCACTTAACGACACCTTCACGGCGACCGACGGCACGCTGCTGACGGCCCGGAACGCCGACAGCGGCCAAGCATGGACCGCGCTCACCGGCAATTTCGTTATCGCCAGCAACCGTATCAGGGCGAACACCTCCACGGTGGTTGTCCAGAACGAATGGACGCCTGCCGCTGCGGAATACGATATCGAAGCCGATTTCTATGTCCACACCACGATCACGCAAAGCGCGTTCATTGCCGCGCGGATTCAGGACAGCACCAACTACGTCGTTTTCGGATGGCTGAACGGCACCGGCTGGACGATAGGCCACACGGTCAGCGGATCGTTCACGAACAACAATTCGTCGGGTGCCACGCTGTCGGCTGGCACGTCCTACCATCTGAAGGCGGAGGTCCGGAACGGCACCAAGCGGCTGTACGTCGACGGCGTTCTGAAGTGCTCGACTACGGCCAACAACATCACTCCAGCGGGCAAGGTTGGCTTCCGCAATTCGGGCGGCACTCCGGGCGATGCGACCGGCTACCACTGGGACAACCTGGCCGCCACTGACTTGGTGGCCGCCCAGGACCTAACCCCTTCGCTGTTCACCAATAGCCAGACCTTCCACGCGCCTGCGGTGACAGCCACCTACGCGCTGGCACCGGCATTGGTCACGAATACGCAGACGTTCTTCGCGCCGACGGTCAGCGGGGGCGGGGGAGGCGGTGGGATCGCGGTGGGAAACGGATCCATGACATCGGTGGGCATATTCGTGGGGTTTTCAGCATGAACGGAACGATGATGAATTGGCTCAAGCACGCCGCGCTCGCGGCTCTGATCACCGTGGTCTTTGGCCTGGCCTTCAGCCCGGTCGCCGGTTGGACGATCGCCCTGGTGTTTTTCTGGGCGAAGGAAGCCGGCGAGAAGTCAAAGGACTGGTCTGCCCCCGGCCGCCCGTGGTCGGACTGGAACCCGTTCAGCCGGCGTTGGGAGCAGGACGACGTTCTGGACCTGGCATCGGCAATCTTCGGCGCCAGCGCGGCCCTGCTTGTGTGGGCGCTTTGTTGATTTTATCGGTCAACATCAATAAACTGCCGCATCTCTTGCGAAGGACCGGGTGAATGTCGCAACCGACGCCATATAGCCGCCAGTTCGACTTTACCGATTGGTCGGCCACCCGGCCGTCCGACCAGCAGCCGGGCACCAGCCTCGATGCCGAGCTGAACGCGGTCAAGGTCACGTTGGACGCCGTTCTGGCGAACCTCGTGCAGATCCAGCGCGACGATGGCGCGTTGAAAAATAGCGCTGTCACGCTCGACACGTTGGCAACGGACGTTCTGACCACGCTGGGCTCCGGCCAGGGCTGGACACCACGCGGAGCGTGGGTGACTGCGACCGCCTATGAAATGGGGGACGTGGTTGCGGAAGACGGCAGCACCTATGTCGCGACCGTCGCTCACACGTCCGGCACATTCTCCACCGATGAAGCGGCCGATAAATGGGTTCCGATCTTCGGCGCGGTGGCGTCTGGTTCTATCGCGGATGGCGCGGTGACAACCGCCAAGATTGCGGACGGCGCGGTCACTACAGCGAAGCTGGGGTTCACGTCGCTTACACTTTCCGGCAGCTTCAGCGCGCAAGGCGGCTTTGCGGATGGGCAGAAATTCAATGGCAATGCGGGCATAGGGGCCACGCCGCCGACGTGGTCCGCTTTTAAGGCGCTCAGTCTTGGCAGTTCCGGTAACTTCATCGCCGGGTCGTCTGGCACCACATTGGCTCTTGGCGTCAACGCTTACTACGACGGAACGGACTGGCGGCGACCAACGGACCTAACTGCATCGACCAAGTTTCTGGCTGACAGCACCACGTTCTTGTGGTCGTTCGCAGCGGCAGGCGCTGCGGGTGGCGTTGCCACGTTTGCGGACCGGATGCGGCTTACGCAGAACTCCTTCGGCGGCGGGATGCTGGACCTCTATGGAGCGGCTGGAGTTCTCGCGATCCGTCTAGACACCAGCGGCACTATCACCAGCACAGGTACATATTCGACAACCACCCTCAATGCCGCGAATATGTATGTCCACAGCGACGGATCGTTCATGAGGTCCACCTCATCGCTGCGCTTCAAGGATGTTCTTGAGCCGGTCGCGGACGAGTGGGCCTACAAGATCCTCGATGCCGAAGGCATTTTTTACAAATCGCTATGCGCCGCCGACAATCCCGATTGGACTTACTACGGCTTCGGCGCCGAGACTATCGCCCAACTAGATCCGCGATGGGTGTTTTGGAGAACCACCGACGAAGCAGGCGAGCCTTTGGCAGAGCCGGTCGCGGACGGCGTCCAGTATGAGCGCATGGTTGTCGCCTTGCAGCACATCGCCAAGCGCGAGAAGGCGCGGGCGGATGAAGCGGAAGCGCGCCTGAACGCCATTGAGGCCCGCCTGGCGGCGGCAGGCATTGCCTGATGCGCGACACCGATCATTTCCCGCCGGAGCCGCCCAAGGGCGGCCGAACGCTGTCCGATCAGGATGTCCAGGCGATTGTCTTCCAACTGCGCCAACAACTGACCGATGAATTCTATAATGACCTTGGCCGCGGGCTTTGGGCGTGGATCAAGAAAATTGCGATCGGCGCGATATTGGCGCTTGCCGCCTATGGCGCGGCCAAGGGCATGAAGTTCTGATGGCGCGCAAGCCCACCAAGCAACAGGAAGCGCCGCAGCTAACGCCGGAAGAACAGGCGGAGCAGGAGCGTATCCAGCAGCAGACGGATCTTCAGCGGCAGCGTCGCATGGCGATGCGCCTGCTGTGCGCGAAGCGCTCCAGGGAAAGCGTGATTGATTTTACCCGGTTCACCATGCCGCATCCGGAGGAACCGGACGATGCGGAGCAGAGCCGCTATGATCCGCAGTATTTCCACAAGGCGCTGGCCGCCGCGCTGGAAGAGGTGGAAGCCGGGCGGATACTGCGGCTGATCATCACTTTCCCGCCGCGCCACGGCAAGACCGAGCTTGCGGGCAAGCGCTTCCCGGCGTGGTATGTCGGTCGCGATCCATATCGCAATGTCGCGGTCTGCACCTATAACCAGCCGTTCGCCGATGATTATGGCCGCGCCGTGCGCGCCGTCATGCAGTCGAACAGCTACAAGCAGATTTTCCCAGGCGTCACGTTGCGCAAGGGCTCCGCCGCGTCCGATCGGCTTCAGACCGAGGAAGGTGGTGCGCTGTTCTTTCTGGGGCGGGGCGGCACGATCACAGGCCGCGGCGCGGACCTGATCATCATCGACGATCCGATCAAGAACAGCCAGGAGGCATCGAGCCAGACCATCCGCGACCAGCTTTGGGAATGGTATCAGAACGACATCAAGTCGCGCTTCATGTCCGACACCGGCGCGATGATCATCATTCAGACCCGCTGGCACGAAGACGATCTCGTTGGCCGGATCACCGATCCGACTAACCCCCATTATGACGGCGAAGAAGCCTCCAAATGGAAGATCATCGACATACCGGCTATCGCACGGGACAATGACGTGCTGGGCCGCAAGGCGGGCGAGCCGCTATGGCCGGAGCGGTTCGGGCTGGAATATCTCAACAATTTCAAGCGGACCAACCCGAAGGGTTTCAGTGCGCTCTATCAGCAGCAGCCGACGCCCGAAGACGGCGATTTCTTCACGTCGGACATGGTGCGGACCTATCGGGCCGGCGATGCACCGAAAAGCCTGCGGATCTACGCCGCGAGTGACCACGCCGTCGGCACCAAGCAGGAGCATGACCGGACCTGCCTTCTGGTGGTCGGTGTCGACGATCAGCATCGCATCTGGGTGCTGGATACCGTCTGGAAGCGGATGAAGACCGACGCGACCGTGGACGCGATGATCTCGCTGATGAAGAAGTGGAAGCCCCTGATCTGGTGGGCGGAGAGCGGTCACATCTCCAAGTCGATCGGCCCGTTCCTGTTCAAGCGGATGCAGGAAGAACGGGTTTACGTGAACGTGTCCGAGCAGGTTCCGTCAAAGGACAAGGTGACGCGCGCGCAATCGATCCAGGGCCGCATGTCGATGGGCATGGTGCGCTTCCCGATGTTCGAACCGTGGTTCGAGGACGCCCGGCAGGAATTGCTGAAGTTTCCGCAGGCGCGGCATGACGATTTCGTGGACGCCCTGGCGCACATGGGTCTGGGGCTGGACCGGATTATCCGGGCCGCACCCGCCAATGACACCGCGTTCAAGGGGCCGCGTGTGGGAACGCTCGCATGGGTCAAGCGGGACGCCAGTTTTCGTGATCGCCAACGCCGGATCGCGGCCAGTTTGAGGGGCATGTAATGGACGGTCTGGAAGAAGCGGTCAAAAGCGGCATGGTGCGGGACGACCCGGAACCCGGCGATAGCCGGCGCGCGCTTGTCCAGCAGTGGCAGCAGAAGGTCAAGCACGCCAAGGAGCATTGGAAAGACGATTTCAAGCGGATGCGCGAGAACATGGATTTCGCGTCCGGCAAGCAATGGCCGAACGAGAAAAAGGACGACGATCGGTACAAGGCGAATATCGTCCAGCGCGTTCTGAAATCGTCCGTGGCGTCGCTCTACGCCAAGAACCCGCGTGTCATCGCGCGGCGCCGCGAGCGGCTGGACTTCGCGGTCTGGGACGGCAAGCCGGAAACGCTGCAAATGGCGATGATGGCGATGCAAGTTGCGACGCAGAAAGGCGTTCCGCCTGATCTTCAGTCGATCTCCATCCTTCAGGACATCCAGCAGAACGTCGAGCGCCGGAGCATGCTCGATAAGGTCGGCCGCACGCTGGAGGTGCTGATCCAGTATTACATGAGCGAGCAGATCCCGGACTTCAAAACCCAGATGAAGCAGATGATCCGGCGCGCCCGGACAACCGGCGTCGGCTACATTGAGCTGGGCTTCCAGCGGCAGATGGACCTGTCCGACGATCAGTCGACGCGCATTTCGGACATGACGGAACGCCTTGCCACCATTGGCCGGTTGCAAGCCGATATTCAGGACGGCGAAACGGATACCTATTCCGCCGAGGCGGAGGAACTGCGGCTGGCGATACAGGCGATCGAGAACGAGCCGGAAGTCATCATTCGCGAGGGCTTGCTCTGGAACTTCCCGCAGTCGACGCGGATCATCCCTTCTCCGGAGACGCAATCGCTGATCGGCTGGGTCGGTTCGAACTGGCTGGCGAAAGAAGTGATCCTGACGCCCGACCGCGTGAAGGAGGTCTATGGCGTCGATCTCGGCAAGAACTATGCGGCCTACAAGGTGTCGAACAGCACCCCATGGGGGGCGGCCAAGCAGTCCTATGGCATGGCCAACGGCTCGCCCTATGCCAAGACCGGCGAAGGGCTGGCGTGCGTCTGGCATGTCTATGATCGTGACACCGGTCTGGAATATGTGATTGCCGACGGCTATCCCGACTTTCTGCAGGAGCCTGGCAGCCCGGCCATTCAGGTCGAGCAATTCTTCCCGATCTGGGCCGTCACCTTCAACGAGACGGAAAACGAGTGCGAACTGTTCCCGAAGTCCGACGTCGAATTGCTGAAGCATATCCAGCTCGAATATAACCGGGCGAAGGAGGCCCTGCGGCAGCATCGCATTGCAAACCGGCCGCTCTATCTGGCGCCCGACGGGCAGTTCGATGAGGATGACCAGAAGAACCTGGCCGGCCATGCGGCGCATGACGTCATTATTATCAAGGCGATGCGTGATAACGTTAAATCGTCTGACTTGATCTCGCCCGTGAACAAGATTGGCGTCGATCCGAACCTGTACGAGACGGAATCCATGTTCAATGACATGGTGCGCGTCGTCGGCATTCAGCAGGCCAATATCGGCGGCATTGCCAATGGCACGGCAACCGAAAGTTCCATCGCGCAGTCGAGCCAGAACAGTTCGATCAGCCTGGACAGCGACAGCCTGGACGATGTGCTGACCGCCGTGATGCGCGCGGCTGGGCAGATCATGTTGATGAACCTGTCGACGGAAACCGTGATGGCCATTGCCGGCCCCGGCGCAGTCTGGCCGGAGCTTTCGCGGTCGGAAATGATGCAGGAGGTCGGTCTGGAGATCAAGGCGGGCTCCAGCGGCCGGCCCAATCAGGCGCAGGATGCGGCGACCTTCGAGCGTATGTACCCGCTTCTCGTGCAGGTTCCGGGCATTTCGCCGCGCTGACTGGCGGAGCGCGCGGTCAAGATCGCGGACGATGACACGCAGATCGAGGATGCGTTCATTGACGGCCTGCCGTCGATCGTGGCGCAGAATGCCATGGCGCGGCCGTCCACGGGTGATCCCGCGAACGATCCGGATGCCCAGGGCGACAAGGGCGGCGATCAGACTGGTGAGCAATCCCAGCCCGGTAGCCGGACGCAGGCAGACTTCAACAATGGCCCCCAGCCGAACCAGATACCCGGTGGCATGGGCTAGTTGTTGATTTTGACGATCAACATGATACAACGCAACTTGCAGAAAGGCGCTAAACCATGACCTTGAAGTCAACCGAAGCCTCGCCCGCTTCGGAAAACGAAGACACCAAAGCACCCGATCAGGTGACTGACACGGGCGTAGAGGTGTCGAATGAGGACGCTAACTCCGCGGAATCGTCCAACGCGGACAATACGGACGCTAAGCAGGAGCCGACCAATCTTCTCGATGTCGTCAAAGGCGTCGTCGATAAGAAGGAACCGGCGGAAGAGGAATCGTCCACCTCGGAAGCGGCGGAAGGATCGGAAGCCAAGACCGATGAGGCGAAAGCCGAAGAAGTCGAGGATGTAGCCGAGGCTGATGTCCCTTTCCACAACCACCCACGCTGGAAGGCCGTCATCGAGGAGCGTAACGCGCTTCGACCGGAGGCCGAAAACTACCGCAAGATTACCGGGTTCATGGACGCCAATGGGCTGACTGGTCCGGAAGTCGCGGAAGGTTTCGAGATCATGGCGCTGCTCAAGAGCGGTGACATGGGCAATCTCACAAAGGCGCGGGACTGGTTTGCTGAACGCCTCCAGTCGCTCAACGAGCATCTGGGGGAGGCTCTGCCGGATGATCTTCAGCAGAAGGTCAACGACGGTCTGGTTGATGAGGTGCTTGCGAAGGAGCTGGCGCGCGAGCGCTCGCAGCGCACGCATCTCGAAACCAAGACGGCCGAACGCACCCGGCAGGACGAGGAAACCCGCAGGGCTTCCGAAACACAGCGCGTTGCCACCGATATGGCGACCGCCGTGCAGCAGTGGGAAGACGGGATCAAGGCCAAGGATCCGGACTATGCCGCGAAGAAGGCCAAGCTGGTCGAGACACAGGCTTTGGCGATTGTCGCGCGGGACGGAAAACGACCCCAGAACCGCGATGAAGCCGTTGCCCTTGTCGATCGCGCCTACCGCGAGGTGAACGATAACCTGAAGGTTTTCGCGCCCAAGCCGAAGCCGGTCGCTGCCAGCCCAGCCGGATTGTCCGCACGCGCAACGGCCACCCCGAATTCAATTCGGGATGTGGTCGATGCGGCACTGACCCGTTGAGGAGGCAATCATGCCGTTTACCGCTCAAGAGCTTGATAACATCGCAAGCGCCACGCTGGACTTTTACATCAAAGGCCCGGCCATGGCGCAGTCCATTCAGGGCCGCCCGCTTTATGACGCCATGAAGCGCAGCCAGAAGACGTTCCCTGGTGGCAAGAACGATATTCGCCGCAATGTGAAGGGCGAATATAGCTCGGCCTTTCAGGGCTACAGCCACGATGACACCGTGAGCTACGTCAACCCGGCGAACCTGAAGCAGACCAACTTCCCCTGGAAGGAACTGCATTCCGGTATCGCGATGACGCTGACCGAACTGAAGCACGCTGGCATCAGCGTGGTGGACAGCCTGAATGGCGAAAACACCACCATGCATACGGATGCGGAAAAGGTGGCGATCACCAACCTGCTCGAAGACAAGCTGGACGATCTTTCCGAAGGTTCGGCCCGCTCGTTCAACGAGATCCTTTGGCGCGACGGTACGCAGTCGTCCAAGGTGTTCGCTGGCGTCACGTCGATCATCTCCGTGAACCCGAATTCGGGCTTCACCGGCGGCATCGATCGCGCAGGCAATAGCTGGTGGCGGAACCGCGCGTTTGTTGGGACGCTTGGCGCGACCGACAACACCGGGCCGAAGATCACCCATTCCACCTCCAACCAGACGCTGACCAAGAAGCTCCGCGCCGAGGTGCGTCAGCTCACCCGCTATGGCGGCAAGCCGTCGCTCCTGCTCGCCGGTTCCGGCTTCATCGAGAAGGTGGAAGCCGAAATCCACGAGAAGGGCACCTATACCGATGCAGGCTTTGCCAACACCGGCAAGACCGACATTGGCATGGCGGACATCTCGATGCGTGGCGTTGGCCGGTTCCAGTATGATCCGACTCTGGATGATCTGGACATGGAGAATTATTGCTTCTTCATGGACCCGCGCCACGTCTATCTGGACGTGATGGATGGTGAGGACTGGAAACAGCACTCCCCTGCCCGCCCGCCCGAGAAATACGTGCTTTACCGTGGCCTGACGTGGACAGGTGGGCTGGTCGCCGATCAGCTCAACTGCCACGGCGTCTACGAAGCCGCTTGATGTCGATTTTTGCAGGAGACAAACAATGAGCCTCCAGACAGTCACCGGCGTTCTGGCGTCGGCCCTGGCCACAAGCGGCACTTTCACCGTCGGGTATCCCGGCGGTGCGAATGACCGCGGCAAGTTCGCGTCCGGCACCAACGCCAAGCTCGTGCTTGGCGGCCGGCTGCTTTCGCAACCCGAAGACATGACGCTCTCCTATGGAGCGTCCACTGTCACCGTCACCTACAAGGGTGCGACCACCATGCCTGCCGGAACGTCCTGGACGTTCCAGTTCGATGAGTATGGCACCGGCGATGTGGTGGCGGACGCCACCAGCGGAGCCGAGCTTTACAAGGATGTGAAGACGGTCCTGATCAATCTCGGTTCTCCGGGTGCGATCGACACCGATGGCGTGGCGGAAGCGCAGGCGGTTGCAGGCGCTGCCGACCTGACGCTTGATGGCGATCTGGTCAGCGACGGCGTGGCGGTTCTTGACGCGCGCTATGGCCGGAACGTGATCATCGATTCGTCCGGCGCTGGCGACACGACCCAGACGGCGACGGTCTACGGCACCGATTACCTTGGCAACACGGTCATCGAAACCATTGCCTTCAACGGCACCACAGCCGTTGCGGGTAAGAAGGCGTTCAAGACCATCACCCGCATCGCCATTTCGGCGGCGCTGGCCGGCAATGGCTTCGTCGGCACCGGCGATGTGCTTGGTCTGCCGGTCTATCTGCCCGCGGGCGGCCTCGTTCTGAAAGAGATCGAGGACGGCGCCATTGCCACCAGCGGCACCCTGGTTGCCGGTCTGGCGGTCAACACGCCTTCCACGGCCACCACGGCGGACGTGCGGGGCACCTATGACCCCAATTCGGCCTGCGACGGTTCAAAGGGCTTCGCCCTGATCGCCGCCCTGCCGGATCCGGGCTTCCTGGGCAACCCGCAATACGACGGTTGATGCGTACCGCCCCTCGGCTTCGGCCGGGGGGCTCATCTTTAGCAGGAGGAACCAATGCAACTTTGTAATGTCGAGGTCCGGCTTGGCGACAGCGCTGGCCATACCGTTCGCAAATCGGATGTCACGCCTGCCGAAATTCTCGTTCTCCGGGCGATCCACGGCGAAAGCGCCGTTGTCGATATCAACCCGACGAAGATGTCAAAGCGCGCCCAGCATGAGGAATGGGATCGCCTTCAGCGTAGCTATGGCCGCACCCCAGCCGGGCTGACGGATGCCGGCAACGGCTCTCTGCTGGAGAAGCTATTCCCCGGCGCACAGAAAAACCTTCCCGTTTCCCTGAAGGATATTGGCCTTGCCGAGCTGATGAACCCGCATCGTGAGAGGCCGGAGGTAGTCGATGGCGCGGACGCCTAAACAGGCCAAGGCCAACGCCGAAGCGAAGCCGGATAAGGGCGGAACGCCCTTCTATCGCGCGCGCGTCTATCACGAGATTCGGGACGGCGACGGCATCAAGCGCGTCGAGCCCGGCTTTATCGTGTCGGCCGGGCCGGAGCATGTTGCCGTCTATCCGCCTGATCTTTTTGCGATTGCGTTCCCCGATGTGGAGATCGCGAGCCTCCCGGAAAAGGAATAGTCCATGGCGCGCGGGGTAACGCTTGGTGAGATGGTCACAAGTGTTCGCATTGAAGCGAACATGGATCCGGACCCCGCGCTGTCGGTCAACATGGAGCCGCTGATCAAGGAGTTGATCAGGCGGGAATATGAGCGGCTGTATGAGGAATTCGACTGGCCGTTTCTGCGCATCCGCAGCGATATCGATCTTCAGGCGGGGCAGCGCTACTACGACGTTCCGGATGACCTGAACCTGGAGCGCATCGAGCGGATCGATTATTTCTGGGGCGATAAATGGTTCCCGCTCGATCGCGGGATATCCATGGACGACTACAACTTTCACGACAGCGACGCGGACGTTCGCGCCGAACCGGCGATGAAGTGGGACGTGCTTTATACCGGCAGCGAGGCCCAGCTTGAAATCTGGCCGATCCCTGCCACCAATGATCAGAAAATCCGGATCATCGGCATCCGCAATTTCACACCGCTGATCACCACCGACGCGATCTGTGACCTCGATGACCGCATGATCATCCTGTTTGCGGCGTCGGAAATCCTCGCCCGCAAGCAATCGCCGGAGGCGGCCACAAAGCAGACCAAGGCGGTCGAGCGGTTCCGCACGGTCAAGGGACGCAGCGTCCAGACCCGAAAGAGCAGCTTCAGCTTTAGCGGCGGGAATGGCGCAGAGCGCCGCCGTGATCGCGAGCCTCTGGTCGCATATGTCAGGAACCCCTGATGGCGTATGTCGTCATCGAGGACTTCAAGGCAGGGCTTGACGGCAGGAAGCTCCCGGCATCTTCGCCGCAAGGGTCGCTCCAGCGGCTCGTGAATGCCCACATCACCCGCGGTGGCGAGATCGAGAAGCGCAAGGCGTGGGTGATGAAATACAGCCTGCCGCCGGCCGAGACGTTCGGCTTGGCGGGCGCGAATGGCGTGCTTTACGTTTTCGGGTCAGAGGCTTCCCCGGCCGTGCCCTCCGGCGTCACCTATCAGCGGCTTGTCCACCCGTCGGCTGAAGACATGACGCAACTGACCGACGCCGAATTCTTCGATGGGAAGGTGTTTGCGGCCGCGCTTTACGCCAATGGCGACGGCCTGTGCTTCTACGACGGCACGCGCGTGACCGATTGGGATTCCGGGAGCGCCGTCACCCATATCGCCGGCCAGAAAGCCGCCGCCGCTCTGACGATCAAGAGCAAGGTCTACACCGTTTCCACCAGCCTGTTGAGTTTCTGCGCGGTCGATGATCCGGACGACTGGGCAGGCACCGGCGCCAGCTTCATCAACATGTCAAACCAGTCGGCAGGATCCGAGACGCTGACCGGGCTGGGGCGGTATCAGGGCTATCTGGCGGTTTTTGCCCGGCGCAATACACAAATATGGTTTCTTGATCCGGACCCGGCGCAGAACGCGCAGCGTCAAGTGCTGCCGAACATTGGCACGCTTGCCCATAAGTCGATCGTCAGCTTTGGCGATATTGATGTTTTCTTTCTGTCGGACACCGGCATTCGATCGCTCCGCGCGCGGGATTCGTCCAATCAGGCTGGCGTGTCGGACGTCGGAACGCCGATCGATGATGAGATGATCGAGTACATGCGGACGCTGACGGACACGGAGAAGACCCGCGCTTGCGCTATAATGGATCCGATCGACGGCCGGTACATTCTCGGCCTTGGCGCCCGCCAATATGTGTTCTCCTACTATTCGGCCTCCAAGATTTCGGCATGGTCGCGCTATGATCCGGGCTTCACCGCGACGGAATTCGTGTCGATGGACAGCCAGGTCTGGGCGCGCGGCGGTGACACCATCTATCTCTATGGCGGCGATGACGGCGAAACCTATGACCTGTCGACGGTAGAGGTAGAGCTTCCGTACATCGATGGCCGCACCATTGCGACGTGGAAGCAGTTCACCGGGCTGGATGTCGTCTGCGAGGGCGAATGGACCATCTATATCAACACCAACCCGGCGACGCCCGACGTCTGGTCACAGGTGGCGATCGTCCGCGGAACGACGTTGGCGCACATGGATATCAGCATGGTCGGCGACAGCCCGGTCATCAAGCTCAAGCTCGTGAACGAACGCGCCGGCCCGGCCAAGCTCAGCAAGGTCATTATCCACTATCAGGCAGCGCAGGCGAGCTGATGTTCATTGAGCCGCTATCCGCCCCCAAGGTGCGGCATATCGTCACGCATATGCGGGAATGGGACCATCGCGAGATATTCGCGACCAGCTTTTCCGAAGATCCGGACGGCATGGTGGAATCGGTCATGTCGACCGGAGCGGTTTCATGGGTGGCCGGTCTGAAGGAGCCGATCGCCACATGGGGCGCGGCGCCTTGTTGGCCCGGTGTGTGGTCATTGTGGATGTTTGCAACCGACGATTTTCGACAAATCGGATTATCGGTGACAAAATTCATTCGTCGCACTATGATCCCAACGCTTTGGGCAGACGGCGCGCACCGTCTGGAATGCCGGTCGATGGAGGGTCATGTGGAAGCACAGCGCTGGCTTGGAGCCCTCGGCGCACAGCGCGAATGCACACTGAAGCGGTACGGCAAGAACGGCGACGACTTTCATATCTATACCTGGGAGCGTCCCTGATGTGCTTCGGAGGCGGCGGATCCAAAGCGGCCAATAGGATCGCGAAAGAGCAGCGTGCCGATGAGGTCGCGCGCCAAGCCCGCATCAAAGACGGGATGGCGAAGATCAATGCGATCTTCGATGGATCTTCGCGCGGCATAAATCCGGTCACGGAATATGATCCCTCCAAAACCTTTTACAATGAGGATGGGACGCCTTTCGAGCCGGGCGCAGCCAACGGCGGGAATTTCATCTCCCTGCCGTTCGGCGGCGGATTTTATCTTGGCGGCATCCCCCAGATCGCCGCGAAGACCGGCAAGTTGTTCTCTGGTGTTGAGCGCACCGGCGGCTTTGATGACGCTTTCTATGACAAGCGCCGGCAGGCTTATGAAGACTATGCTCTGCCCCAGCTTGATCAGTCCTATGACCGGTCCAAAGATGAGCTGATCTATGCGCTTGATCGCTCCGGGATCCTTCAATCCGGCGCCGCGCAGAAAAAGAATGCGGAGCTGTCGGACGAGTTCGACAAGCATCGGCTGGATATCGCCAACAAGGGTCTGGAGGTCGCCAATGACACGCGCGCCAATGTAGAGAATGTGCGCTCCAACCTTGTGACGCAGCTTCAGGCCACCGGCGACGACCAGGCGGCGGCGCAGGCGGCTGTGCGGCAAGCGCAGAACCTTAATCAACCTGCCGGCTTCTCTCCTTTGGGCCAGCTATTCGCAGGTTTCGCCGACAGTGTTTCGCGCATCGGCTCGAATGCACGGAACGACTATTCCGGCTTTATCGGCGGCGGACGTTCGCTTTTCTCCAATGGTGGCGGTTCCGCCAGGGTGGTAGGCTGATGTGCGGTCCATGGGCAATCCCGCTGGCATTGGCGGTTGGCGGATCAGTAGCGCAGTATTTCGGCAACCAGCGTGCCGAAAACGCCATGATGGCCCGCCACAACGTAGAGCAAGGCCGCCAGAAACGCATGAGTGCGGAGCAGGACGCGCTTTTGGGCGAGTCCTATGAATCGGCGGAAAAGCTACGCGATGACACGGACGCGGTTTCGGCACGCAAGGCCGCCTTTATCGACGCACTCAATTCCAGGTCGGACAATCAGGATTTTCTGCCCGGCAATGCGCCCGCGATCGTGGCGGAGAGTAACAACAAGGTGGTTGGCGAGCAGCGCGCGCGCAGCCAGCAGCAGGCGGAAGCGCTCGCCAATCTGACCGGGATGGGCGATCAGCTTCTCGACACCAATGTTTCGCTGGGCCGCCTTGGCCAGCAGATCGGCCAGATTGGCACCAGCAAGGCGCGGTCGGCGGAAGTTCTCGATGCCGAGTTGCGCGCCGCCGCGCAGAAGGGCTCCACGCTGCGCGGGCTTGGCGGTCTGGCGCAGATGGTCGGATCGGCATGGCTGGGCGCCAATGCCTTCACAGGACTTGGATCGGGGGCCACGGCTAGCCAGGCGGTCTCGCACGGCGCAGGCGGCTCATCCGGCGGCTTTGGCGCAATGGGGGGAGCGGTCGTTTAATGCCTCGCTATCAGAACCCTTATTACGCCGGTCCATATCCGACCGACCCGACCTGGGGCATGGTGGGCAGCAGCCTTTCCACTGCTCTGTTCGGCAATCCGGAGATGGCGGCACAAGCCAAGCTGAACCGCGCGCGGGTGGATCAGGCGCAGGCGTCGGCCGGCTATGATCGCGCACGCACGACGCAGACGGAGGATGTGACCAACGCGCGTCGAAATTGGGGCGTGAACGACGGCCTTCCGGGCACAGTGGCCAGCATTTTCCGCGGCAATCCCGATGACGCGACGGCGGACCAACTGAACAAGGGTGCTGTCGGTCAGATTATTCTTGATGCCGCTCGGGGGGCGATGGCGCCGCAGGAGCCAAGCGGCCTTGCGGGGGCGATTACTCGTATCCCCGGACCTGAAACCACCGCAACCGATGATGAAATCACGGTATCGGCACCGCGCGCCGTTCCGGTTCCTGCACCCCCTTCCGGCCCACCGGTCAGTGAAAATGTCATGCGGATGCTTGGCATGTTGCTGGGCCAGCAGTCCGACGATAACACCGCCTACACGGTCGAGCAGGGCGACGCCTATCAGGGCCGCGAGCTGGATAACCGCTACCGCATGAACGAGGCCGACAATGCCACGACACGCCGTGGCCAAGACGTCAGCGCGTCCACCACCATGCGCGGCCAGGATATCAGCGCGGCAACGTCCCGCCGCGGCCAGGATATTACCGACAGACGTGATCGCGGGCATGGCAGCTTTGGCAAGGGCGATCCGAACAAGCCGAAGTTCGTTCCGCCGACGCAGATGGATGATGTGGATTCCGAGATCCTGCGCCAGATGAACGGCGGCAGGGATGAGGAAGGCAATCCGATCCAGAGCATTTCTGACGGCGCCATGACCAATGTGCGCCGCAAGGCGATCGAGTTCTATCAGCAGAACGGGAACATGGCGGAGGCGGTTGGGATGTCGCTGCGCTATTGGCAGAATATTGGACGGAGGGAACGCACGAGGGACGCCAATCGGCCGCCACTAGACTCCTTCAGGAATTAGCTATGGGCTTTGACGTCGCCGCCGCAAAACAGGCGGGCTATTCAGACGCCGAAATAGCGGACTTTCTCGCCAAAGACCAGAAGTTCGACACGTCCGGCGCGCGCAAGGCGGGCTATTCGGATGGCGAAATCATCAGCCATCTGTCTTCCGTCCCGTCGCCAAAGCCCGCTGGGAAGCCAGCCGCTCCATCATCCTATGAAACGCAGCGCCGGCAGGTCATGGATCGGCAGGCGAAGCTGACGGCCGATCCGCAAGGTGGAGAGGAAGCGGCTGGCGCGCTTGTCCGCGGGGGCGCTCGTTCGGCACTGCCTACTACAGCGGGTGTGATGGCGTTCACGCCAGGTTTCACGGCTGGCGCAACTCTGGGCGCGCTCGCTGGACCGGCCGCCCCGGTTGTCTCACCGCTGGCCGGCTTGGTGGGCGGCCTCGCCACTTCCATGGGGGCTGGCTATGGCGCTGGGGTGTTGCAGGAAAAGGCGCTTGATCTTGCGCCTGAAAGTGTCGTGCGCGCCTTGGGGCAGACCGATGAGCAGCGCACGCAGGATGTAACGGCGCACCCCCACGCCACGATGATTGGCGAGATGCTTCCCGGCTTCCTGTTCGGCCGTCCCTCACTGTCGCCAACTCGCGTCGCGCCCAATGCCGGGCCGCTGGAGCGCGTTCTTGCCAACCCGGTCATGGCGTCCACCGCCGGCGCCACAATCGGCGGCGGCCAGGAAGCCGCGCGCGAATTGGTCACTGGCGAAGGGCTGGATCCGGCGAAGATCGCCATTGCGGCCGGCGCGGGCGCACTTCAGAACCGCAACACGCGGCTTGGCGACGCCACCATGGCCGTAGGCGACAAGATTGTGCGGGCCACTGTCCGGCCCGTGACGAAGGGCGTCGATGCAGGTGTTGACCTGCTTGCGCGCCGCGCGGCCGCACGACAGCCCGACGTGCCAGACGCTTCAGCCGTTGCCGACCTTGTTCCGGCAGAGGCTGTGGTTGCCCGGCCGATGGCCCCCGAACCCGTTGTTGAACCCGTTCCCACCGCGCCCGACCAGCCCATGGGCGCGGCCGTGGAGCCCCGGCCCGTTGAAGGCGTCAGTCCTCCCGCCGCTGCCGACGGGCCGGGTGCACGGAATGATCCGCTTCGCCCCGATCCCGGTCCATTGGGGGAAGGCGAGCGCTATGTCACCACCCCGGCCGGCAATCGCGTCCGGACGCGCTTTGAGGTGGTGGACAGCCGCGCGTTGAAGGCGGCCGAAGGCGACCTTCAGAACCGTGATCGTTCGCGTGCGTCGACTGATATCCAGGTGCAGGATATCGTTTCCAAGTTCGACCCGACGCGCCTGGGCGACAGCGCGGAAACCGACCGCGGCGCACCGATCATTGGCCCGGATGATGTGGTGGAAAGCGGCAACGGCCGGATGCTGGCGCTGAACCGAGTGTTCGACGAATTCCCCGACCGGGCGCAGGCATATCGCGACTATCTGGAATCGCAGGGACACCGGACGGAAGGCATCGAGCGACCGGTGTTGGTCCGCCGCCGCGTCAGTGATTTCACCCCTGAGCAGCGCGTCCAGTTCGTCCGCGACAGCAATTTCGATACCAAGCTCCAGATGGGCAGCGCGGAGCGCGCCAAGACGGATGCGGCAGGGATCAATGGCGAGACGCTGGACCTGTACCGCGGTGGCGATGTCACCGATGCGGCCAACCGGGATTTCGTGCGCGTCGTTGTCGGGAAGCTCCCGCCGCAGGAACAGGCGGCGTTCTTCACCGCCGACGGTCAGATTTCAGCCGATGGCGTTCGGCGCATTCGCGCGGCCCTGAAGGCTGCGGCCTATGACGATGCGGATCTGCTGGGCACGCTGGACGAAAGCCAGGACAACAACATCAAGTCGATCGGCGGCGCGCTCGAAAGCAATGCGGCCGGCTGGGCGCGGCTTCGCACCGACATTGCCGACGGCAAGGTGTTGCCGCAGTTCGATATCACCAAGGCGCTGACCGCGGCGGCAAAGGCGATCCGCGATCTTCGCCAGAAAGGTGAGAGCGTCCGCGATTTCCTCGCGCAAGTCGACGCCTTCATGCCGCGCGATCCAGTGACGGACGGCCTGATCCGCCTGTTCTACAATGAGAAGCTGACAGCGCCCGCGAGCAAGCAGGCGATCACGGCTGCCATTGGCGAATATGTGAAGCGCGCCCGCGCGCAGCTTTCCGACCCCGGCATGTTCGGCAATGATGGCCCGGACAATCCGGCGGACCTGATCGATGACATTCTGGCGGGCCGCAGTGGCGATCGGGATCAGACGTCGTTTCTGGCTGCGGCTGAAGACCGGATGGATTTGGATCTTGCGGACGCGCCCGACATGGCCGGCAGCAAGGTCAAGACCGAAGCGGAGGGCAAGGCTCCAGATCGCGGCGCATATCAGCCGAGCTTTGCCGAAGCATCGTTCACCAACCGCCAGTCGGTAAATGACAGCGCCGCGCGCGCGATGGGCATGGATCCGGAGAAGTTCAATCTCCTACCGCCCGCGCGGAAAGCAAAGCTGCTGGGCGACGCGCTGGAAAAGCTGACTGGCGTGAAGGTCGCGGTCGCGCCGGACATGCCGCTGCAATATGCGATCGACCAGATGCTGGACGCGCACCAGACCTTGCAGGGCATGGCGTCCGTGCTTGGTATTTCGCCAAAGGCGATCAGCCTGGGCGGCAATCTCAGCCTGCGGCTGTTGAAGGGCGCGAAGTTCCTCGGCGCGTTCAATCCGGGCGCAAACCAGATCATGCTGCCGAAGCGGTCCAATAGCTTCGCGCACGAATGGGCGCACGCGCTGGACTATTATCTGCTGGGCAAGGTGTCGCCCGATATGGCGCGTGGCCTGACTGGCAAGGTGCGCGCCGATGGCGCGGACTTCCAGCCAGCCAATGTCCGCGAAGCGTTCGTGAAGCTGTTGAATGCCATGTTCTTCGATGAAGCCGAGATGGCCTTGAAGATCATGGACCTCGAGAAGCGCATTGCCGAAACCAAGAGCGCCAACCAGAAGGCGGCGCTTCAGACGCAGATTGATAATTTCAAGACCGGGCGCAGCAAGTCGCGGACGGCGCAGAGCGCCTTCTATCGCGGCGCGGCGGAGGTTAATCGCCGTGGTGGACAGGGCGATTATTGGACGCAGCCGACCGAGATGTTTGCCCGGTCATTCGAGGCGTTCACCGCTTTCAAGATGGCGAGCGAGGGTTTCGGCAGCGAGTTCGTCACCAAGGGCAACGAGAATTATCTGTCCGATGCCGAAGACCGGTTCCGCCTGACCTTCCCGAAAGGCGATGAACGCGCGCGCATTTTCGACGCCATGCAGGGCGTCATGGATATGCTCAACGCCGAGAACATGATCCGGGAGGCCAATGGCGGTGAGGTTACACCGCGCATCGCGGCTGATTTCGACAGCGCGGCGGAGAGCGGTCCGAACCCGGCCGATGTGAAGCGGACAATGGCGATCGTCGAGCGCCGCAACCGGTCCATGGCCGATCGGTTGTTCGGTGCCGACAGGGAAGCGCTCACCATCTGGCGGCACAACCGGGATGCGGCAAAGGCGGACGCGGAGTTGCGCGCGGCCGATCCGGTCAAGATCGGCTCCAAGATCAACAATGTCCGCTCGCTGGCATTCTCGGCCGCGGCGGATGGCGTGAAGATGATCGCGACGCGCTGGGGGTCCAAGGCGGCGCAGAAGATCGCCGATCAGTTCATGAGCGACCTGGGCGGCACCAGGCACGTTAGCCGCACATGGCACCAGTCGATCGAGATGCGCACGAACAAGGCATTGAACCCGGTCATGGCGCAGCTCCAGAAGCACGGCTCCAAGGGATGGGTCTACAAGAGCCTGTCGAAAGAACAGACGTCGACGCTGCGCGACCTGCTGCTGGGCAAGAAAGTCGATGACGACATGGGCCTGACGCCGCTCGCGGACGCCATGCGCAAGGCTTACAATGATGAATGGTATGAGAACCGCAACGCCGGGGTCGATCTCGGCTATGTGAACGACGCAGCCTATATCCACAGGCAGATCGACCGCGAATATGTCGCCAAGAACCCGGACAAGTTCACGGAGCAGGCGCAAGAGGTCTATGGGCTGGTGTTCGACCGCGACGTTGGCGCGGATGCGGGCGCCATTGCGGGCGATCCGGACAGGCTGGAAAACTTCATTGCCATTGCCCGGCAGAACGGCATCGATGGCGTGAAGGCGTTGCGCAAGGCTATGCGCGATGACGACGGCGATCCTGAAGCCGTGTCTTCGTTGATCGATGAGATGCTGGACGAGGTGCGGTCTGCCTATGCGATGCAGGCGGCCTTCGCCTATCGCGACGCGATCCTGCACACCGAGACGTTCCCCGATTACACCATGACGTCGAGCTTGCCGAATGCGGAGAAGCGCCGTTCGCTGCCGCCCGAAGCCGATGACATTCTGAAGGACTTCTACAACCCGGACCCGGTGTCGTCGCTGATCCAGTATGTTCGCCATTCGGTGCAGCGAACCGAATGGGCCAAGCGCTTCGGGCATCCCGACGGCAAGAACCCGGCTGGATCGATCGCGCGTCAGCTTGATGAGCAGATGGCACAGGAGGGCGTGCCTGAAAGCGAGCGCCGCTATGTCTGGAGCCTTGTGGACCGCATGACCGGCCGTTACCGGCGGACGGGCTGGCTGGCTAATCCTGGCGTGGTGAGCGCGCTCAGTTTCCTGCGCGTGAAGGGCACGCTGGCGATGATGGGCCGCGCCGTCACGCTCTCCACGTTCGAGCCGGCGGCAATGGGCATTGTGACCGGCAGCCCGATCGATGGCGCCAAGGCGGTTGCGAAGACCTGGGCGTCCATCCTGCACAGCGGCACCCGGCAGGAACTGCGCGATTGGGGTATGGCGCACGGGTTCATCAAGCACCATCTGCTTGAGCAGTTCATGATGCAGGACCGGTTCGGCACCACGAGCGATTCGCCGACCCGGTGGGATCAGCTTTCCGGCTGGATGTTCCGCAACAGCGGCATCACCTTTCTGACCAACATGTCCGACGTCGCGGTCATGGACGTGGCGCGCCGCGGGCTGGTCAACGAGATGTCGCACCGCGTTCTCGATGGCGACAAGCGCGGCAAGGAAGCCGCGAACCTGATGCGCGAGCTGGGCGTGCGGGATCCGGACGCCTTCGCCCGGCAGATTGTCGACATGCAGGGCGCGCTGCCTTCAGAGGAATGGCTGGCCGGGCCGGAGGGCTATGACTACAACACGGCCCTGCTGCGGCTGGCGAACATGACGATCCAGAAAGCCAATGCCGCGGACCTGACGCCGCTCAGTCGCAACCCGCTCGCCTCCTATGCCACCTATTCGATCACGTCCTATATCCAGAGCGCCTACAGGCACCTCCTGAAGCGGAACATCACCAAGGGCGCCCGACTGGCCAAGGAAGGCGAGATCGGCCTTCTCGCGCAATATACGGCCGGCACACTGCTCAGTGCCGGGCTGCTCTATGGCTTCAATATGCTGGCGAGCATCACGCGCGAAGTCCTGTTCAATCCGGAGCGGCAGGAGGAATGGGAGAAGGACGGCCAATGGTGGAAGGCCAACATGGCCCTGGCCGCATCACGGACCTTCTCATTCGGCGCGTTCGATCCGATGATCAATTCATGGACCGGGCTCAAATACAATCGCGACCTGGCTTATCTCCCGCTTGGCGCATACATGGGCGCGGACTTCCAGAACATGACCAATATGGCGAAGACTCTTACTGACCGAAACAGTCCGAACACCAACACCGCCGAATATAATGCGTTGCGGTCATTCTATGGCTTCGCGCTCGCGCCTGCCATGGCGGGCGTGGTTGCGGCATTCCCCGGCGGCCCGATCTACACAACGGCCGCCGGCGCAGGCACCGCCTATGGCACGAGCCCGAAGGCAGGCGACATTTTTGCGACCGCCGTTGTCGGTGAAAAGGATGGGCGCAAGCGCAAGAAGAAGACCGAGAAAGGCGCAAGTGGACGTTAGCGCGTCGATAATGTAGATATTGGCGGTCTACATGGAGCATCACATGGCCTACACCCTGAGCATTCGGTCCCTGTCCCGCCTTGAAGGCGTTCACCCGGATCTGGTGAAGGTCATCCGACGCGCCATCGAAATCACGCCTATCGACTTCGCCGTGATTGAAGGACTGCGGACGCGCGAACGGCAGAAAGAGCTTGTCGCGGCCGGCGCTTCCAAGACCATGAACTCCCGGCACATCACTGGCCATGCCGTCGATATAGCGCCTTGGGTGGGTGGCACCATCCGGTGGGACTGGCCACTCTTTCACAAGCTGGCTCCAGCCGTGAAGCAGGCCGCCGCTGACGTCGGTGTACCCGTCACCTGGGGCGGGGATTGGCGATCGTTCAAAGACGGCCCGCATTGGGAACTGCCGCGAAAGCAATATCCGTGACCACCATCAACCTTCCCGATCATCCGGTACGGCAGTCGCGCTGGTATCAGATCTATGCGCGCCTCGCCCGGCCGACGCTGGATTGGGTGACGGTCGGTTCAGTCTCCTATGTTGGCATCATCGGTCCATGGACCGGCAACGCTGTCTCTGAAGGATATCTCGTCCAGATACTGATGTTCGCCACGGCGACCTTCGGCATCCGCACCTATGAGAAGGTGAAGGGCGTCGCATGATCGGCCAGCCTTACCTCGCGCTTGGCGGCGTGCTTGCGCTGGTCGCCGCCTACGGCGCGGGCCGGTGCGACGCTCACAAGATCGAGGCCGGCAAGCGGGCGGCCGTAGACCGCGCCGAGGCTGCGGCTGAAGCGAAGTACCAGCGCGCCAGCGCCGATCGGGCGCGGCAGGCACTTGAAAGTGAGGCGAAGGATGAGATCGCGAGCAACACCATCACCCGGACGATCGAGCGGATCGTCACCCAGCCTGGCCCTACTGTCTATCGCAATGTGTGCTGGGATGGCGACGGCGTGCGGGCCTATAACCAAGCGGTCGAGCTTGCGAACGACCGTCCAGGAATCCTTCCTGCGGCCGTGCGAGAAACTGGAAAAACTGCCGCCGGGAGAGAAGACGGGGGCGATGACGCTGATGCCGGCGACTGAAGTGATCCACCTCTATGGCATTTGCGCCAAGCGCATGGACGCGCTCGCCCGCGAGGTGCGGGCCGCAGCGGAAAGGGCTGACCGATAATCAGCCAGTCCTCCAGCCGGTGCCACCCGAAGGCTGATTATTATCTTACGCCGCAAGCATGAAAGCGCAATACGCAGACGTAACGCCGATCGTAACGCCGATTTCGAACCTGTTGAGCGTTTGAGGGCTTGTAGAAAAGGCCAGTCAACCCCTTGGGATTGCTGGCCTTTTTCATGGTGGAGCCGAGGGGGATCGAACCCCTGACCTCTACAATGCCATTGTAGCGCTCTCCCAGCTGAGCTACGGCCCCGAAAACCTTGTCATGCCGGATGGGTCCGGCCGGTTCGGCGCGCTTCTATGTTAAGCGCGCACCCGGTGCAAGTTTGAAAGAAGGCCGTCTCAGCTTTCTTCTTCCTTGTCGCGGCCGGCGACGCCCAGATCGTCGTCGCCACCCAGATCAACGTCTTCCTCTGCGTTGTCAGAGTCCTCGTCGATCTCCAGATCCTCCGCCAGGTCCGAATCGGATGCGGGCTCTTTTTCCTTCTTTTCCGGCTCGCCGAACGGCAGCGGCTGCTTGGACTTGAGGACAGGCTCGGGCGCCCAGGCGGTGCCGCAGGAAATGCAGGTCACGGGATCTTCGGCCTGCAGATCATAGAAGCGCGTCCCGCATTTCGGACAGGTCCGCTTGGTGCCCCATTCAGGCTTGACCACGTTCTTTATCTCCACGCGCGTAGACTGGAAAAAGGATGGGCGAGCCGCAATCCGGCCTTCCCACGAAACGGGCGCGCCTTGCCATAGCAGGCGGGCGCTGTCAAAAGCCAAATCCCTTTTCCAGCCAGCTTCGCCCCGGAACCAGAATGACCGCTGCGTCCCAGCCCCTTCCGCTCAGCCTCAACGTTTCGACCCCGCTCATCGGCACGGTGCGCGTGCCGGGCGACAAGTCGATCTCCCATCGGGCGCTGATGCTGGGCGCGCTGGCGGTCGGCGAAAGCGTGATTGAGGGCCTG
Source organism: Tardibacter chloracetimidivorans (assembly GCF_001890385.1). NCBI lineage: Bacteria > Pseudomonadati > Pseudomonadota > Alphaproteobacteria > Sphingomonadales > Sphingomonadaceae > Tardibacter > Tardibacter chloracetimidivorans. The sequence continues at coordinate 3,010,310 of NZ_CP018221.1, read as the reverse complement.
CTGGAAGGCGAGGACGTGCTTGCGACCGCAGCGGCGATGCGGGCGATGGGTGCATCGGCGGAGCGGACCGGCGACGGGCTGTGGCGGGTGAACGGCGTCGGCGTGGGCGGGCTTCTGCAACCGCAGACGGCGCTCGACATGGGCAATTCAGGCACGTCCACCCGGCTGCTGATGGGCCTGGTCGCAAGCCATGCGATCACCGCCACCTTCACCGGCGACGCATCGCTGTCGAAGCGGCCGATGGGGCGGGTGATCGATCCGCTCTCGCTGATGGGCGCGCGCTTCGAGGCGTCGCCCGGCGGACGCCTGCCGCTCACCATGGCCGGGCTGTGCCCCGCCGTGCCGCTGCGCTATGTGCTGCCGGTCGCGTCCGCCCAGGTGAAATCGGCGGTGCTGCTGGCGAGCCTCAACGCGCCGGGCGTGACCATGGTGATCGAGAAGACGCCCACCCGCGACCACAGCGAACGGATGCTGACCGGATTTGGCGCTCAGGTGACGGTGGAAGACGCCCCCGAAGGCCGCATCATCTCCATCCGTGGAGAGGCGGAGTTGAAGCCGCAGGCGATCATCGTGCCCGGCGATCCTTCATCGGCCGCGTTTCCGATGGTGGCGGCGCTGATCGTGCCCGGATCGGACGTGCTGATCGAGAATGTGGGCGTCAATCCGACCCGCGCCGGGCTGATCCAGGCGCTCCGGATGATGGGCGCGTCGATCGAGCTTCTGAACGAGCGCGAGGTAGGCGGCGAGCCGGTGGCCGATCTTCGCGTTCGCGCATCCGCGCTTTCGGGAATCGAGGTTCCGCCGGAGATCGCGCCAAGCATGATCGACGAATATCCGATCCTGTTCGTCGCAGCAGCGCTTGCCGGGGGCACGACCGTGGCGCGCGGGCTGGGAGAGCTGCGCGTGAAGGAATCGGACCGAATCACCGTGATGGCCGAAGGGCTGCGCGCCTGCGGGGTGCGGGTGGAAGAGCTGGAGGACGGTCTGGTCGTCCACGGCACCGGCGGCGAAAGGCGGGCGGGAGGGGCAACCGTCGCCAGCCATCTGGATCACCGCATCGCGATGAGCTTTGCCGTGCTTGGCCTTGCCGCACACCGGCCGGTGATCGTCGACGACGCCCGGCCGATCGCGACCAGCTTCCCCTCTTTCGTGCCGCTGATGGAATCGCTGGGGGCGGAGTCGCGATGATCATCGCCGTGGACGGCCCCGCCGCGTCCGGCAAGGGCACGATCGCGCGCGCTCTGGCGCGGCATTATGGCCTGCCGCACCTCGACACCGGCCTGCTCTATCGCGCCGTCGGCGTCGCCGTGATGCGGGCGGGCGGCGACCCGGCCGATCCGGCCCAGGCGCTTGCGGTTTGCGATTTCCCCGCCGAAATGCTCGCCGATCCTGCGCTCAGGAGCGAGGAGGCAGGCCGCGCGGCCTCCATCGTGTCGGTTCACGAGGCGGTGCGCGACGCCCTGTTCGCGCGGCAGCGCGCCTTTGCCCGCCAGCCGGGCGGCGCCGTTCTGGACGGGCGGGACATCGGCACGGTGATCGCGCCCGATGCCGACGCCAAGCTGTTCGTCACCGCCAGCCCGGCGGCGCGGGCCGCCCGACGTCATGCCGAGCTGCAGGCGGGCGGCGGCACAAGGTCCCTGGAGGCGGTGCTGGGCGACATATATGCGCGCGACGCGCGGGATTCGAACCGGGCGGCCGCCCCGCTCGTGCAAGCGGACGACGCGGACTTGCTGGATACGACGGAGCTGGGTATAACCGCCGCCGTCCAGCGGGCGATCGCGCTCGTGGAGGCAAGAAGAACATCAGGGCGCGGGTAGCTTCGGGGGCTCCGAAGGCTGCTTTCGTGCCTGTTTGTGTTTTCCTGTTTTCCGCGCGCCTCCGACAGTCTCGACGGATGCTCGCCTGACGAAGGGTCAGGCGGGGTGGATCAATGCAAGACCGCCGGAGACAACCGGCTGGCCTGCATAATGTATGGAAAGACATTTATTTATGGCAACATCGGCAATGCCGACCCGCGACGATTTCGCGGCACTTCTCGATGAATCCCTTGGTGAAAGCACCTCCTTTGAAGGCCGTGTGGTCAAGGGCATCGTCACCGCAATCGAAAATGACGTCGCATTGATCGATGTCGGCCTCAAGTCCGAAGGCCGCGTCTCGCTTCGCGAATTCGCCGCTCCCGGCCAGAAGGCCGAGCTTGCGGTCGGCGACGAAGTCGAAGTTTTCGTGGATCGCGTGGAGAATGCGCAGGGCGAGGCTATGCTGTCGCGCGACCGCGCCCGCCGCGAAGCCGCATGGGACACGCTGGAAAAGCAGTTCGAAACCCAGGAGCGGGTCGAGGGCGTGATCTTCGGCCGCGTGAAGGGCGGCTTCACCGTCGACCTGTCGGGCGCGGTGGCGTTCCTGCCGGGCAGCCAGGTCGATATCCGTCCGGTGCGCGACGTGACCCCGCTGATGGGCATTCCGCAGCCGTTCCAGCTTTTGAAGATGGACCGCCGCCGGGGCAATATCGTGGTCTCGCGCCGCGCCGTTCTGGAAGAGACCCGCGCCGAGCAGCGCTCCGGCCTCATCCAGTCGCTGCATGAAGGCCAGGTGATCGACGGCGTCGTCAAGAACATCACCGATTATGGCGCCTTCGTCGACCTGGGCGGCATCGACGGCCTGCTCCACGTCACCGACATGAGCTATCGCCGCGTCGGCCATCCGTCGGAGCTGATCAACATCGGCGACACGGTGAAGGTGCAGATCGTCCGCATCAACAAGGACACGCAGCGCATCTCGCTGGGCATGAAGCAGCTGGAGGCCGACCCCTGGGCCGGCGCGAGCGCCAAATACCCGGTTGGCGGCAAGTTCACCGGCCGCGTCACCAACATCACCGAATATGGCGCCTTCGTGGAGCTGGAAGCCGGCATCGAAGGCCTGGTCCATGTCTCCGAAATGTCGTGGGTCAAGAAGAACGTGCACCCCGGCAAGATCGTCTCCACCAGCCAGGAGGTGGACGTTCTGGTGCTGGAGGTGGACGAGGACAAGCGCCGCATCTCGCTTGGCCTCAAGCAGGCGCAGGCCAATCCGTGGGAAGCCTTTGCGGAGAAGCACCCGGTCGGATCGACCGTGGAAGGCGAAGTCAAGAACGCCACCGAATTCGGCCTGTTCATCGGGCTGGAAGGCGATGTGGACGGCATGGTCCACATGTCGGACATCGCCTGGGGCGTTTCCGGCGAGGACGCGCTCAACCTGCACCACAAGGGCGAGACGGTTCAGGCCGTGGTTCTGGACGTCGACGTCGAGAAGGAGCGCATCTCGCTTGGCATGAAGCAGCTTGAGCGTGGCGGACCTTCCGCCGCCGGAGCCGCGGCGGGCGCGCGCAAGAACGAGGTCGTCACCGTCACGGTGCTGGAAATCCGCGACGGCGGGCTGGAAGTGCAGATCGGCGACGATGGCGCGACCGGCTTCATCCGGCGCGCGGACCTGTCGCGCGATCGCGACGAGCAGAAGCCGGAGCGTTTCGACGTCGGCCAGAAGTTCGACGCGATGGTGACCGGCTTCGACAAGTCGAAGAAGCCCACCCTGTCGATCAAGGCGATGCAGATCGCCGAGGAGAAGCAGGCCGTGGCGCAATATGGCTCGTCGGATTCCGGCGCGTCGCTGGGCGACATCCTTGGCGCGGCACTGAACAAGGCCCGCGAGGAAGACACCAAATAAGCCTTCCGATCTTCATCGGTTGCGAAGCGGCCCGGGCGTGTCCCGGGCCGTTTTCGTTTGTGCGGTGTGGGCCGGGACGACGCAATAGCCAGGAAAGAGGGCCTGCCGGCTCACTATCTCAGAAGGTGGTGAGACCCTCATTAACGGCGAACCGACAGGCTTGAGTTGGAAACTAACGTTTAGGCGTTAACCGAGGCGGCGGCACTCCGCGCACAAAGGCTTTCCGCCCTTGCCCGCGCGAAGGTTTTCGCGTTCGATGTTGTTGCCGGTGTTGCAGTTAGTATCGTCATGATGGACATTGGCTTTGACCGAATGCCACGCAGCTCGTTTAGCCATGATTGGCCCTTTCTACATGGGGATATGGACAGACTCGCCGTCCTTTGTTATGAGAGGGCCGTGGACACGCGCCCGCTGAGGACGCTGCCCACGGCGGTCCTAGCTCACTGTTAAGAGCAAGGGATGTGCGGTTGCCGCCGCTACATCCCACCGATGGCCAGCCATCGGGACCTCCTTTCTGCGGGGCCTGTTGCACCCCCGCCTTGTGCTGACACCACGAGCGATCGAACGTCGTAGCCCCCTGGCGGGGCTACGATTCGTTACGCGCGCGACTCGGACCGCGAGCGCAACGCATTCTTAACCTGAATGTGGAATTCGCACAAGGCTGTTGTAGATACATTCAATTATGTGTATTTTGCGAGAGCCAAGGCGGCGAGGGCACAATGAACGATACAGCACTGGAGAATGCGCAGCAACGGCTCGCACATGCGCGGCAAATGATGGAGACAATCCATCGGCAGATAGAGGCATCGAAGGCCTCTCTCGCGCGCGTAGAAGCTGAGGCTATGATGCTACAACAGTTTATTGCAACGTGGTACGAACTCGCCGGAATACAGCCCCCGAATGATGTCGAACAAAGAGAGCCCATTGAGCCGCACGAGATTAAAAGCGTACGGCCAAAAAATCCACCACGGGAGAAGGTCGCAGAAGAGGCTGTACGGATCATCCGCGCTCACGGAGCGCCTATGCAAAGGAAGCCTCTTTTTGATGCATTGGCCGAGCGCGGCGTCGTGATACAAGGCAAAGATCCAGAGATGGTCCTGAGCACGATGTTGTGGCGCGAGAGTGATCAGATTGTACGGCTCCCGCCTCATGGCTATTGGCCGAAGGACACTCCGTATAAGCCAGCGTACTACGATCCAGACCTCGAGGAAATTTTCGGGTCTGCGGCAAAGGAGCCGGAAGGTCGTGTTGAAGCTACTGACACCGACGATTCCGACGTTGACCTACCAACCCATTAGGTCTGTGTGTCGGTGCGGTTTAGATGGAACCAACCCGCTCAGGCTGAGCCTGTCGAAGATTAGCGGGAAGGAAGCGCTGACTTCGACAAGCTGAGCCTGAGCGCTTCAACCTAATCAGGACGGAATCTAGCCGCTGCATGGGCGGGGGAGGCGACGCTAGGGTCCAAACTCAATCAGCCTCTTGAAAATCGTTGGTCTCATTGATTCAAGGCGTTTTCGCTGAAGAGGAGGCCTTGGGGATGTCGCGTTCGTTGTTCTGGCTATCGGATGAAGCGTGGACAGCAATCGAGCTCCACTTGCCCAAGAACCAGCCAGGAGCACGACGTGTTGATGACCGGCGGGTGATCTCCGGCATCGTTCACATGCTCAAGTGCGGCGGTCGCTGGGCAGATTGCCCCGCCGAATACGGGCCGGCGACGACGGTCTACAACCGATGGAACAGGTGGAGCCGGCGGGGCATCTGGACACGCATCCTGGCTGCACTGACCGAAGAAGGCTGGATCGCCGAGACCGGGCAGATCGATAGCAGCTACATCAAGGCTCACCGTAGCGCCGGTGGGGCAAAGGGGGGGCGCGAGCCAATGCCATTGGGATCTCGCGTGGCGGCCGGACAACAAAGATCCACGCCCTTGTCGACGTCCTCGGACGGCCGCTTCGTCTCGTCCTGACGCCCGGCAACACATCGGACGTGAAGGGCGCCGACCTGCTCATCAACGAAACAGCGGGAATGAAGCGGGTGATCGCCGACCGCGGCTACGACGCCAATCGCATTAGGACCATCCTGCGCGAACAGGGCACGACCCCGGTGATCCCCGGCCGCCGCAACCGCAAGCGCCCGATCCAATATGACAAACGCCGCTACAAAGATCGCTGGCGGGTCGAGGCTATGTTCTGCCGCCTCAAGGATTTCCGCCGGATCGCTACTCGCTACGACAAGCTTGCACGAAACTTCCTCTCAGCCGTAAGCCTCGCTGCCGCTGTGGCTTTCTGGCTCTGATTGAGTCTCAACCCTAAGATCATACCGTGCTTGCAAACTCCACAACCACCCAACGAAAAAGGCGGCCCGTTTCCGGACCGCCTTTTCATTCCCCCGCGGGACAACCCCCGCTCAGGCGGCCTTGAGAACCTTCACGATCTTGTCCTGCGCGGCCGGCTCGTCGATGTTTTCCATCGCCGCCAGTTCGCGCGCGAGGCGGCTGATCGCCGCTTCGAAGATTTGCCGTTCCGAATAGCTCTGTTCCGGCTGGTCGTCGGCGCGGTGCAGGTCGCGGACCACCTCGGCGATCGAAACCAGATCGCCCGAATTGATCTTCGCTTCATATTCCTGCGCGCGGCGCGACCACATGGTGCGCTTGATCCGGGGCTTGCCCTTCAGCGTCGTCATCGCTTCCTGCATCGTCGCGCTGCTGGACAGCTTGCGCATGCCGACGGATTCGGCCTTGTTGGTCGGAACGCGGAGCGTCATGCGCTCCTTCTCGAAGCGCAGAACGTAAAGCTCCAGCTTCGCACCCGCGATTTCCGAGCTTTGCAACTCGATGACACGGCCGACGCCGTGCTTGGGATAAACCACATAGTCGCCGACATCGAAGCTCAGCGCCTTGCTCGCCATCTAGTTTCCTTCCTCAGACCCATGGGGCTGCCGCTGATGCGTAGGGGGGCTCAGTGCGGCAGCGCCGATTCTGCGACGCAATCAATTGTGCAGACGCGAAGGATCACGCGCCTCTGTTACAGGTTTATAACAGAAACAGCGGCAGAAATCTACTGTTGCGAAGCGGCGGGGATTCGCATCGCCTCGCCCGGGCGGAGATCAGTCTCCCGAGCCGCCCTCCGCAGAGAAATATTTGTCATACTTGCCCTCTTCGCCCTTGTGCGCGTCGGCATCGTCGGGGACCGCGCCCTTGGTGGTGATGTTGGGCCATTGGGCGGAGAAGGTCGTGTTCAGCTCAAGCCACTTCTCAAGCCCGTTTTCGGTGTCCGGAAGGATCGCCTCGGCCGGGCATTCCGGCTCGCACACACCGCAATCGATGCATTCATTGGGGTTGATGACCAGCATGTTCTCGCCCTCGTAGAAGCAATCCACGGGGCAAACCTCGACGCAATCCATATATTTGCAGCGGATGCAGGCGTCGGTGACCACATAGGTCATGGGCGTAATTCCTTCATTTTTCCCTTCGGCATCCGCACTAGCCCTGCTTCCAGAGCGACGTCAATGCTTCTGCGCGGGCGGCGCACGGCCGGTCAGTTGAGTGCGGGGGTCAATTCCGTATAGGCGCGGCAGGCTTCACCATAGGGGCCGCGCCGTTCCGGCAACGCATCGACCCGCACCACCCTGATCTGTTCCCCGAGGGGAAGGGTGAGCACCTGGCCCGGCCTGACCTGGGTGGACGACCGTTCCACCACCCGCCCGTTCAGCCTCACATGTCTGCTTTCACAAAGCGCCTGCGCCACGGTGCGGGATTTCGTCAGGCGCGCGAACCACAACCATTTGTCCAGCCGCAATGCATGTTCAGCCACACATTTCTCCTACCCAGTGCCCAAACCGGCGAGAACCGCAAAAGGTGACGACGAAGGCCGCTGCGGCTTCTGCCGCCCCGACCGGCGCGGGCCGCGCCAGATATAGGCGGGGGCCCCGTGATCGTCCGTCTGCTCCCTGAAACCGAGCGCCGTCATCATGCGGCTGAGCGTGTGCGGGCGGCAGCCGATCGACACCGCCAGCGAATGGTCGAGGAGGAAAGGCCGCCGCCCCTCGCGCGCGCTGTGCGCCGCTTCGGCCACCCGTTCGATCAGATCGATCCTGACGGCCTGATCGCCCAGTTCGCGAAAGCCGCTGACCTTGAGCGCAGGACCGGCCGGTTCGCGCGCGCGGACATCCAGCGTCGCCGCCCCTGCGGCCGGAGAACTGGTCATCGGCTGGCCGCGCGACGCGGCCCAGAGCGCAAGCCGCCAACGGGTGGATTCCGGCTTCAGTACCTGCGGCGCGAACAGATCGAGCGCGCCGAAACGAACCCCCGCGCGCGACAATGTGCGGCGCCCCTCGACCGAAAGGGCGGCGACCAGATCGTCCACTTCGCGCCGCTCGACAATGCCCGCGCCGTCGATCAGCCGCACCGCCAGCCCGCGAACCGCAGGCGGCTGGGCCTTGTCCCCGGCCAGCGCGACGAGGCGCGCCAGCGGTTTCAGCCGCTGCTCCGTTTCCGAGGCGAGCCAGCCGTGCAGCCGCCCGGCGACCGCCTTGCGCGTGTCGGGCGGCAGCGTGTCGAGCGAACGGTCGATCTCCACCTTGGGGCTCAGCATGTCGCGTCCGCGCACCAGCCGCGCGACCCTGTGCCCGCGCCAGGCGACGCCCGGACGGGAGCCGGGTCGGGCGCAGAGCGCGAACGCATCGTTGCCGTCCTCGGCAAGCGAACGCGCGCGCCGGTGGAGTTCCTTGGGCAGGCGGCGTTCGGCGGCAGCAAGCAACATCTTCTTTTCCGCAAGCCGGGCGGTGGCGTCCACCTTGAACCGGAATCCGTCCAGCCTGCCGATCGCCTCGCCTTCCACCGCCACGGTGCCGTCGTCATCGACATGCGTGACGAGATCGGCTGCGCGGCCTCCCAGGTCGCGAAGCAGCACCGAGGTGCGCCGGTCGACGAAGCGGCTCGTCAGCCGCTCGTGAAGCGCGTCCGAAAGCCGGTCTTCCAGCGCCCGCGTCCGGTCGCGCCATTCGCCGGTGTCGGCCAGCCAATCCGGCCGGTGGGCGATATAGGTCCATGTCCGCGCGGCGGCGATCCGGTCGCCAAGCTGACCGATGTCGCCCTGCAGATTGTCAAGCTGGGCGATTTCGCGGGCGATCCAGTCGGTCGGCAGATGGCCGCTGCCTTCGGACAGGTGGCGGTACATGCGGGCCACGATCCGCGCATGCGCCTCCGCGCCCGTCTTCCGGTAATCGGGAAGGCCGCATATGTCCCACAGCCGCCTGATCGACGAAGGCGTGTTCGCGCGGTCGCCGATCCAGTCTTCCGCCGACAGCCGCTTCAGCACCTGCACGTCGATCGCGGGGGCGGCCCGGCGCAGCGCCTCGGCATCCGGATACAACTCCAGCGAGGCGATGAGGGCCGGGACGGAACGCCATTCCAGCCGTGCGTTCCGCCACTCCAGATGCGCGAGCGGATCAAAGTCGTGGCCTTCGACCGCCTCGATCTCGGCCGGCTCGAACAGCGTCTCGCTTTCCGTGCCAAGCTGCACCGTACCGAAGGTGCCGTCGCGCTGGTGCCGCCCGGCGCGCCCCGCGATCTGCGCCATTTCGGAAATCGTCAGGCGGCGGTGCCGCTTGCCGTCGAACTTGGACAGGCCGGCGAAGGCGACGTGCGACACGTCAAGGTTGAGGCCCATGCCGATGGCGTCGGTCGCCACCAGATAATCCACCTCGCCCGACTGATAGAGCGCGACCTGCGCGTTGCGGGTGCGGGGCGACAGGCTGCCCATGACCACCGCCGCGCCGCCGCGATGTCGACGCAGCATTTCCGCCAGCGCATAGACCTCCTCGGCTGAAAAGGCGACGATCGCGGCGCGCCGGGGCAGGCGCGACAGCTTTTTTGAGCCTGAATAGCTGAGCGTGGAGAAGCGTGGCCGGGTGATGATCTCGGCGTCCGGCAACAACGCGCGGATCATCGGGCGCAGCGTCTCCGACCCCAAAATCATCGTCTCGGCAAAGCCGCGCGCGGAAAGGATGCGGTTGGTGAAGACATGGCCGCGCTCGCGATCAGCGCCCATCTGCCCTTCGTCCAGCGCGACAAAGGCGACTTCCCTGTCGGTGGGCATGGATTCCGCCGTGCACAGGAAGTAGCGCGCGCCTTCCGGCAGGATTTTTTCTTCGCCGGTGATGAGCGCAACCTGATTGCGGCCCTTTATCGCGACGACCCGCTCATACACCTCCCGCGCGAGGAGGCGCAGGGGAAAGCCGATCATTCCGGAAGCGTGACCGCACATGCGCTCGACCGCAAGATGGGTTTTGCCGGTGTTCGTCGGCCCCAATACCGCGGTCAATGAAGCGCCGTGGTCGAAACGCATGCATGTAATGTCGGGGCAAACCGCCTGCTTCGCAAGTAGCTATTTTGCGGTGCATTAAGATTTTCCGCGGAGTCCCGATTTGAACGGCTCATCGGCTGAAACGCCACGGCTCGCCGCAGCACAAGGGCCCGGCAGCGGCGATTAAATTGACATTAACCTGTTAGCGGCACAGTCTCCGCCGCAGATTTTCGGGCTTTTTCGGCCGCGCAACGGAAGTCTGGAGAGCGGAGTGCGCGGCGGGGGATGGTGCTTGTTCCAACCGGATCTGCGCGCGATGGACGGAGCGGTCGACGGCAACGCCGTTGCCCTGCCCTCGGCCGGTGCGGTCGCGACCTTCGGCCGCGCGCCTTCCCTTGAAAGACCAACGGCGGCGGCGCGGCTTCGTTCCCTGGCGCGCGATCTTTCGGGCGACGGCGATCTCGTCGTCGACCTTGGCCGCGACATCGGATCGGCCAATTGGTGGCGGGGCGCGATCACCGTCGCCCTGCTCGCCGGATCGGCCGCCTTCATCGGCGCGCGCATGTCGCCCATGCCCGCAGCACCGGTCCCGGCCTACACCCCCACCCAACAGATCGAAGCGTCCGCGCAGGCGATCGCGCCCTTGTCGGCCCAGAGCGAAACCGGCCGCAGGCTCGCGCCCACGTCCATGGTACGCCCGCTTGCCGAAACGCCCGAGCGCCCGCAGATCGAGGTGGCGGCGACGCTCCGTCAGGGCGGCGAAATGGAACGGACATTGCGCAACGCGGGCGTAAGCGCGGAAGATGCAAGTGCGGCGGCCGGGCTTGTCGCCGACGCGGTCGCCCTGTCCGACATCAATCGCGGCGCGGCGCTGGACATCGTCCTCGGCCGCCGTCCGAACAAATCGGTCCCGCGCCCGCTCGATTCCCTCGCCTTCCGCGCGGCGTTCGACCTCAGGCTTGCGGTCAGCCGACAGGGCGGCGAACTGCGGCTGAAGAAAATCCCCATTGCCGTCAATGACGCGCCGCTCCGGATCACGGGCACCGTCGGCTCCAGCCTTTACAAATCGGCGCGCGCGGCGGGCGTGCCCGCCCGGCTGGTCGCCGAATATATCAAGGCGCTGTCCTTCGGGATCGATTTCCAGCGCGATGTCGGCGCAAACGCGAAGTTCGACATCATCTTCGAGCATCGCCTGGCCGAAACCGGCGAGACCGAAACCGGCAAGCTGCTGTATGCCAGCCTCGACCGGGGCGGCAAGAAGCTCCAGATGATGCGCTGGACGCTTGGCGGGCGCGAGCAGTTCTTCGACGCAAGCGGCGAGGCCACGCAAAAGGGGCTGATGCGTACGCCGGTCGACGGCGCGCGGCTCACCTCCGGCTTCGGCATGCGGCTACATCCCCTGCTCGGCTATTCCCGCATGCACAAGGGTGTGGATTTCGGCGCACCGCATGGCGCGCCGATCCTTGCCGCAGCGGCGGGCCGCATCGAATTCGCCGGGTCAAACCGGGGCTATGGCAAATATGTGAAGATCAGCCACGGCAACGGCCTTGCCACCGCCTATGCGCATATGAGCAGGTTCAAGGTATCGGCGGGCCAGCGGGTCCAGCAGGGCCAGGTCATCGGCTATGTCGGATCGACCGGCATGTCGACCGGCCCGCACCTGCATTACGAGCTTTACCGCAACGGACGCGCCGTCGATCCGCGCTCGGTCAAGTTCACCAGCCGCACGCAGCTTGCCGGACGGGATTTGAACGCGTTCAAGGCAAAGCTGGGCGGCCTGATGCAGATCGCCTCCGGTCCGAAGACGACGCCGGGCAAGGCGACCGCCCTTGCCCAGTCGAAAGCGCCTAACGAGGCGAAGGACAGGGCGAAGATCTGAACCGCGCGCATGCCCGGCCTGTTCAGAATATTTCCGCGTCCGACACCACCGGCCGGCTTTCCCGAGTCGCGCGGTATTTGACCGAGGGATCATTAGGTTCGGCCGCAATCACGACATGGTCGTCATGCACCTCCACAAGGGTGCCGACGAACGGGAAATCGCCATAGCTGCTGCCCGATACGCGATAGCTCACCACGTCGCCCACCTTGAAGGTGGCGGGATCGAAGTTGAACTCGAACGCGCACTTCTCACCCATGGTCTGCATCGCTGATCTCCCTGAATTGAGTTTACCGGCAAGAAGCAGCGTCGATCAAGTGCGTGCCGGACCACCGGTCAGAAGATCGCATCTTCTTCCTTGCGGACGATTTTCAGCGTCTTCGGATCCATCTTCAAATCATATTCCACGCCTTTGGCGTCGCGGGCGTCATCCACTTCCCAACGCCCGTCGTCGAGTTCGATTTCTTCCCAGCCTACAAAGCCTTGCGCGCGCAGCACCTTTTCAATGGCGGCGCGTTCCTCGGCATTGGCGTCCCGGTCGGCAAGGGCCGGAGTCGCGACGAACGCAGCGGCAAGCGCCAGCAGCATCGCAGTTCTTGAGGCGGCCATTGTTTTCTCCCTCTATCGTCAGGAAGAGAACCGGGTCACCGGAGAATGGTTTCAACCTTTGACCTGCGCCTGCCACCGCGCGAAAATGGCTGTCGGCAGCAGCAGGCCGCGCCTCTCCTCGCGGATCGCCATGTCACCCATCTCCACCGTTCCGCCAAGATCGGCCGTCGCCTGCCGGACCAGTTCACCGATCGCCAGCGCCGACATGCGGATCGCATAGACGGTCAACACCAGAAAGGACGAACGCGGGTCCAGCAGTTGCCGGCACAGGCCGATCAGCTCCGGCAGCTTTTCCTCCAGCTTCCACACCTCGCCATTGGGACCACGGCCATATTTCGGCGGATCGAGGATGATGCCGTCATAGCGCCTGCCCCGCCGGACTTCGCGCGCGGCGAATTTCACCGCATCATCCACCAGCCAGCGAATGGGGCGGTCGGCCATGCCGGACAGCGCCTGATTGGCCTTTGCCGCCTCTACCGCCTTTTTCGAAGCGTCGACATGCGTCACCCGCGCGCCCCGGGCCGCCATTGCCAGCGTCCCGACCCCCGTATAGCCAAACAGGTTCAGCGTCTCCGCACCCTCGCCGATCCTCTCGCGCATCCACGCCCATTGCGGGGCCATGTCGGGGAAGAAGGCGAGGTGACGAAATGGCGTGTTCGCGGCGTGGAAGCGCACATCCTCCCAGGCAAGCGGCCAGCTCTGCGGCACCTGGGGCGTAAGGTTCCAGCGCCCGCCGCCCTCGTCGTCAGACCCGCCGACGAACTCGCCGTCCGCCTGCCAGTCCGCGTCGGCCGGGGCCCACAGCGCCTGCGCTTCCGGCCGGATGAAGCGAAAGCGGCCGTACCGCTCCAGCTTGCGGCCATGGCCGCTGTCGATCAGCCCAAAATCGGCCCATGGCTCTGCGATAAGGGTGGAAAGCGTCACGCCGCCTTCGCGAGCCTGTGTCCGACCGTGGCCTCGGCCATCGGCCCGGCGAGCATGCGGGAGGCGACGCTTCTCACCCGATCCAGGTCGCAACGGTCGATCTCCGCCACGATTTCCGCCGCGTCGACCGGACGACCGTAGATCATCAGCTGGCGGGCGAGATGGTCGCACCGCGCCTGCACCGATTCCAGCCCCATCAGCAGCCCGGCCTTGGCCTGCGCCTTGGCGCGCTCCAGCTCGGCGGGCTGAAGCTCGGCCGCCGTCGCCTCCAGCACCTGACGGGCAAGCGTCTGCGCCCGCGCCGCCTCCTTGCGGGCCGTCGCCATATAGACGCCGAACAGACCGGTGTCGGCATAGGGAGAATGAAAGGCATAGACTGAATAGGCGAGCCCGCGTTCCTCGCGCAGTTCCTGAAACAGGCGCGACGACATGCCGCCGCCCACCGCCGATGCATAAAGCGCCAGCGCATATTGATCGGCCGCCGTATAGCCCACACCCTCGAACGCCATGGTCAGGTGCGCCTGTTCGAACTTGCGGTCGTCGGCCACCCGTCCGCCGCCGTACCGGGCCTGCTCGGCGACCGCGCGGCTTCCCGGCGACAGATCGCCGAAACGCGCCTCGGCCAGCTTCAAAAGCGCATCCTCGTCCACCTTGCCCGCCGCCGCCAGAACCATGGTCCCCGGACGATAGTGGGTGTCGATCCAGCCCTTCAGCGCGCCGACATCGGCCGCGGCGATGGTCGCCTCTTCCCCCAGCACCGGCCGCCCGAGCGCCTGTGCCGGAAAGGCGGCAAGCTGCAGATGGTCGAAGATGATGTCGTCGGGCGTGTCGCGCGCTTCGCCCAGTTCCTGCAGAACGACCGCCTTCTCGCGTTCCAGTTCGTCGGCGTCGAGACGCGGCGCGCGCACCAGATCGGCGATCAGATCCACGCCCAGGGCCAGATCGCCCGGCAGCAGCCGCGCATGAAACACCGTATGGTCACGCGCGGTATAGGCGTTGATCGATCCGCCGACATCCTCCACCGCCTCGGCAATCTCGCGCGCGGAGCGGCTGCCCGCGCCCTTGAACACCATATGCTCCATGAGGTGCGCGACGCCGTTCAGCCCCGCCTCCTCATGGCGCGACCCGCAATCGGCGTAAAGGCCCACCGCCAGCGTTTCCACCCCGGCCATCGGCTGGACCGCCACCGTCAGCCCATTTGACAGACGGACGATGCGGGGCGCTGCGGCGTTCGCCGTCACCGCTTTTCCGACTTCGCGTCGATATGGGCCTGGATCGCCTTCAGATCGGCCGGAAGCGTCTCGAACCGCTCCTCGCGATCGAACAGGCCCGAGACCCGCGTCGGGAGATGGGGACGAATGCCCGTCGCCCTTTCCACCGCGTCGCGGAACTTGGCGGGATGCGCGGTTGCAAGCGTCACCACCGGCACTTCGGCCGGCACCTCGTCGGAAAGCCGGGCCGCGGCAAGGCCGATGGCGGTGTGCGGATCGATCACCTGCCCCGCCTCGGCAGAAGCCCAGCGCATCACCAGCGCCATTGCATCCTCGTCGATGCTCGCGCTTGAGAAGAGATGCGCCGCCTGCGCCCGCTGCGCCTCGGTGATCGCGAGCGTTTTTGCGGTCTCAAAAGACTGCATGGCGGCTTCAAGCGCGGCCCCGTCGCGCCCGTGAAGGTCGAACAGCAGCCGCTCGAAGTTGGACGAAACCTGAATGTCCATCGATGGCGCGACGGTTGGAGTGACCGTGCCGACGGAATAGTCGCCCGCCGACAGCGCACGGTGGAGGATGTCGTTGACGTTGGTCGCGACCAGCAGCCGCGCGACCGGCAGGCCCATCTTCGATGCGACATAGCCCGCAAAGACATCGCCGAAATTGCCGGTAGGCACCGAAAAGGCGACCTGGCGATCGGGCGCGCCAAGCCGCACGGCGGCATAGACATAATAGACCACCTGCGCCATCAGTCGGGCCCAGTTGATCGAATTGACCGCCGACAGATTGTGCCGCCCGGCAAAGGCACGATCGTTGAACATCGCCTTCACCAGCGCCTGCGCATCGTCAAAGCTACCGTCGATGGCGATATTGTGGACGTTGGGGGCCATGACCGTCGTCATCTGACGGCGCTGCACGTCGGACACGCGGCCCTGCGGATGGAGCATGAAGATGTCGATCTTCTCGCGCCCCGCAACGGCGTCGATCGCCGCCGAGCCGGTGTCTCCGCTGGTCGCGCCGACGATGGTGACATGCATGTCGCGGCGCGACAGGAACCGTTCGAACAGGAGGCCGAGCAGTTGAAGCGCCACATCCTTGAAGGCGAGTGTCGGCCCGTGGAACAGCTCCAGCAGCCAGTGGCGATGGTCAAGCTGCACCAGCGGCGTGACACCCGCATGGTCGAACCGGCCATAGGCCTCGGCGCACAGGTCGCGAAGCTCGTCCTCGCTCAGCGCATCGCCGACGAACGGGGCCATCACGGCAACCGCCGTTTCCACATAGCTTGCGGTGCGCAGCGACCTGAGCGTCTCCACCGAAAGCTGGGGCCAGCTTTCCGGCACATAAAGCCCGCCGTCGCTGGCAAGCCCCGCCAGGGTCACTTCTTCGAAACTGAGCGCGGGCGCGCGGCCGCGGGTGCTGATGTATCGCATGGCGCGGGCTTATCGCCCCGGCGACGGACTCTCAACCAAAAGCTTGCGCCCGCCCCTGCCTGCGAAGCGCGGCAAGGGCGATGAAGCTCACCAGCCCGGCCGCGCTCAGATAGAGGCCGACGGGAAACAGGCCGCCCCTGTCCGCCAGCGCCTGCGCGATGATGGGCGCAAGCGCGCCGCCCAATATGCCGCCGAGGTTGAACGCCATCGATGCCCCCGTATAGCGCACCTGCGGCGGGAAAAGGCCCGGCAGCCACGCGCCCAGAGGCCCATAGACGAAACCCATCAGGGTGAGCGCCAGCGCAAGGAACAGGAAGATCAGGAACAGCGAGCCGCTGCCCATCATCGGCCCGAGCAGCAGGCCGCCAAGCGCGGTCGCGATGCATCCGCCCATCAGGACGCGGCGCGGGCTGACAATGTCTGACAGCCAGCCTGCGGCGATGATTGATGCGGCCATGAACAGGATCGCGCCAAGCTGCACGGCGAGGAATGTCTCGCGCGAATAGCCGAGCGTGGTGGTGCCATAGCCAAGCGCGAAAGCGGTTGCGAGATAGAAGATCGCAAAGCAGGCGACCACCGCGAAGGTGCCGGCCACCGTCTCCGGCAGGTGATGGCGGAGCAGCGCGGCCAGTGGCACGCGCGGCGGCGGGCCTTCCTCCAGCGCCTTTGCAAAGGCAGGCGTCTCGGTAAGCCTGAGCCGCACCCACAGGCCAAGGCCCACCAGCAGCGCGCTGGCGAGGAAGGGCAGCCGCCATCCCCAGTCGCGGAACTGCTCGGGCGTGAGCGTCAGGCCAAGCAGCAGGAACAGGCCGTTGGCCGCAATGAAGCCCACCGGCGCTCCAAGCTGCGGAAACATGCCGAAGCGGGCGCGCCAGCCAGGCGGCGCATTCTCCACCGCCAGAAGCGCAGCTCCGCCCCATTCCCCGCCCAGGCCCAGGCCCTGGCCGAAGCGCAGGATGCACAGCAGCAGCGGCGCGATCCATCCGACGGTCTGGTAGGTCGGCAGGAAGGCGATGAGCAGCGTCGACCCGCCCATCAGCATCAGCGAGGCGACGAGCGTGGACTTGCGGCCGACCCGATCGCCGAAATGGCCGAATATGCTTGCGCCCAGCGGACGGGCGACAAAGGCGAGGCCGAAGCTTGCATAGGCGGCGAGAAGCTGCGCCGACGCCGATTCGGACGGAAAGAACAGCGGCCCGAACACCAGCGCGGCGGCGGTGGCATAGATATAGAAGTCGTAGAACTCGACCGCCGTGCCGACAAGGCTTGCGAACAAGACCCTGCGGTGTGACGGCCCCACCCCACCCTGCTTCGCTGCTGTCATACCGGCGCCCCTCCTTCAAACATTCGAGGCGGGAATAGCGATGCAGGGCGCAACTCGCCACCGATTTGAGGTTTTGCACCGAAGTTGGAAATGGCGAAAGCCGCTACGAGCCCCGGCAGCTTCCTGAGGTGCGTGGCGGTGTGGAGATTTGCCGACGGGCGGGTGGCACCGTCACCGCCGATGGGATTGACGATAATAAATATCAGGAGTGGATCACTACGACACCCTATCGTTCGCGCTCATAATCAATGCCAAGCTGGTCAAGATATGTATCGTACCGGTCTTCGTCGTAGTACAATGGTGACATTTCTTCCCGATATTTCTTCATGATATCGCTGTTTATCCATATAGCGGGTTTGTCGGTGGCAGATAGCAGCGTCTCGTAATGCTGGTCCTTCAACTGTACATTGCTGAAGTAGGCTTTGGCCTCGCTTATCAGCTGGGGGGTGGTTAGCAGGTCGAGCACCGTGAAGGCCACAGCCTTCGCACCCGCAATTACCCCCTTATGAGCGATTGGCGTTGCCATCGCCATAGCCGCCAAAGGGTTGTGGTTGATGAGATTCGGAACATTGGATGGGTAGAAGATTGTGATGGTCGGCACGGCCCACATGATATCCCCAACATCATCGGAACCGCCATGGGGCATCGGCGGACGATTGAACGGCGTAGAAAGCGGTGGGACCAATGAGTCCAACGGCCTCGGTGTTCTGCCGTTTGCTGTCTGGACCTCGCGAGCAAAAGCTTGGTCCGCGGCCGACCATACGGGCATTCCGATGGTTTTGATGTTTTTCCACGCGGCTTCAGCCAAGGGCTTGTTGCCATATTGTGGCGCTGCATAGCCGAGAATCCGGCGCGAAACGGTCGTGCCCGTGGCCTTGGCAGCGGCCTCGGAAATCTGGTTGGCGGTCTCGAAAAGAGTCCGAACACCCCCAAAGGTGCGCTCCCGCAAATAATACCAGACCGCCGCTTCGGCCGGCACAACATTCGGCTGGCCCCCACCATTGGTGATCACATAGTGTGATCGATGGGTGATCGGCAGATGCTCTCGGCGCAAATTCCAAGCGGCACTCATGACCTCGACAGCATCAAGTGCGCTGCGGCCTTCCCACGGGTCCATGGCCGCGTGAGCGGTCCTGCCGGTGAAACGATATTCGACCGATACCATCCCGGTGCTCCCCAGGTCGCCCCAAGCGGTGTTGAACGTAGGGCTGACATGAGCAAACAACGCGACGTCGACATCCTTCAGCAGTCCGTCGCGAACGTAGAAGGCCTTGGAGCCCAGAAGCTCCTCCGCCACGCCGGGGAGGATAACGAGCTGGCCGCCCAAGTCATGCTCTTCCATAATGGACTTCAGAGCCTGCGCGGCAGCAATGATCACGGCCATTCCCGAATTATGGCCCTCGCCATGGCCGGGCGCGCCAGCTACCAGGGGACGCAATGAGGAAGTACCCGGCATCTGCGATGTGCCCAGAACCGCATCGATGTCGCTGGCAAGCAGGATCGTAGGCCCGGACTTGCCCCAACTGGCTCGAAATGCAGTTGGAATACCGGATATGCCACGCTCGACCTTAAAACCGTGGCTTTCCAATTTGGAGGTCAGATATGCGGCGGTTGCATATTCTTGAAAACCGGGCTCGGCGAAACTGAAAACCTTGTCCACCATCTCCTGGGCCTGCTTCGATCTGGCGTCGATGAGGCGTGCCGCCTCCTGCTTGAGGCGTGGCGGTGCTTCGGCTTGCGCAGATGACGCCAACATCCAGAATATTGGCGCTAACCTTAAAAACCAACAAGACATAGCGACGATACCCCCCTCGCAACGACGCCGCAGGCCGATCTGCCCGGACCAATTCCGCCTGGCTTCGCAGGCCGGTGGCGGATCGATCTCGGCAAACTCGAGCACTGTTCGCTCTACCATTGGTGTTGGCGTCGCCGGGAAGAGCCCGATCGCGCAACCTGCATTGGCCACCAGTTTAAAGGCTGTTTATTGCCGATCACATCGACAATCTGGGGCGCTCCGGACCAAATTGCCACGTGCTCCACCAAATCCGGCCTGCAAACCCCATCAAACGTGCGCCGCCCCTGCATAATGACCATCTGGTCACGGATTGCTGAACCATGGCACCTTCCGACGCGGATCATTCCGCCGGGGGGTCAACCAACGGCGGAACAAAACCCTGCAGGAAATGGTGAATAGAACGATCCATGTGCCCGACCGTGTTGCCCGTCACCGTGGAACGATAGATGTGCTTGCGGATAAGGAGATAAACAAGACTGGAATGGAGATGCCATAGAAGCTCACGGTCTTCCTGGCTCACTTTTTCCATCTCTTCACCAGTGCGAGCGAAATGCAGTTCCTTCGCGATGCGATCAAAGATAGGTGTCATGAAGCTGTTCAAATATTCCTTCATGACAGGAAAGTTCGCGAGACCAGCCCCGACGGCTACCCTTATCCAGCGGTAGTCGTCGGAGACCAAAATGTACGATCTGTAAAATCTCTTAAGCCGCTGCTCTATTGATACCGATCGATCCGACAGCATATTAATCCACTCGCTGTCGATCTTCTGCACGTACAATGTTTCAACCGCAGCGGTGATCAAGTCTTCTTTCGTGCGAAAATAACGGAATATCAGAGGACTGGAGACGCCCATGAAGCTCGCCAGATCGCGGATCGTCCCAGAAAACCCGTTCTCCGCAAAAAACCGCATGGCGCCTTCAAGGATTAACGCCTTTCGTGCGCCAGAAGTGAGGCGTGGGCTGCGAACGCGACGTGGCGGCTGCTCGTCGCCAGCCTTGCTCCCTCTTTTCGGCGGTCGAACCTTGGCTGGAGCCAAACGGCCGCTTCTACCTTCGCTATCGGATTCATCATTGATCATCTGTTCAACAGTGCCTCCGAAATATCCACGGCGCAACCCCCTAAACCTTCCGCGAGCGCTAACATCGCCCCAACGATACCAAGTCCTTGCGGGGACAGCCCCGTCGCTCCGCCTGCCTCTTTAATCTGGCCAAGGCGGAACGTGATTGAGCGTTTATGCACCGTCTAAAAGCCCTGAGCGTTCCTTTGGCAGCCTCATACTCCTCACATAGTCCTCCAACAATCGCCGCGACACCGGCACCGTCCGAAAATCGCGCAGGCCAGCAGAACCAACCCTTTCCTGCCCAATATCTTTTATCCTTTTACCCTCGCTTTTGAGGGAAAAGCTGGGCTGCGGTTACGTATAAAACGCGGCGCGGGGGCGGCGTGCAGCGCTCCATCACGCGTGCGATATTGCTCTCTGGCGCGATTGTGCGGGTGGTCGGCCGCTTCCTCCAAAGTGAGAACGGGGGCAAAGCAGGCGTCCGTGCCCTCCAATAACTTACACCAGTCGTCGCGGCTACGCCCCGCGAAGATACCGGCAAGGACCTCTGAGTCGGCTGGCCAGCGCGCGTGATCGTTCTGGCTTTCCAGCAGTGTTGCCGGTGCGCCGATCAACTCGAGGAGTTGGCGGTAGAACTGCTGCTCAACAGCGCCGACCGCGATATCGCGTCCGTCGGCGCAACGGTAACAGCGGTAGAAAGGAGCCCCTCCCCCGATCCAATTTTGTCCGGGCTCCAGCGAGATCGCTCCCGATGGGACAAGCCCTGCAAAGAAAGACATGAGCGAAGCCACGCCATCGACGATTGCCGCATCGACGATCTGCCCTTCACCCGTCTGTGCCCGTTGAAACAACGCAGCGAGGACCCCCATTACGAGATAGGTTGATCCACCACCAAAGTCGCCGACGAGATTGAGCGGTGGACGAGGTGGCCCCTCATCACTCCGGAGAGCAGCCAGCGCTCCAGTGAGGGCGATATAATTAATGTCATGGCCGGCCGCTCTGGCCAGTGGACCGTCCTGCCCCCAACCCGTCATGCGACCATAGATCAAACGACTGTTCCGCTCACACAGCACATCTGGGCCCAGGCCGAGTCGCTCCATGACACCGGGACGGAAGCCCTCGATCAGTACGTCAGCATTGTCAGTCAGCTTCAGGCACTGTTCCTTGCCCGCGGCACTTCTCAGGTCTAGCTCGAGAACCGACCGGCCCCGATCTACCACAGGATTCGGCCAGCCGTTGCCACCGGGGCGTTCAACCCGCAATATGGTTGCACCCATATCCCTCAGCAGCATCGCCGCATGTGGGCCGGGGCCGATGCTGGAAATCTCCACAACGGTTACACCCGCCAGTGGACCGTCCACTACGGCCCCACTCTCATTGCTCATTGTTGGCCCCAGTCTTGAACAAACGACCTCGACAGCGCGCGCATCACCTTGTGGAGGTTGTCACCAGCGCCAAGAAACCGGCAGCGCCGTGAATCATATCTCCATTCGCCAGCCAAGGCAGAATATCCGATATCAATCTTCCCTATCGTAGAACTTAATGGCCATGCCCCCGTGAGCCCCTGCCGCGCCAGCACAGAGCGCCGAGGAGATCATAATCGCCTCACTGAGCTCTTCTTTGCTTACGTCAATCTTCTTGGCATCCTTGACGTGAGCCTCAATGCAGTACACGCACCCTGTCGCATGCGCTACGGCAATAGCAATAAGCTCTCTATACTTCCGAGGTATTGCACCATCTTCAATGCCTACCACCCGCATAAGCCCCACGAACGCCTGGAACTCCTTCGGAGCAGCTTTAGCCATCTGGCTCCGATAAGCCGCGTCTTCCTTATCGTAATAGTGTGACATGCCATTCCTTTCTCGATTATAATAGAACTGAATACGTGACCCTTCGATGGTCTCAGTTCCGAGTTAAAGACAAAACTTTAGCCAAATCAGTATAGCCGTAGCGCTGGCGATCATCCGTTCTACTAGGCGCCAATCGCACTCAAGCCGGCCGATAAATCTCTTCGGAGATCCTCCACGTTTTCCAAGCCAGCAAAAAGCCTTATGAGCGGCGCGCCCGCCCACAATCGTTTCGTCCGCTTGATGGCGCCGATCATAACCATACTGTCGACTCCGCCCCATGAACCACCAATACGGAAAAGCCTTAGACTCTCGCAAAAGATCTTTGCCCTCAGCATATCTTGAGCGGCGTCTCCGACGGACTTCAATTCAATCGAAAACAGGCCGCAACTACCGGTAAAGTCTTTGCGCCATTGCTCGTGAGATCCAAAGGATGGCAATCCGGGATGAAGAACACGTGCCTATCCGCTTAAGGCATACACCCACTAGATATGGTATGGTGGGTCCATTGGCCTGAGTAGAGTTCGGCAAAGGTCGGCGCCTCGATATCACTGGCGATCCCGAGGAGGGATCGGAAGGCGTTGAACGGGTAGAAGCGGCGATTGAAGCGGAAAGTGAACTCGTTGAGGTAGGCTTGCAGATGCTTGGTGCTGACGCCGTGGTGGATGCCGTTGAGCCACGCTTTGAGGTTTGAGAACACCAGATGGACGATGGGCAGGAACTCTTCGGACACCTCCGGGTCGCCACACTGGGCGATGGCGTGATGGTCGTAACCGCCGCCCTGCAACCCGCTATAGCCGCTCCAATCATCGGTGATGACCAGCGTTCCCGGCTCGACCGCGCTCTGTACAAAGCCACCAAGGGCACCGGCACTGCGGTCTGCACCGATGGCCAATCGAACCCTTCCGGCATAGCGTCCGTTCCGGCGGCGGTCCTGGCCAGTGCCAGGCTCCCGGTGACGAACTTCGACGGCGGCGACCACCAGCGTTTTGTGGTGGGTTCCCCGGCCTTCGCCGCGCGTTCGCCCGCCGATCCAGGTCTCATCGACCTCGACATGCTGACCGCTCTGCCCGCCGATCCGATCCTGATCGGGGCGCACCATCGCGGCGCGCAGTTTATGGAGCAGGCCAAAGGCCGTCTCGTACCGGGTCAGGCCAAGCTGGCGCTGCAACTGGACGGCAGATATGCCGGTCGTCTGACTCGCAACCAGGTAAGCGGCCCAGAACCACACGCTGAGCGGGATGTGGCTTCGTTCCATGGCCGTGCCGACCATCAGGCCGGTCTGACGGCGACACGAGCGGCACATCAGGATGACAGGCCGAGTGGTGAAACGAAACGGATCGCCGACGACGCCACAGCGTGGGCACGCAAATCCATCAGGCCAGCGAGCTTTTTCAAGCCAGGACGCGCAAGCGCCATCATCCGGGAAAAGCCGCTGGAACTCGGGGAGGGATTTCGGGAACGGCAGCTTGTCGCGGTCAAGAACGTCCACAATCCCCACCCTTTACAACCGCTTTGGGTGGCACCAAGCCGCAGGAAAAGTCAGGCGCGCGCCACAAGGCAGCCACTAGATGTAGTGGGTGTATGCGTCAAGCGGATAGGCACGGAAGAACATTCGCGACTTCCTCCTGGCTTTCGAGCCAATGAGCAAGGAGCATCCCGGTAGCTTCGTGCTGCTTAAGGCGAACTGCCGCGGTCCTGACGCCACGCAATACCAGATAGGCGTCTTGACTGGTGACAGATGGACTCGTCCGCTGAATGTAGCGCCATAACGGATCCCAATGCTGCGTTCGAACGACAATTGCGCCCATCACGAGGTCGGAATGTCCGTTCCAGAATTTTGTAAGAGGTAGTATGGAAATGTCGACGCCCCAATCGAACGGCTTTCCAAAAAACGGGGATCCCCAAGCATTGTCAGCCGCTACCAAAATATTATTTTGGCGCGCAATTGCAGAAATTGCCGGAACGTCGATAACATCGAATGTCATCGTTCCCGGGCTCTCCAGGTATATCATCCTGGTAGACGACCGGAATCTTTCAGATAGACTATCGGCATCAATAAGCGGGTCGAAGAATTCTACCTCTATTCCAAAACGGGTCAGCTCTTCTTCGGCAAATATCCGTGCGGGACCGTATACGGAGTCAGATATCAGAACATGGTCGCCGCTAGAAAGAAATGAAAGAAATACTGCTATTATTGCATGTTTACCAGATGGCACGAGGGCGGTGCGGCAATCATGCCCTCTGCCCTCCACCTCGCTAATCACTTGAGCTAGCTGGGCGGTTGTTGGAGTGCCCGCAGTTCCGTACGCGTATCGGTCAGGTTCTCCGGATACGACCGATTTTACGGCTTCTTCGTACAGATCAATATTCTCAAAGAATATTGTCGATGCATGATAGACGGGCGGGAGAGCTGTCAAAGGCTCTTGTCTTGAACGCGTCGACACAATGACTTGGGTAGCGTCATCGAAATGATCGTCATGTCTCATTGCGAACCAACTCTCTCACGCTTTTCCATCCTGATTACTCAGCAATGTCGTTGAAAGGACATCAAGATGCTTTTGGATATCCCATCACGTCCCTGAGAGTGCCGTCGCTGTACTCACGGCGAAAAAGTCCGCGCCGCTGGAGCTCAGGAACAACTTCTTGTGTGAACGAATCGAGGTCTATCGGCACGACCGGGAGACCGACCATGAAGCCGTCACAAGCACCGTCCCGGTACCAGTCCTCCATCTCGTCAGCGATATCCGTAGCCGTCCCGGCGAAGATCGGCAGGCCGAGGCCGGGAATCAGGCGCTGATAGGCTTGACGGACAGTTACTGCGTCTGCGCGCACATATTCGTTCACCAATTTACGAGGTGACCCGGCACCGATAACGTCAGCCTCCAACAGCGGCATTGGCTTATCGAGGTCCTCTACGGTAAACGGATGCTTCACGGAGTGAACCAGGTGCTGGATTCCAACTGCCGGCGGAATGAGCTCTGAAAGACCTGCGATTCTAGCCTCCGCATTTTTCTTTGAGCTGCCGTGATAAGGCGTCATTCCCGGCAGAAACTTGATTTCCTTGGGATCGCGGCCGAAACGCCGGGCGCGCTCTAGGATGTCGGCCCGCAGTTCCTTACTGGCGGCCTTCGTACGCACTGCCGCAAAGATGGCGTCTGCATATCGAGCCGCGAGGTCCCGTCCCCCTTCGGACTGACCAGCATGCACCAGCAACGGCCGCCCCTGTGGGGGCGTCATGATGTTGAGGGGACCGCGAACCTGGTAGAAACGACCCTTGTGATTTAGTGAACTCACTTTTTCGGGATCGGCGTAGACACCGGTAGCCTTGTCCTCCGGGAACGCATTCTCCTTCCAACCGCTCCACAACCCCACACAAACATCGACGAATTCGTGCGCGCGCTCATAACGAAGTTCCTTTTCCTCGTGTGCGTCGCGATTGAAATTCAGCGCATCATCTTCGTAGGAGCCCGTGACGATGTTCCAGCCAGCCCGCCCGCCGGTGAGATGGTCCAGCGAGGCAAATCGACGCGCAACAAAATAGGGTTGATCGAAAGAGGTAACGGCGGTCGCCACGAAACCAATCCGACTTGTATGCTGTGAAAGTGCGCTGAACAGCGTCAGCGGCTCGAAGACGGACGGTCGTCCGTCCACGCGAAGGGCCTTGTAAATCTCGGGTTGATCAAGATCACGCACTCCATTCCCATCGGCGAGAAAGACGGCGTCCAGCTTAGCTGCTTCGGCCTTCTGTGCGAACTCGATGTACTGTTCGAGGTTCATCATAGTGTCAGTCCACGCGGATGGATGGCGCCATCCGGCGAGGTGAAACCCCGTATTAGTGAGCACGGCGAACAGATTCATCATAACAGCTTCCTTTCGCACAATTGCTAGCGGGCGTGGGTATCCAGCGGAATGCCAGCGGTTTCTATACGTATCGTGGATGCCGCGAATGCTACGGCGACGAGCAGGACGGCTATCGTCCCTGTAACTGCGTAGCCGATGCCGATGGGCGTCAACGCAACAACGACCAAAGGCAGAACAACATTACACACCCGGAAGGTTGAGGTGGCAACTCCCAGACAGGCGCCTCGAATACGAGTTGGGAATATCTCGCTGGTGTAGAGGAAGCCCACCGTGCCGAGGTAGGTGAGAATTGCAAGCAGGAAAAAACCGGCGCCCATTCCTAAAGCCGAGGAATAGTTTATCAACGAGATAAAAGAAGCCGCCGAACAGAAGCCGAGGATAGACGAAATTATTATCATCTTTCGCCTGCCGACGCGGTCGCCGATCAACCCACCTGCAATGCCTGCCAATAGTGTTCCGCTCACTATTACAAGGTTGTAAATCAGACTGTTGGACAGATCGATCTGTGCAGCAAGGAGTATGGTCGGCAGCCATTGCATGAATAAATATGTGCCCGCATTGGCAGCGATCAGGATCAGGCAAGCTACGACGAGCCTCTTCGCGTATTTAAAGCGTGGTGGATTGGAATCGTCCACGATGGCTGGTGGGGCAAGCACCGTTTGCCGATCACTTGATATCACACCCCGCTTATCGCCTTCGAACTTCGTTACAATGGCATCGGCCTCAGCATCACGGCCCTTCCCGGCTAACCAGCGCGGCGACTCCGGCATTGCGCGACTTAATATGAGGAGAAGCAAACACGATATGCCGGGTATCGCGAACATCCAGCGCCAGCTGTACGTTGGCAAGAGCAGGTACGCGGCGACAGCGGACGCAAACAGACCGGCCTGACCAACCAGGCTTGACCAGAAGGTCCACGATGCACGCGCCGTGGCGGGGGTGACTTCAACCAGGAGCAATGTTGCCGGAACCGGCATCGAGCCCATGCCAAGACCGCAGACAAATCGAAGCGCGATCAGCGCCGCCATGGAAAAAGGCAGGATTGCCGACAGCAGCGAGGAGACTGCTACGAGCGATAAGGCCCATAGAAGCGTGGTCTTACGCCCCACCCGGTCGACGAAGGCCGCTGCCGCTATGTTTCCGACGAGCATGCCGAGGGCAGTTACCGATATGAAAGCGGCGTTGAGGCCGGCACTCGAAGCCCCTGAATGCAGCCAAAGGCCCAAAAGTACTCCGGCCATGGATAGGTCGAAGAAATCCCAGAACAACGCAAATCGTACAAAAAGTGTCCATTTGAGGAGGTAGCGTCCGGGCGCCACGCGGTCCAGACGCTCCCCGATAGACAAGGATTCAGTTATCGCTGTCAACGACTCGACGCCTCTGCACAGTGGTTCAAGCGAAACATGCCAGGCAATACCAATCCGATCTCAGAAAAACTCGGGATCAGAACCGGACCTCAAAATTTACTCCGTAGGTTCTTGGGTCGGCAGCAGAGCCCGTCGATGCGAGATTAACCGCACTCATGTTATAGTAATAGAACTTGTTGGTCAAGTTTCTACCCCATATGGAGATTTTATACATGTCATTTATTTGCCAAGCTATCTGGGCGTTTACCAGACTAAGCTCAGGCACGAACAGATATTCATCAAATTCTTGGTAGCTTTTCGAAGAATACGTATAGTTCAAATTAAAGTCGATCTCACCGTCGCCCACCGGCACCGTGTAGTTAACGGCAGCGTTAGCGGTAAAGCTTGGCGCACGTATCATATGGTTGCCCGACGCATCGATATTGGCCGTACTGTTGCCTCCAGTGGGGAGAGGCACAGCGGCAGGTGCTCCCGGAAATGACGTGAACCGAGCGTGCAGCCACTCGGCCGATCCGGACAACCGTAACCTGGAGGTCGGGGCAACCTCGAAATCGACATCAATGCCATAGATCTCGGCCCGAGCAGCGTTTCGCAGGGAAATGGAGCCGGCAAGCGCGAACGAACCTAGCTGGATGTCCTGAAACCCGTAACGAAAAGCGGCGACATTCAATCGGACCTTTCGATCCAAGAAGGTTGTCTTGAGGCCCGCCTCATATGCGTCAACTATTTCCGGCCTGACCGGCGCGCCCGTCAGGCTGAGAATATTATAGACACCGCTCTTGAAGCCTCGGTTATAGCTGAGATAGCCGAGCACATCGTCAGCGAAGTCGTGCTCCAGGGCCACTCTCCAGGTTGGCTTCTTGAAACTTGTCTTTTGGTCGGGCACTGGCGTCGTTGTGACAACGCCCGCCAGACTGGCCGACAGAAAATACCCGTCCAGTTTACGCTTTTCCCAGGTATAGCGCCCGCCTACCGTCAGGCGGGTGCGAGGAAACAGCTCCTTTGTCACCTGAGCGTAGACGGCTTGAGAGGCTGCTCGCTGCCTGCCATGCAAGCCGGAATATTGCAGTGTCGGAAATCCGATCCCCCGATTCGTGAACGTCTGGTTTCCGTCATAGGAGAACAGGTATACACCCGCCGTCCACTGCAAGGTTGACGGCGTTCCGCCGGAAAACTGAAATTCCTGGCTATACTGGTCTTCACGAGCATCAGCGATAGACGTCTGGCGAGGAACGGCCGTGTAGTCATTATCGAGCACAAAGGTGTAGTGGGTTCCTCTCCAGGCCGAAATACTGAGGAAATCAGCAAAAGAGAATTCGTGCTCGACCTTCAGACTGACGCCCCCGCTTCTCGACGTGATCCCGACATCGGTATCTAGATCGACGTCGTACTTTCCTCCTGTGAAAAATCCCGCAAGAGCTGGCTTGAGACCGGGAAGCGGCTGTAGCGCCAGGCCCACAGATGTGTCGAGGTAGGCGTAATCCCCCACGAGTGTTACTCGCGTCGATGAGGAGGGCTCCCACTTGATCTTGCCGCGGGTATTGAATTTATCCGTGAGGTTTACATCATTGCCGGTAGCGATGTTTTCCCCCCAACCCTCACCTTGGTTCCAATACGACGCCGACAGGTTAGCAGCCAAAGTATCTGTTAACGGCAAGTTCCCGTAGCCGCTGAGCGTGACAGTATCGTAATTGGCGTAGCCTGCCTTCAAGGCAAGCTCGGGGTCGTCCGAAGGGTCCGCCGTGATTATCTGAATCAGGCCACCGGATGCATTTCGACCAAAAAGCGTGCCCTGGGGTCCCTTTAGCACCTCAATTCGTTCAACACTTTCAAGATCGGTAACCGCGGAAGCCTTGGTCGCGTAATAGACACCATCGACGTAGACCGCGACGGAGTTTTCAGTCCCAGGACCATTCGCAGACGTGCCTACTCCCCGCAAGAAGGGCGAACCCAGGCCAACACCGCGGCCATAGGTGAGTCCCGGCGTTATCCGGGCGAGGTCGACAGTGCTGGTGATCCCTGCCGCTTCCAGCTCAGTCTCACTAAACGCCTGAACGGCGATCGGAACTTTCTGGAGGTTCTCATTCCGTCGTTGCGCGGTGACGACAATGTCCTCCACCCCGCCACCGACGGCAGATGACGCATCCCCGTCTGCGGAGAGCTGCGTATCTCCACCGCCCGGGCGAACCTCTTGCGCAGCAGCAGCCGACGCGAATGCCAACGCAACCAGCGACACGCCAACTCCATGGAACCTACTCAGCATTTCGATTCTCCTCACGCCTGGAAAGTTTCTGCCGTTGAGGCTTATTGCGATGGTCGCTCCTAACCCCTCGATGTTGAGGTTACGCCTAATGATCATTGAGTCAATATAAAACTTGGGCCTTGTTTGTGGCAGGTGGAGCCGACCCTCAGCCGCCACCGGGGGCAGTCCAGACTGGACGCGGCCCGCCGATGCCGGAGCAATGCGCGAATGCTGCGATTCGGTTTCCGCCCCAACTACCTGACAGATAAACATGGCGTGGACCTCTGTTGACCATAGGATCACTATAATCTTGTCCTGCCTGGGTGTTTGCGCCTTTGGTCGCGAACCGAAAGGGCCGTAGGTCCCGCGACCGCTTGGGGACGGTTGCGATCGCCGAGTGTGGCCTCGACATCCCGCGGGAAAAGCCAGACGTCAATGGTGGCGCTACCGCGATCGGCGCATCGGGCGCGCGGATAGCGGTTGCGCTTGTCGCCGCCCCTAACGGCGTGGACTGAATGCAGGATAGCAGAGGTTTGCATAGGTGGCGGCGAAGCGATGGCGATCGCCGTCGAGCCCTTTCAGAAAGAACAACCGTGATGGACATCAAGGGAGTCATCTCGATTGTTACGGGGGCGGATGGTGCTGGATTCCCTGGCGTGCCAAGTGTCTCACCCCGGTCGGCCAGGTCGCCCCGAGGAATATGCGCACCCCGTGGATGCGATCATCGCTAATCCCGCGCTCAACGGCGAGGCAATTCCGTCTCGACGGGGCGATCCGCATAGGACGTCTTTGAAGACCCGCCGATCAACCAGCATGCGGCATTTAGTGATCATGCGATCATCTATAATTTCTCCCCGTCTTCCAGTTTCTATCGCTTGTGATTCGGAGCGGTCGCTTCCACTGAACGGTTCCTCACCGGACGCGAACGTGAGTTTTTATTGCCTCTCTTTGCCTCAACACAGGCTTGTGGCACCCACCCGTCAACCATCCATCCAACCTGCAGGACAGTGCCTGGCAATTGCTGTATTGACTATTCGATCACTAGTGGTAACTTAGAAGTGAAAGCTCGGAAGGCAAGATTCAATGAGTCTCCGCCGCAATCAGAATCCAGTGAAGTTCGCGACGCGTGGAGACATGGAAATGCCAACCAGACACTATGCTGCACGGTTCTCGCTGTCCGATCTGCGATCAATCCCACCCGTCCTTTGTCGACCAGAGAGCCGAGTGCCTTCTTGGTCCGATGGACGGCACCAGCAGCGCCCGTAATCCCGAAAACGCCATTAATCGCGTGAAAAACACGAAGGATCCCGTATGAGCAAAGTCATAATCACATGCGCAGTTACCGGCTCCGTCCATACGCCGAGCATGTCACCCTATTTGCCGATCACGCCTGACGAAATTGTTGCCGATGCCGTTGCCGCGGCGGAGGCCGGTGCTGCAATGATACATCTTCATGCTCGCGATCCAAAAACCGGCAAACCGACCCCTTCCCCAGAAATATTTGGTCAGTTCCTTTCAAGGATAAAGCAGCAGACAGATGCAATAATTAATATTACAACTGGCGGAGCTCTAGGAATGTCGATGGAAGACAGACTTGCTGCGCCTCTTCATTATAGGCCAGAAGTTGTATCCATGAATATGGGATCATTCAACTTCAACATATCTCACGCTGGAAGTAAAGTTACTGAATGGAAGTACGACTGGGAGCAGCCATATCTAGAGGCAACTAAAAACATCATCGTATCAAATACGTTTACTCAAATAGAAAATGCCATTAGCTTGCTTAACGAACACGATACAAGGTTCGAATATGAGGTGTATGATATCAGTCATCTCCATACACTGGCCTACTTTGCAGATAAGGGACTCATAAAGCCTCCGTTCTTCATTCAGGGCATTTTCGGAATTTTGGGAGCTTTGGCCGCGGATCCGCAGCACGTCATGTACCTCAAGGCGACAGCCGACCGCCTCTTCGGGAAAGACTGTCTGTTCTCGGCGATTGGCGCCGGACGCCACCAGCTTCCAATAATTACGCTAAGCGCGATTCTGGGCGGCAGCGTTCGAGTGGGTCTCGAAGACAGCCTCTATTCTGGTCCGAAAACGCTGGCAACCAAGAGTGCGGACCAGGTGAGTAAAATCAGGACGATCGTCGAGACCCTCGGACTCGAGATCGCCTCGCCTACGGAAGCTCGTGAGATGCTGCAAAGCAAGGGCGCCGATAAGGTCAACTTCTGAGTTATTCGGAAGATCGAAGATTTCACCACTGTCAAAAGAATCATACAGAAGTACGGAGAACAGGATTGACGATAATTCGTCAGGCGAAAGGATCAAACCCCCTTGTCGGATGGCAACTTGATCCTGCCTCGGTCACGCGCGTGGGCAAGGGGCTTCAACGCCCGGAATGTATTTTGGCGGAACGCGACGGCAGCCTGTGGGTCGCCGATGCACGTGGCGGTGTGACCTGGATCAAGCCCGATGGAAGTCAGGCGCTGGTCACTCAAACTGCCGATAAACGTTTCGATCTTGTAGAGAACGCCAAGGAAAGCCTTTTGGTCGGCACATTGCCAAACGGTTTAGCCTTCGCGGAGAATGGGGACATTCTGATCGCGAACTTCGGAACTGACAGACTTGAGGTAATGACGCGGGCGGGCAAGACGGATGTATTGCTGGATACCCTCGACGGTATGCCCATCGGAAAGGTGAACTTCGTATTGCGGGATCGCAAAGGCCGATTGTGGGTGACGGTGTCGACCCGCGCGCCGATGTGGGACAGCGCACTCAACTCGAAGACGGCCGACGGGTACATCATACTCATTGATGATCGCGGTCCTCGCATCGTGGCTGACGGGTTCCATTTCACGAACGAAATCCGCCT
This sequence comes from Tardibacter chloracetimidivorans, assembly GCF_001890385.1. NCBI lineage: Bacteria > Pseudomonadati > Pseudomonadota > Alphaproteobacteria > Sphingomonadales > Sphingomonadaceae > Tardibacter > Tardibacter chloracetimidivorans. The sequence goes on along the minus strand of NZ_CP018221.1, from coordinate 2,977,885 downwards.
GGACCGAGAAGAGCAGTGGCTTTACGTCGCGGAGACCACCGCCAAGCGCGTGTCGCGCCTTCGGGTTCATGAGGACGGCTCCCTTTCCAATCGCGAAGTGTACGGGCCCTCTTCCCTGGGTGACGGTCTGGTCGATGGCATCGCGTTTGACGAATATGGCAACCTGTGGGCCACAATGGTGTTCGCAGATCGCCTCGTAGCGATAACGCCCGAGGGAGACCTGCTTAATCTCTCGGATGATGGCGACCGCGAAGCGACGAGGCGTTTCGAGGATGCTTTCGCCAGCGGCAATGTTGTTGATTTTGACGTTATAAAGGCGACGGGCGGCCCCCTCTGCACCTGGACCGCTTCGATTACTTTTGGCGGAAAAGACCTGAAAACGGCCTATCTTGGCGGGTTGTGGAATGACTCCATTCCTTCCTTCCGCTCACCGGTTGCAGGTTTGCCCATGGTTCATTGGTAAAGACCGCTCGATCACTTTGCCTCCTCGAGAACAACCGTGATCCCGCTGCTAGCCGAAAGTTCATATAATGCTTTTTGAAACGCTCCTTGTCGAACAACGCGGTCCCGTCACTCTTTTGACGCTGAACAGGCCGCATGTGCTCAACGCACTGAACGATCAAGTCTTGCGTGACCTCAGCGCAGCATTTGCGGCCTACAGTGCGGACGATTCCCAGCGCTGCGCCGTTCTGACCGGAAGCGCGAGGGCATTCGCCGCAGGAGCCGATATCAAGGAAGTGGCCACCAAGGCCGCGTCCGAGCTCTTTCTGCAGGATTTCTTTTCGGACTGGCAGGCCCATATTGCTGCTGTGCGCAAGCCATGGATTGCGGCAGTGGCGGGCTATGCGCTTGGCGGAGGCTGCGAGCTGGCGATGATGGCGGATTTCATTATCGCAGCCGATACCGCCCAATTCGGACAACCCGAGATCAAGCTCGGTGTTGCGCCGAGCATGGGAGGGTCTCAGCGACTCACTCGCGCCGTCGGCAAGGCCAAGGCCATGGAGATGTGCCTCACCGGAAGGATGATGAATGCAAGGGAAGCCGAGAGCGCGAACCTCGTCGCGCGGGTCGTGCCGGAGAGCGAACTCCTGGCTGACGCCTTGTCGACAGCGGCTACCATAGCGGCAATGCCGCCCATGGCCGCAATGATCAACAAGGAGATGGTCAAGCTGGCTTTTGAGACCAACCTTTCAACCGCCCTCATCACGGAACGTCGCCTTTTTCAGATTCTGGCTGCTACCGAAGATCGAAGGGAAGGCATGGCGGCCTTCATTGAAAAGCGTGCCGGGGTCTGGAAGGGTCGCTGATGGTGGCTGACCAGATTTCGAGATCTTTGCCGCTTCGCCGTTGCACGCAATGGGACGGCTCTTCTCCAAATAGACAATGTTCTTGATCGGGGCAGCCAGTCCCATCCTCGGCATATTTCGGAGCAAACTACATGCAGCAGACCACTGAATCTCAGAGCTGGGTTAATGAGGATGGAGCCGCGCTTGAACGCCTCTTACGGCAGCGCCACTCCGTGCGCGGCTTTCTCGCTCGCCCGATCCCGGCACCACTTCTGACGCGCGTTTTCGAATTGGCGCAGCTGGCGCCGTCAAACGTCAATGCCCAGCCCTGGCGTGTCGATGTCCTATCCGGAGGAGCGGCAGAGCGAATGCGTAACGCCCTCTTACACGAGGCCGCTTCAGGCGCAGGGGAAAGCCCGGACTACCCCATCACCGTCGTCCGGCCCGGGGAGTACCGGACTCGTCAAATAGATGCAGCAAAGGCACTTTTTTCCGCGACCGGGGTGAAGCGAGAGGATCTGGTTGCCCGCCAGGAATCATTTCTTGGAAACTTCAGGTTCTTTGGCGCGCCACATGTAGCATTCTTGTCTATGCCGGACTGGTGCGGCGTACGGGAGGCCGCCGATGTCGGCATGTTTGCTCAATCTTTGATGCTGGCATTGACCGCTCACGGCCTGGCTTCTTGTCCTCAAAGTTCGCTGAGCCACTATGCGGCCGTTGTGAAGCGGGAACTGAACATACCGGACGACATGCGAGTCCTCTTCGGATTATCCTTTGGATATGAGGATCCAGATCATCCTTCCAACGTTGTCCGGACTTCCCGGCTGCCGATCGAGGAGGCGGTAGCATTCACCCGATGACCCCGGCGGCATATGAAGCAACTGCTTTGGCTGATGCCGGTGCGTTTCAACAAAGGTATATCCCTGCAAGGGCCAACCGCGGATCTGCCGACCAATGGAGCCTCGCATCCTCCCGGCCACGGAGCAAGCATCTTTATTGATCGTTTGATCAGGTGCTTGCACTCTGCTTCGAAGGCATCCTGCTGTTGACCCGCCAATTCTCGAGAGACAGATTGCATCAGTGCCGTGGTCCAGTCCACCACCACCGATGCACTGGCGAGAATCAGGCTGCAGGGAGGCCCGCGCGAGCATCAGAGTCGTTGGATATTGACTCTTTGATCATTAGTAAATAGCAACATCAAGGGCAGTCTGGGCTGTCGAGATTGGGAGAGCAGCAATGAACTCGAGTGTTTTCGAAATAGTAACGCAGGAGTATGCTGGTTTGGGTGACCGCTGTTCCGAACTCGAACTTCAGCAAGCTCGCCGGGCGCTCGCGCTGCTCAAGAATGCTATTGGGCCGGAAGGAATTCTGGAACTTCTGGGGACGCAACTGGAAGAGGGAAATGAATTCTGGCGCAAGGCGTTAACGGTATCGAATGGTGCGTTGGTGCCCGCAACCGTCGAAATCCGCGTTAAAGGCATGTCGGCCGCCCAGTTCGGGGATTGGTTCAAGAGTGCGCTAAACGTGCAAGAGAAACTAATTTCCGCCAATCCTGAACATTACCGGATTCAATGGAATGTATCCCCCTCGGAGGATCCTGAGGGATTTGGCATAATTTCGGTCACTGAAGCGTTGGGCGGCATCCTCACCAAGTTTGACATTAAATGGGGGGGGACGGAACTTGTCTCTCTCCCGCTGGATCCGGAATTTCCGCGACGGGTATTGGGCAGCCTCCGCCTCGAGGATGGCAGCGAAATCGGCCAGTTGATGCATCAGTTTCGTGATTACGACGGTGGCATGGTAGCAAGGCTATGCATTCTCCTGCCGAAGGGGGTGCCGGAACATGTTCTTGCTAATCATCGTGAACATTTGATTGTCGAATGGTCAAACTGGTTCGAGAGGGCGGCAGCTGAGTTGGGCTCCTGAGGGCTCATCTCGATTGCATGGCCGTAATGGGCGCGGCGCAGCCACCCGGCACTGAATCCAACAAGCCTCGCGCACAGCCCCAGCCTCACCGCTGGGGCTTTTTGCTTGCCTGCGGTTTCGGACACAGCGCGGACCCCGATTTCGGCCTATGGCTTTGCCGATAGGCTCGCGCGGATCGGCACCCGGCCTCATTCAACTCGGCTAGCGGACGGCGCTCGTCTATTAGAAGCCGCCGCGTCGGTCAGGCATCGGATCGCCTCCGAAACAGGCTCACCCCCACGTCGGCAAACCGTCCGCCTATCGGGGCATCGGGTTTGTGGACGGTGACGTTGAGCGCTGCAATTGCCGGGAAGCTCTCCAGCAGCTTCGTCGCAATCCTCGCAGCAAATGTTTCGATGAGACGCCAGGGCTCACCGACGATCAACGCCACAACTATATCGAAGATCGCCTTATAGCAGACCGTATCGCGCATATCGTCCGTGGCGGCGGGGCGGTAGAGCCACCAGTCGACGTCGACGATGAAGCGCTGACCTTCTCGCCGCTCTGCCTCGAAAACGCCGTGACGCCCGTGCGCTTCGATCCCGCGCAGGAACATATGGTCTTGGGACGGCAGTTGCTGGGGGAAAGCGGAGTGCGACGCCGAACCGCACCCCAGCCTTGCGGGCTTATCCAAGCGCGACACGCGCGCCCTTGGCGGCGTCGATCATATTGATCAGCGCCGGCTTTACCTCTTCCCATTTGCGCGTCTTGAGGCCGCAATCGGGATTAACCCAAAGCTGCCCGGACGACAGGCGCCCACCGGCCTTGATGAGAAGCTGCTGCATCTCATCGACTGTGGGGATGCGCGGCGCGTGTATGTCGTAGACGCCCGGCCCGATCTCGTTGGGATAGCGGTAGGTCGCGAACGCGTCGAGCAGCTCCATCTTCGATCGTGCGGTCTCAATTGAGATGACGTCGGCATCCATCGCACCGATCGCGGCGATGATGTCGTTGAACTCGGAATAGCACATATGGGTGTGGATCTGGGTTTCCGGCTTCACGCCCGAGGCTGTGATCCGGAAGCACTCCACCGCCCAGTCGAGATAAGGCTGCCAGTCGGCTCGCCGGAGCGGTAGCCCCTCGCGCAAGGCCGCCTCATCGATCTGGATGATCTTCGCGCCCGCGGCTTCGAGGTCGACCACCTCGTCGCGGATGGCGAGCGCGATCTGCCGGCAGGTCTGCTCGCGCGGCTGATCGTCGCGGACGAACGACCATTGCAGGATCGTCACCGGCCCCGTGAGCATGCCCTTCATCGGCCTGGTCGTCAGACCCTGCGCATAGGCCCACCAGTCGACCGTCATCGGCTTGGGCCGCGAGACATCGCCGTAGATGATCGGCGGGCGAACGCAGCGCGAGCCGTAGCTCTGCACCCAGGCGGCCTTGGTGAAGGTGAAGCCGGCAAGCTGCTCGCCGAAATATTGCACCATGTCATTGCGCTCGAACTCGCCGTGGACCAGCACGTCGAGGCCAATCTCTTCCTGCCAGCGGATAGCCCGCTCGGTCTCTTCCTGCAGGAACTGCTTATAGGCGGCATGGTCGAGCGCACCCTTGCCATGCGCGGCCCGCGCCTTCCTGACCTCGGCGGTCTGCGGGAAGGAGCCGATCGTCGTGGTCGGCAGCGGCGGCAGATTGAGGATCGAGCGCTGGAGCTTGATGCGCTCGCCGAACGGCACGGCACGCCGCGCCCAATCGGCAGTGACCGCGGACACACGCGCCCGGACCCGCCGATCATTGGTGAGCGACGAAGTGCGGCGGCTGGTGATGGAGTCGGCGTTGGCCGCCAGCTCGTCGGAAATCACATAGCGTCCATCCGCAAGGCCGAGGCGGAGGATCGACAATTCTTCCAGCTTCTGAACCGCGAAGGAGAGCCAATCCCTCACCTGGACGTCGAGCTTCGTCTCCAGGGCGAGATCGATCGGCGTGTGCAGCAGTGAGCAGGACGGCGCGATCTGGACGTTCCGGCGCAGCTTCACGATCGGCTCGTAGCGGTCGAGCAACGCGGTCAGGTTCGCCTTCCAGACATTGCGGCCGTCGATGACGCCCAGCGACAACAGCAGTTCGGGCGGTGCCTTGGCCAGCACCTCGTCGAGCTGTTCGGGCGCACGGACAAGATCGATGTGGAGGCCGGCGATGGGCAGGCCAACCGCGGTGGCCAGATTGTCGCCGAGCGGCCCGAAATAGGTGGCGAGCATCAGCTTCACGTCCGGCACGGTGTGGGCCAGCATGATATAGGCCGTGGCGAACGCGCCGCGCGCGCGATCGTCGAGGTCGAGCACCAGCGCCGGCTCGTCGATCTGCACCCAGTCCGCGCCGGCGTCGCGCAGCCGGCGCAGCAGCTCGGCATAGACTGGCAGCAGATTGGGAAGCAGCGTCAGCGGATCGAAGCCGTTCTGTTTGGATTTGGCGAGCAGCAGCCAGGTCACGGGGCCGAGGATGACCGGCCGCGTCCGATAGCCGAGCGCCTTGGCTTCGCGATACTCGTCGATCGCCTTGGTCGAGGTGAGCTGAAACGACTGGCCCGGTGTCACCTCGGGCACCATGTAATGATAGTTGGTGTCGAACCATTTGGTCATTTCGAGCGCGGGCACATCCCCGCCCTTGCCGTGCCCGTGGGAACAGCTTTCGTCGGCGGTCCCGGTCTGGGTGCCGCGCGCCATCGCGAAATAGACGTCCAGGGAATCCGCCGCGCCGAGCGCCCGGTAGATGTCGGGGATCGCGCCGACCATGACGCTGGTGTCGAGCACCTGATCATAGAAGGAGAAATCGTTGCTCGGAATGACATCGACGCCGAGCGCCCTCTGCCGCGCCCATGTGGCGGCGCGCAGACCGGCGGCCGTTTCCAGCAGGGCCGCCTTATGGGTTTTGGCGGCCCAGTAGGATTCGAGCGCGGTCTTGAGTTCGCGGCGGGGACCGATGCGAGGGAAGCCGAGATTGGCAACGGTGACGGACATGAATCTTCTCCTACGGCGACAGCACAGCATCGCCGGTTCATCAGTGGGGACGGGGACGGGGTGAGCGCGCCGCGTCAGCCGGACGCGACGCGCCGACGCATTCGCGGCGGTAGGGGCAGCGCACTGCGGATCGTCATGCCGGCACGACCGTCTTGATGATAGAAGCGTCGAGCGCCTCGTAATCATGCAGTCCGATGGCGTCGTAGAGTTCTGCCCGCGTCTGCATCTCGGGCAGCAACGCCTGTGTGCCGCCGTCGCGCCGGATCGCGGCGTAGAGCTTTTCCTGGGCCTTGTTGGCGACGCGCAGCGAGCTGACAGGCCAGATCACCATGCTGTAGCCGAGCGCCTCGAACTCGGCCGCCGTCTGGTAGGGTGTCCTGCCGAACTCGGTCATGTTGGCGAGCAGCTTCACGCCCGGCAGCGCCTCGGCGACGGCACGGAACATTTCGATGCTGGTCAGCGCCTCGGGGAAGATCGCGTCCGCGCCAGCCTCGACATAGAGCTTCGCCCGCGCGATCGCGCCGTCCAAGCCCTCGCTCGCCGCCGCATCGGTGCGGGCGACGATGACGAGATCACGCCGCGCCCTGGCCGCTGCCGCCACCTTGGCGGCCATGTCGCGGGCGTCGGCCAGCTTCTTGTCGTTGAGGTGACCGCATTTCTTGGGAAGGAGCTGGTCCTCCAGATGCACCGCACCCGCACCGGCCTCTTCAAAAGCTCGAACCATGTGCATGACATTGAGCGCCTCGCCATAGCCGGTGTCCCCGTCGACCAGCAGCGGCAGGCGCGAAGCGCGCACGATCTGCCGGATGAAGAAAGCCACCTCGTCGACGGTGATGATGCCCAAGTCGGGCAGGCCCATCGAGGCCGTCATCGCTGCGCCCGACAAATAGAGTCCCTCGAATCCCGCCGCCTTGGCCTGGAGCGCGGCCATGCCGTTATGGGCGCCGGGAAGCTGGAGGATTTCCGGCCGGTCGAGCAGGGTGCGAAAGCGCCTGCCGGCGGACTCGCCGGGAAGATTGCTGGCGATCAGATAAGGCATCTATCCTCCTTTCAGCCCGCCAGCGCGGGAACGCCGTCGCCGCGCGCCTCGATCGGCACGAAGGCGAGATTGTCGGGGCCGGTGTAATTGGCGGATGGGCGGATGATCTTGTTGTCGATCCGTTGCTCGATGACGTGCGCCGCCCAGCCCGAGGTTCGCGAGATCACGAACATCGGCGTGAACATCGCGGTCGGCACGCCCATCAGGTGGTAGGAGACGGCGCTGTACCAGTCGAGATTGGCGAACATCGCCTTGGTGTCGGCCATCACGCTCTCGATCCGCTCGGCGATCTCGAACTGTCGGGTGGCCTTGGCCTCCAGCGCGAGCCGGTGGGCGACGTCCTTGATAATGACGTTGCGCGGGTCGGACTCGGTATAGACCGGGTGGCCAAAGCCGATCACAACCTCCTTCGCCTCGATGCGGCGGCGGATGTCGGCCTCGGCCTCGTCGGCGGTGGAGTAGCGCTTCTGGGTCTCGAACGCGACTTCATTGGCGCCGCCATGCTTGGGGCCGCGCAAGGCCCCGATCGCGCCGGTAATCGCCGAATACATGTCGGCGCCGGTGCCCGCGATCGACCGGGCGGTGAAGGTTGAGGCGTTGAACTCGTGCTCGGCATAGAGGTTGAGCGAGGTGTGCATAGCGCGGACATGACTGTCGCTGGGCGGCTTGCCATGCAGGAGGTGGAGGAAGTGCCCGCCGATGCTGTCGTCGTCGGTCTCGACTTCGACCGCGCGGCCATGATGCGCGAAATGATGCCAGTAGAGCAGCATCGAGCCCAGCGACGCCAGCAGCCGGTCGGCGATATCGCGGGCGCCGGGATGGTTGTGGTCGGCCGCCTCGGGCAGCACGCAACCGAGCGCCGAGACGCCGGAGCGCATCACGTCCATCGGATGCGCGGCGGCCGGAATTGCCTCCAGCGTCCGCTTCACCGCCGCGGGCAGACCGCGCAACGACCGGAGCTTGGCCTTATAGCCGGCGAGCTGCGCGGCGGTCGGCAGGCTGCCATGCACAAGCAGATGGGCGATCTCCTCGAACTCGCAGGTCCCGGCGACGTCGAGGATGTCGTAGCCGCGATAGTGCAGGTCGTTGCCCGTGCGCCCCACGGTGCAGAGCGCGGTGTTGCCGGCGGTGACGCCTGAAAGCGCCACCGACTTCTTCGGCCTGAAGGTTGCTCCCATGACCATGATCCTCAGAAGATGCCAACCGGGGCGTCAGGCCCCAGCCGGGCGGCATCGACGGTGAAATTGAGCCTGGCGACCTGCGCCGCGCTGAGGGTCGGCAAGCACTCGACCAGGGCCAGGAAGCGATCCTGCTCCCCGATCGGGACGATCCCGTCCGCCAGGGTCCGGAATTTCTCGATATAGTTGGACCGGGTAAATGGGCGGGCACCGGCCGGATGGGCATCGGCGACGGCCAATTCGTCGACGATCGACTGGCCGTTCTTCAGCTTGACGACCACCTTGCCGCCGAACGCCTTTTCCGGCCCCTTGGCATGGTAGCGCGCGGTCCAGGCCGGGTCTTCCTCGGTGCTGATCTTGTGCCACAGCTCGACAGTGTCGGCACGTTGTGTGCGCTCCGGTGCATAGCTGTTTTCGTGATGCCAGCCGCCGTCCTGCAACGCGACGGCGAAGATATACATGATCGAATGATCGAGCGTTTCGCGGCTCGCCTTCGGGTCCATCTTCTGCGGGTCGTTCGCGCCGGTGCCGATCACATAATGGGTGTGGTGGCTGGTCTTTATCAGCACGCTTTCGACCTGACTGAGATCGCCGATCTTCGGTCCCATCCGCTTGGCGAGGTCGATCAGCGCCTGGCTCTGATATTCGGCGGAATATTCCTTGGTGTAGGTGTCGAGAATTGCGCGTTTAGGTTCGCCGGGTGCGGGCAATGGAACTTGATAGACATGCTCCGGTCCAGATAGCAGCCAGGCGATGAACCCGTCCTCGCCTTCGTAGGTCGGCGACGGCGCGCCTTCGCCGCGCATGGCCCGGTCTACCGCTTCGATCGCCATCTTGCCCGCGAAGGCCGGGGCATAGGCTTTCCAGGTCGAGATTTCGCCCTTGCGCGACTGGCGGGTCGTGGTGGTGGTGTGCAGCGCCTGCTGGATCGCCTGCCAGGCGACTTCGGTCGACAGCCCGAGCAGGGCACAGATGCCGCCGGCTGCGCTTGGCCCCAGATGGGCGATGTGGTCGATCTTGTGCTCGTGAAGGCAGATGCCCTTCACCAGATCGACCTGTATTTCGTAGCCGGCGGCAATGCCGCGCACCAATGCAGCGCCATCCAGACCCTTGGCCTGGGCGACAGCTAGGATCGGCGGGATGTTGTCGCCGGGATGGCTGTATTCCGCAGCGAGGAAGGTATCGTGGAAGTCCAACTCACGCACCGCGACGCCATTAGCCCAGGCCGCCCATTCCGGGCTCACCCTCACATCTTCGTCCAGGCCGAACAGCGCCGCGCCGCGCTCGGAGCGATGGCCCAGCGCCTGCGCGCGGGCCGAGCGGATCGGCTTGCGCGCGATCGAGGCGGCCGCCACCGCGGCGTTGTCGATGATCCGATTGCCGATCATTTCGGCGACTTCGGCCTCGACGGCCACGGGGTCCGTCGCGACCGCCGCAAGTTTCCACGCGAGTTGATCCTCGCGCGCCAGCGGCTCGGCGGACTTGTAGGTGCGGACGTCGTGCAGCTTCATAAACTCAGGCTTCCTTCGTTGTCGGGTTTTCGGGGTCGATCGGCGCGGGCCTGCCGTCTTCATCGACAGCGACCATCTCGAACTGCCCGCGCATCGCCGGCCGGCGTTCGCCGGTCGTGAGGGTCTCGACGATCACGGCGACTTCGACGGTCATCGACGTGCGGCCGACACGCGATACGTGCGCCGCAAGCTCGACGAGCTGGCCGACCGCGACGGGCATGTGAAACTCGATCTTGTCTGAGGTCGCCATGACGACCGCCCGGCGCGCGCGCCGGCTTGCGGCCACGAATGCCGCCTTGCCCATCAGGCTGAGCGCGGTCCCGCCGAACAGTGTCCCGTAGTGGTTCGCCTGTTCGGGGAAGATCATCTCCACGAACAGGGTGTCGCCGGGATCATTATTGAGAACGGGCTGCATCCACTCACCTTGCGATGACCCTTGCGGGACAGGTGAGTTCACAATATTCACACAATCAGGTCGTACGGAATGACTGAACAGGTGAAGTTATGCGGATGAGTTACTGCGAAGTTGTGGATTTTGTGAAGTGAGCGCCGCGTCATGAGCAAGGCGTTCATGGGCGTACGGCTGCGCCGCCTCCGCGAGGAGCGCGGCATCACCCAGGCCGCGCTGGCGCAGGCGCTAGCGATCTCGACCAGTTATCTCAGCCAGCTCGAACAGAACCAGCGCCCGCTGACCGTGCCGGTGCTGCTGCGCCTCAACGCCGCGTTCGGGGTCGATGTGCAGATCTTCTCCGAAGACGATGAGGCGCGGCTCATCACCGATTTGCGCGAGGCACTGTCCGATGGCGCCCAGGCCGAGACGATTTCGGTGGCCGAAATGCGCGAGCTGGCGACCAACATGCCCGCTGTCGCGCGGACGTTGGTGGCGCTGCACCGGAAGAATCGCGAGGGCGTGGAACGCGCCGAGGCGATGGCGGCGCGGCTCGGCGACGAATGGATGGGTGATGCGCCCGCCCGGATGCCGTTCGAGCAGGTCCGCGATTTCTTCTATGCGCGGCACAACCATATCGCCGAGTTGGATGACGCGGCCGAGCGCCTCTACGCCGCGACCGGCCTCGGCCCTCGCACCGTCCATGCCGGGCTCGCCGCATGGCTCGCGAAGCGCCATGACGTGCGCCTGATCTACGACGAGGGCGAGACCGCGCAACGCCGCTACGATCCCGCCAGCCGTGCGCTGCACATCTCACCCGATCTCAAGCAGGGCCAGCAGGCGTTCCAGATGGCGACCCAGCTCGCCTTCCTCGAATTGGGGGATGTAATCGACCGGCTTGCCGACGATCCCGCGCTGTCGGGAGATGAAGCGCGGCATCTCGCGCGGATCGGGCTCGCCAATTATTTCGCGGGCGCACTGATCCTGCCCTATGGCGATTTTCTGCGCGCTGCCGAGGCGCAGCACTATGACATCGAGCGGCTGGGACGTCATTTCGGGGTCGGGTTCGAGACGATCTGCCATCGGCTCTCGACCCTCCAGCGGCCCGGAACGCGCGGCGTGCCCTTCTTCTTCATCCGGGTCGATCGGGCCGGCAATATCTCCAAACGCCAGTCGGCGACGGACTTCCATTTTTCGCGGGTCGGCGGGTCATGTCCGCTGTGGAACGTCTATGAAGCGTTCGTGCAGCCGGGGCGCGTGCTGACCCAACTCGCGCAGATGCCTGACGGGCGAACCTATTTGTGGATCGCGCGGACGGTCGGGCGCGGTAATGCCGGTTATGGCGTGCCGGGCAAGACCTTTGCGGTCGGGCTCGGCTGCGACGTGCGGCACGCCCCGCGCCTGATCTATTCGAAGGGGCTGGATCTTGCCGATCCGGGAGCCGCGACGCCGATCGGCGCGGGCTGCAAGGTCTGTGAGCGGCCCGCCTGTCCGCAGCGGGCTTTCCCGCCGATCGGCCGGGCGCTGGCCATCGATCAGGACCACAGCTCGCTTACGCCCTATCCAGTGGCGTGATGATCGGGTGTTCGGGATCGGCAGGGAATCGCAATTGATTCCCGAGCTATGCCGCAGGCGCGGTAAATGTGCCGGCAAATGCACCGAGGACACAGCTTCGAAACCAACGCTGGGCTGAAGCAGGCGGTCGCCGCCTGGGTCGATCAGGAGGAGGAGCATCAAGATGACGCTCGAAGCCCTGGAAGATCTCGATGCCGGCCGGGTGATCGACCATCAGGCGATCCAGACATGGGGCGACAGCCTCGAGACGGAAAAGCCGCTGCCCTCGCCGGTCAAATGAAGAGGTCCGCCGGATCATCGTCGGCAACTATGAGATGCGGTACGAGATCGCGGCCGGGACCATCTTCTTCCTGCGCCTCTGGCATTGCCGCGAAAACCGCAGCTTCGAGTCGGAGGAGTAGCGGCGATGGCGCAGGCGGGCACGGTCGGCGACGCGGCGCGCAGGAAGCTGCGGCAGGGCGATGGCTCATTCGCCCGCGATCACATCCGGGCGGTCGCCCAGCGCGTCGAGGTAGTCAGCAAGACGGAGGTTCGGATTCGCGGCCTGCGCAGCGAGTCGCTCCGAACGCTCACCGCCGCTTCTGGCGTAGAGGCGGCGGTGCTAGCGTTCGTGCCTTCGAACCAAAAATGGCGCACCCGAGATGATGAAGATGAGAACTGGTCGATCGTCGTTTGAGCGCGGCGGCACGTCGTTGCGTGCCATGCCAGTGGATGGACGTGCCTTCGGAACTGTTGTTGACGAGGTCGACGATCAGGTTCTGGCCCTGCCCAGCGGCCTCATGAAATGGGGCGTGAAGGGTGAAGGCGGCCGGGCCGCGTGATAGTGCGCCGCCCGGCGCTTCCTTCGATCTACTATTTGCCGTCCTTGGGTTTGCTATCCGCCGGCTTGCTAGCTGCCGGACATGGCGCCTGACCCTGCATCATCGCCTGATGATCGCCATGCTGCATCATCTGGCCCTGCATTTGCCCTTGCATGGCTCCGGTGCCCATATTGCCATGCCCCATGGTGCCGCTTCCCATGCTGCCATCACCATGTTGCATCATCTGGCCCGGTCCGCTCATGGCACCATCGCCCATATGCTGCTGAATTTGCGGGCAGTTGGCAGGCGGGGTCCTGTCCGTAGGCGGCGTCGGCGCTGCGACGGCAAGCGATAGCGGAGCAACTGCAAACAGAACTGCTGCAACAGTATATCTGATCATTGCGACCTCCTGAAAACCGGAAAGCTGGAGAGGCGAAGATCCACGGTTAGCGACCCTGTTTCTCGAACAGCGACACAAGTTCGGAAAATTTCTGCTTCTGGTCGTGCTTATCACCCGATGCGATAGCTTCCTCTACGCAATGTCCCGCATGTATCTTGAGCACTTCAGCGCGCGTCGAGCGCAAAGCCGCTTCTATTGCGGCAAACTGCTGAAGGATGTCGATGCAATAGCGGTCTTCCTCCATCATCTTGGCGATGCCGCGCGCCTGCCCCTCGATGCGGCGCATGCGTGCGATCTGCTTGCCGAATTTGTGCATTGGGCGTTCACCTTGCAAACTGACAGAATAAATATTACTATACCCCCCTATAGTATCTCGCAAGGGGGCTTTGCGATGATGAGCGATCAGCACCGCGGACATCATCATGACCAGATCTGCCACGCGCATGGCAGCGAAGTGCCGAAAGACGGCCGTTATGACCGGGTGCCTTCGGGCTATGGCGAGCCGGTCTATACCTGCCCGATGCACCCGCAGGTGCGGCAGCCCGGCCCCGGTTCCTGCCCGATCTGCGGCATGGGCCTCGAACTGGAATCCGCCGCGATGGTTGAGGAAGGTCCCAACCCGGAGCTGGTGGATTTCACCCGGCGCTTCTGGGTTGGCGCCGCGCTGACCATTCCCCTGCTGCTGCTGTCGATGGGGCCGCTGGTCGGGCTCGGCGGCGTGCGCCAGGCGCTTGGCGCGCGTACCGCACTGTGGGTCGAACTGGCGCTCGGAACGCCGGTCGTCCTTTGGTGCGGCTGGCCCTTCCTGGTGCGCGGCTGGAATTCCTTCCGCACGATGAACCTCAATATGTTCTCACTGATCGCCATGGGCGTGATCGCCTCGTGGATCTTCAGCGTCGTCGCGGTTCTGGCGCCCGGCATTTTTCCCGCAGGCTTCCGAGATCCGGAAGGCAATGTGCCGGTCTATTTCGAAGCCGCTGCCGTGATCGTCGTGCTGGTCCTGCTGGGGCAGATGATGGAATTGCGCGCGCGCGAAGGAACCGGCAAGGCGATCCGCGCGCTGCTCGATCTCGCCGCCAAGACCGCACGCGTGATCCGCGACGACGGTCGCGAGGAGGAAATTCCGCTCGAGGACGTTCAGGTCGGCGACCGGCTGCGAGTGCGGCCCGGCGAGAAGGTGCCGGTCGACGGGACCGTGATGGAAGGCCGCTCGTCCGTCGATGAAAGCATGATCACCGGCGAACCGGTCCCGGCCGAGAAAGTCGCGGGCGACCCGGTAACTGGCGCCACAATCAACGGCTCGGGCAGTCTTGTGATCGAGGCGAGGCGCGTGGGCGCGGATACAGTCCTTGCGCAGATCGTCGAGATGGTCGCCAATGCCCAGCGTTCGCGCGCGCCGATCCAGAAATATGCGGACAGGGTTGCGGGCTGGTTCGTGCCGGCCGTGATCGGCATTGCCGTTCTGGCCTTCATCGCCTGGGCCTTCTGGGGGCCGTCTCCGCCGTTGTCCTACGCGCTGATCGCGGCCGTTTCCGTCCTCATCATCGCCTGCCCCTGCGCGCTCGGGCTTGCTACTCCGATGTCGATCATGACCGCGACCGGGCGCGGCGCTCAGGCCGGCGTGCTGATCCGGAACGCCGAAGCGCTCGAGCGCTTCGAGAAAGTCGATACGCTGATCGTCGACAAGACCGGCACGTTGACGGAAGGCAGACCGAAGCTCGTCGCTGTCCTGCCCGAACCGGGCCATGACGAAGCCGAAGTGCTGCGCCTCGCCGCCACGCTGGAGAAGGCGTCGGAGCACCCCCTGGCGGAGGCGATCGTGGCGGGCGCAGAGGAACGTGGTATCGAGCTCGGCTCGGCGAGCGATTTCGAGGCGGTTACCGGCAAGGGCGTGAAAGGCACGGTCGACGGAAAGCGCGTCGCGCTCGGCAATCTGAAGCTCGTCGCCGACCTCGGGCTGGAAGCGGCCACGCTGACGGACAAGGCCAATGTGCGACGCGACGAGGGCGAAACCGTGATGTTCGTCATGCTGGGCGGCGCCGTGGCCGGGCTCGTCAGTGTCGCCGATCCGGTCAAGGAGACCACCCCGGCGGCGCTCAAGGCATTGCACGCGCTCGGCTTTCGCATCGTCATGGCGACCGGCGACAATGAGCGGACCGCGAGAGCGGTGGCCGCGCGGCTCGGCATCGACGAGATTCGTGCCGATGTCCTGCCGGCTGACAAGGCACGTATTATCGCGGAGCTTCAGGCGGGCGGCAGCAAGGTCGCGATGGCGGGCGACGGCATCAACGACGCGCCGGCGCTGGCACAGGCCGATGTCGGCATCGCAATGGGAACCGGCGCGGACGTCGCCATCGAAAGCGCCGGGATCACGCTGGTCAAAGGCAATCTCGACGGCATCGTGCGCGCCCGCCGCCTGGCCCACGCCACCATGCGCAACATCCGCCAGAACCTGTTCTTCGCGCTTGTCTACAACGGCGCAGGCGTGCCTATCGCGGCTGGCATCTTCTATCCGCTGTTCGGCATCCTCATCAGTCCGATGTTCGCCGCCTTCGCCATGAGCGCCTCGTCGATTTCCGTGGTCGCCAATTCGCTGCGGCTCAGAGCCACCCGTATTTGAGGTGACGCTGCCTGAAAGGAGCACAAGATGTTCAGCCACGTCTTTTCGCCCCTGACCTTGCTGGCGGGGCCGGCAGGCGTTCAGGCCCAATATGGCTGGCATATGTATGGCGGCCCCGGCACCATGATGGGCTTCGGCTGGGGCGCCTGGGGCATATTTCACGCCATTTTCTGGCTGGCGGTCCTTGTCGCGGTCGCAGGTGCCTGCATCGTGATGATCCGCCGCTCCGACGCCGATCGGAATGGAACCGGAAACGACATGAAGGCTTCCGCGCCGGACCAGCTCGACGAACGCTATGCCCGCGGCGAGATCGACCGCGAGGAATATCTCCCATGCAAACAAGACATACTGGAGCGCTGATATCGTGCGGATTCGCTGGAGCGCTGTCGGCCTTGAGGATATGCCTGGTTATCGGCCATTCATTCAGCACACACCGAGCATCGGATTCGGACGATGGTTCAATTCGGCGTAGCGGATAGATGAGCGAGCTTGTCGGGATTTCTCACAATGTAGATCGCGACGATCTGGCCCTCGCTTATGTCGAGCGCCGTCGTGTGGGGCAAACCGGCTTCATCGACGCTGATATAGCCTGGCAAGCCGTCGATCATCGCCGTCCACAACAGGGTCGGTGGAGGCGCATTCTTTCGACGTAGGCCGGCGAAAAGGCGTAGCGCATTCTCCACGCCTCTTACGATGTTGCGGAATGCCAGAACCTTTCCGCCACCATCGGTGTGAATCTCGACATCCTTCGCCAGAAGCATCGAGAGGGCCGTCATATCGCCATCACGGGCGGCAACGAAGAAGGCGCGCGCGATCCGGTCAGCTTCCGCCGCCCCGAGATTGAAGCGCGGTCGCGTGGTCTGGATGTGTTTGCGCGCACGGAACGCGAGCTGACGCACCGCAGCAGGTTCGCGTCCCAGCGTTGCGGCCACCTCGGTCAATGCGACATCGAAGACATCGTGGAGGAGAAATGCCGCGCGCTCCAACGGTGATAGGCGCTCCATGGCAAGCATGAGCGTGAGTGTGATGTCGTCGGCAATCGTCTCGTCCGGTTCCACCGGGTCCATCAGGGGATCGGGGAGCCACGGCCCGACATAGGTTTCGCGCCGGGCCTGCGCTGACTTCAGCCGGTCGAGGCAGAGGCGCGTGACGATCCGGGTGAGATAGGCAGCAGGGGCATCAATACCGGTCTTCGCCTGATCCCAGCGCAGCCAGGCATCCTGCACGGCGTCCTCGGCCTCGCTGACCGAACCGAGCATGCGATAGGCAAGGCGCAGCAAGCGCTTCCGCTGCGTCTGGAAGTCGGCGGTTCGCGTGTCGAGCTGCCGCATCCGTCGGCCTTCGCCGTTCCTGCTCATCCCGACAGACACTGACACCTCCTTCGTAGATCGCTGATAAGACGATGCAGCCTGGGCCGGTGTGACATGGGGCGGGGCCAGGGTGGAAAAAAGATCGGCGGGCATGTCACACTGCCCCATCCTGCCTCGTCACGTCGGCGAGCGTCTCTGAACGCCGCCCAAGACGAAGGAAATCATCATGAGCGAAGGCAAACGGCTGGTCTGGCACGAGGTCGCGCCGCAGGGCGCCAAGGTGCTTTTCGGCATCCATCATTATGTCACCACCAGCACCAACCTTCCGGAGGAGTTGATCCATC
Source organism: Tardibacter chloracetimidivorans (assembly GCF_001890385.1). Lineage (NCBI taxonomy): Bacteria > Pseudomonadati > Pseudomonadota > Alphaproteobacteria > Sphingomonadales > Sphingomonadaceae > Tardibacter > Tardibacter chloracetimidivorans. Next base: position 2,960,518 of record NZ_CP018221.1, on the reverse strand, counting down.
TCGTCTTCCTGCGTGTTTCGCAGATCAACGGCTGTGCCCATTGCATCGATCTGCACACGCGCGATCTGCTGAAGACCATGCCGATCGACAAGGTCGCGCTGTTACCGGTCTGGGCCGAGGTGCCTCACCTGTTTCCCCAGCAGTATCGCGCGGCGCTGGCCTGGGCCGAGGAGGTGACGCTGCTCAGCGAGACGCACGCATCGGATGAAGGCTATGCAGCGGCGGCAGCCGCCTTTGCGCCGAAGGATCTGGTTGATCTCACCATCACGATTGCAGCCATGAACGCCTTCAATCGGCTCGGTGCACCGTTTCGACTGCCCGTGAAGGCTCAGGCCTGATCCGCGCCGGCGATGCCGCAGTGGCAAGCGACGTGGCCAAGCTGTCTATCGCATCTTCGAGAAAGCACTGCGCTGCAGTCGACTAGTTGTAGCGTTTCGGATCGCCACAGAAACGACGAGGGTTAGGCATATTGCGCAGCCTGTCGTTAACTGAATGGCCCATATATCTGATAACCTGCCGAAAAGGTCGTTCAATGTACCATTTTTTGCTTATAATCCTGTCATCCATGCTGCTGGCGACTGCCGCCGAAGCGCGGCAGGTAACGCCAATCCAACCTTTGAATCTCATCGCCGGCCAACCGGTAAGGATCACTGGAATGGATCTTGATTTCACTCCTGAGCTGCGCGCTGAACTAACCGCCAGCGAGGCGAAGGCAGCGCGGCGCCGGGCAGAGGCGGGCCTCGCACCACTCGACCCGCACAGCTACCCGAGCGGACCGCGAGATGGCGCACTTTATGCCACCATGCCTTTCAAACAGATGTTCCCGCTCGTCATCCGCGACGTTATTCGCGATTGGAAGCTGGAGGAGGGGCGGCCAGTGTTCCTGCGCATTACGCTAGACCGCTATAAGACGGCCGATGCGGCCATCGCGATCTTGTTAGCCAGCAACTCGGATATACTTGAGGGATCAGTCGAGGTTGTTGATGCCACTACCGCCGCATCGCTTGGCAGCTTTCGGGTGAAGGTGCGCAACAGCCATGGCGGATGGGGCGGCATGTTGATTCGTGGCGGCGGCATAAGGGAGAAGCTGGCTGAGGAATTTGGTCTGGAGCTGGCGCGCCATGTTTCGGGGCGAAAAAGGAAGGGTTGATAACGGTCAGGCCTCTTGGGCTGGCCTAACCCCACCGCACCGCACCGCAGTGTTGAACAACCTGTAATTGTGCTGAAGCGGACAGTAGAACGAAAGGCCGGTTGATCCATTCCCATCCTTGAAGGACCGGAGGCCGCGATGAATCAGCACCAGGAGATGGGCACGGGTTGAGGACGCTTTGCGGCAATGATCTCAACATCGACCATCATCATGTTCTTCCTCACATATCAACTCGTTTACAGCTGGGACCACGCGCTATTCAGCTTGTCCAAGCTAATTTCTTTCTTGCCCATGGGTTGTGTCATGTCAGCGGTCATGGTCACCTTCATGTGGAGGATGTATCGACCAGCGACCGCGAAAATCATTGTTGTTGCTGCGTCTATCATTGGCGGCTTGGCGCTTCTGACCCTCAACCGGAGCCAAACGTTCATCCGCGATACCGACTTTATGAAGGCGATGATCCCGCATCACTCCATCGCCATCAATAATGCGCGAAAGACCGACATTCGTGATCCGCGTGTGCGCTATTTGGCAGACCGGATCACGCGGGATCAAGTGAAGGAAATTGCCGAAATGAAGAGCTATTACAGGACATCGAGGAGCACGGCAGGCGGGCGGATCAACCACTCCCAGCGGGGTCTGCGGCCTTGAAACCTGAAGGTGCAGCCGATGCGCAAGATCTTCTGAGCGGAGATTTGCTGACTAAGAAGCCGCTATAAGCGAGAATGTCCGTAAGTGGTGTCGTGTTCGGTAAACACATCAGCGCGCAAATGCCATGAGCCGTCCTTCGCCCTCACCCTCACATCACGCCCCTTACCGCCAAAGTCCCGTCTTTCGACGCACGGGCGGTGCCTGAAAGATACCAAAGGTTCAGTTTCGCTGCGAGTGGCAGCAACGGAGTGAGGAGCAGCGTGGGCCGGTCAGGTCAGTCGGAAGAGCGGGCGACGGTGAGATTCGGAGGCGGCGCGGAGGTCGCTGGCGGCCTGCAAATCCCTTCTTCTATATAGCGCAAAGCTGCAATGAGGCCATCGCGTGAAAATGGCTTGGAGATGACACCCTGCGCGAGAAGCTGCATCACGGTCCGGCCGATCTGCGGCAAGCCTATGCCCGCTTACTACTCAGCGAGGTGCGCGTGAACGACAGGGATATCCGCATCAGCGGCTCCAAATCCGTGCTGGCCCGCAGTTCTCTCTTTTTGTTCGGGAATGGTCCAGCCACGAATCACGGATTTCCGCACTTCTGGCGGTATGGCGCGCCCGGAACGATTCGAACGTCCGACCCTCAGATTCGTAGTCTGATGCTCTATCCAGCTGAGCTACGGGCGCGGGAGCAGCGGACATAGTAGGATGTTCCGCGTTGCGCAAGCCCGTTGCGCAAGCCGCCCGCGGCGCATAAGGATTGAAGGCGTGAAAGCCGCTCTCCCCTGCCTTTTCCTGTTTCTGCTCGCCGGATGCACATCGAAAAACGATGCCGCCTATCCGAGCCTGTCCCCCCGCCCGGTGGAAAAGATCGCGGCCGAGGACTTGTCGCCGGACGACACGCCCGCACCTGAACCGGCGGCGGTCGATCCGGCCATATTGAAACGCATGGCGGCGGTGCGGGCGGCGCTGAGGCAGGCGCGCGAAAGGCTTGATCAGGCGGTGGCGGCCGCATCGGCTCCGGCGCCCGAAGCGGAGCGCGGCAGCGAGCAGTGGGTCGACAATCAGGTGACGCTCTCCCGATTGCTGGCGGCGCAAGGCGCGGTGCGCAATGCCGGCACCGACCTTGGCGCGGTGATGTCCGACCTTGCCCAGGCGCGGGTCGGCGGCGCTGCGACCGCCGAGGCGGAGGCCGAAGTGCAGTCGCTGCAGGCTGAGGTGGAGGCCTTGCTGACGCGCGGCCAGTCCGAAATCGGGCGACGGACGCCCTGACGGCCAGTTTGCGGTTGCATCGGCCGGGCCAGCGCCCCACATTCATGCCATGAGCAAGATCGACAAGGCTGATGCGCAGTGGCGCGAGGAGCTTGACCCCAGCCAGTATCATGTGCTGCGCGAGGCGGGGACCGAGCCTGCCTTCACCGGCAAATACTGGAACAACCACGACCAGGGCATATACCGCTGCGCGGGCTGCGGCGCGGTGCTTTTCACCAGCGACACGAAGTTCGATTCGGGCACCGGCTGGCCCAGTTTCACCGCTCCTGTCGAACAGGATGCGGTGGAGGAGCACCGGGATGTCAGCCATGGCATGGTTCGAACCGAAGTGCGCTGCACGACATGTGAAGGCCATCTGGGCCATGTCTTTCCCGATGGCCCGGGTCCGGAGGGCCTGCGTTATTGCATGAATTCCGCCGCGCTTGATTTCGAGGCGAAGGAATGAGCCTTCGCATCGTCGCAACCGGCGCGTGAGACGGCTTTCGGCAGGCCCTGAAATGGTCTAGGCGCGGGGACAATGACCCGCCGTCGCACCCCCGCCCGCACCGGAAATGGTTTCAACAGAGCCGCGATCGCAGCGCTGAAGATCACCGGCGTCGCCGCCCTGTTCGGCCTTGTCGCGCTGGGCGTCGCCGTGATGATCGCCCTGTCGTCATTGCCCGGCTATGAGGAAATGCGCGCCTCGCCCAACGGGCAGATGGTTCGCGTGCTGTCGCGCGACGGCAGCGTGATCGCGTCTGTCGGCCCGTCCTATGGCGAGTGGCTGAGCCATGACGAAATCCCGCCGGTGATGATCGATGCGATGGTCGCGGTGGAGGACCGGCGCTTCTACGGCCATCCGGGCGTCGATCCGATCGGCATCGCCCGCGCCGCCTGGGTGAACTTCTCGCGCGGGGGCAATTATCAGGGCGCGTCCACCATCACGCAGCAGCTTGCCCGCAACATCTTCCTCACGAACGCGCGCAAATTCGCCCGCAAGTTCCGCGAGGTCATCCTCGCCATGGCGATGGAGCGCAAGTTCAGCAAGGAGCAGATCCTGGAGCTGTACCTGAACCGCGTCTATTTCGGCGGCGGGGCCTATGGCATCGACGCGGCAAGCCGCCGCTTCTTCGGCCATTCCGCCACCCGGCTGAGCCTTGAAGAAGCGGCGATCATCGCGGGACTGGTGAAAGCGCCGTCGCGCTATGCGCCTTCCGCCGATCCCGAGGCCGCGCGCGGGCGGGCGCAGGTGGTCATCCGCCTGATGAAGGAGACGGGGAAGATCAGCGCCGCCACCGCGAACATGGCCGACCCCCGGAACGCCAAGATCGCGCCCCAGCCCCGGCAGAACAGCGTACGCTATTTCACAGACTGGGCGCTGGCGCAGCTTGACGAATATGTCGGCGACACCAGCCAGCCGCTGAATGTCACGACCACGCTTGACCTGGGGATGCAGAAGGCCGCCGATGAGGCGATCGACCGCTTCACCCCCCGCGGCGCGCAGGGGGCGCTGGTCGCCATGTCCAACGACGGCGCGGTGCGGGCGATGGTGGGCGGCAAGGATTATGTCACCTCAATCTACAACCGCGCCACCCAGGCGCAGCGGCAACCGGGTTCAGCCTTCAAGCTGTTCGTCTATCTCGCGGCGCTGGAAGACGGGGCGACGCCCGACGATCTGGTGGTCGACCAGCCGATCACGATCGACGGGTGGACGCCGCGCAACTACAGTCGCGGCCATATGGGCGAAGTCACGCTGCGGCAGGCCTTCGCCTTTTCGCTGAACACCGTCGCCGCCAAGCTCGGCCAATATGTGGGCTATGGCCGCGTGGCCGACATGGCCCGCCGGTTCGGAATCACCACGCCGGTCAACACCCATCCGTCCATGGTGCTTGGCACATCCGATGTACGGCTGATCGACATGACGCGGGCCTTTGCGAGCGTCGCCAACGGCGGCGGCGCGGCCGTACCCTATGGCATATCGCGAATCACCACCGGCGCGGGCGAGGTGCTGTACGAGCGCACCCCCGCCGAACCGCGAGTGCTGGTCGCGCCCTGGGTCGCGGCTTCCATGACCGACCTGCTGAAGGCGGCGGTGGAGACCGGCACCGGCCGCGCGGCGCAGATCGGCCGACCGCTGGCCGGCAAGACGGGCACCACCAGCTCCAACAGGGACGGCTGGTTCCTTGGCTTTACCGGAAATCTGACAGCGGGCGTGTGGATGGGCCGCGACGACGCCCGCCCGGTCGCCGGTCTGCAAGGCGGGCGTGCGCCTGCCACCGCCTTTGCCGCCTTCATGCGTCAGGCAACCTCGGATATTCCGGTTTCGGAGCTGACCACCTCGTTCGATCTGCCCGGCAACCAGATGGAACCCGACGACGAGGTTTACGGCATTATCGAAAATGGCGTGAGCACCGGCCAACTCGTCGATCCGGACGGCATGCCGATCGACGGCTCTCAACGTATGGAGGATCAGCCCGTCGACCCACGCCTCGATCAGCAATGGCTCGATCGAGTCTTGTCCGACCAGTATCAGCCCGCCCGTCCGACCCAATAAAGCGCGGGGCCGTTCGCCGCCAGCCAGGCGCGGGCGCATGCCGGATCGCTGCCCAGCAGTTTCCTGTGCAGCGCATGGAAGGCCGGTGAATGGTTGAGATGCACGAGGTGGGCGACTTCGTGCGCAACGACGGACTGGCGCACCCAGGGCGGGGCCATGACAAGCCGCCAGCTATAGGCGATGCGTCCGCCGCTCGTGCAGCTTCCCCAGCGTCCCTTGGGATCGCCGAGGCGGACGCCCGCCACCGGCTTTCCGGCCTTTTCCGCATAGGCCCGGCTTTCCTCGCTCAGCACCTCCAGCGCCCTCCGCCGCAGCCATCGTTCCACCCGGCCGTGCAGCCCCTCCGCCGGTCCGCCGACGATCAGCCGCCCGCCTGGTGCATCATGGACAGGGACACGCGGGCGATGCGCGTCCCATATGATTTGCAGTATCTCTCCCTCGAACGGGATTTCCGCGCCGGCCATGAACGGCCGTGGCAGCGGCAGCGAGGCGACCCGATCGGCGATCCATTCGCGATGCGTTTCGATCAGGCGGCGGGCGCGCGCTTCGGCAACGCGCGGCGGCAGCGTCAGGCGAATCTCCCCTCTCGTCGCGTCGACGCGCAGCGCGGCGCGCCGGGCGCGGGGCGAGCGGACGATCACGAGCGGCAGCGAACGGCCGCCGATCTCCAGCCTTTCCTCGCAGGCGGCGGCTGGTCGCTTAGGGGTCCTGACCCTAAAGGATGCGATCAATGAGGTGATGCTCAAGGTCGCCCGCCTCATCCTCCGACACGGTCCAGCCGCGCACCGATTGGCCTGCCCGGTGCACCGATTCAGGGTCTCCGGTCACCAGCGGGTGCCAATCGGGCAGATCCTCGCCATTGGCCAGCAGCAGATAGGCGCAGGTGGAAGGAAGCCAGTCGATCTTGCGGATATTCTCGGCGGTCAGCCGCACACATTCCGGCACATAGGCCTGACGGTGCTTGTAATCGCTGCACAGGCCGGTGCGGCGGTTCAGCAACCGGCACGAGACGTTGGTGGGCATCAGTTCGCCCGTATCCTCGTCCTCAAGCTTGTGGACGCAGCATTTGCCGCAGCCGTCGCAGAGCGATTCCCATTCGGCCCGCGTCATCGCCCTGAGCGGCTTTGTCTTCCAGAATGGCGGGGAGGCGCTCACTGCACCCAGCGATCGAGCAGTGCCGCAATGTCGTCGGGCTTGTCGACCTGCGTGAACAGCAGCATCGGCTTTCCGTCCGGGTCGAACAGATAGCCATTGGCACTATGGTCCATCAGATAGTCGGTCGCCTCTTCGGGGCCTACCTTCCTGGCGTAGACGCGATAGGATTTGAGTGCGCCGTCGACCGCCTCCTGATTTCCGGTCAACCCCATCAGGCGCGGATGAAACGCGCTGACGAACTGCTTGACCACCGGCACGGTGTCGCGGGCGGGATCGATGGTGATGAAGACGGGCTGCACCCTTGCGGCGCGCGCGGCGTCCTTCGCCTCGAACGCCCGCAACCCCTGCATCAACCGGGCAAGGTCCACGGGGCAGACGTCCGGACAATAGGTGTAGCCGAAATAGACCAGCGCATAGCGGCCCTTCAGCGCATCCTGCGTGACGGGCCTGCCGTCCTGATCGACGAGGCTGAACGGGCCGCCGATCGTCGCACCGGCCAGCGGCGGCGCTTCGGTGGCCTGCTTGCTCCCCGGAGCAAGCACCAGCACCGCCCCGGCCACGAGGATTGCAGCCAGCAAAGCGAGCAAAATAAAGCGTCTGTTCATGGCCTGCCCACCTCTGCTTTGCCAAGAGCGTGCTTGCAAGCCTAGAATGGGCAGGAAAATCAGTGCGGGAATGAAGAATATGAAGACAAGGCTGATCCGGGCGACCATCGCAGCCGGGCTGATCGCGGCCACGGCCATGCCGGCGGCAGCGCAGTTCCAGTCACACGCCTATCAGTTCCTGAAGGCGGTTCGCGATCAGGATGCGCTGAAAGCCAAGGAGTTTTTCGACAAGCCCGGATCCACCGTGGTCAACAGCCGCGATTATTCCACCGGCGAAACGGGACTGCACATCGTGGTGAAGCGACGCGACGTGCCGTGGATCAACTTTCTCGCCAACGCCGGAGCGAATCTGGAAGCGCGGGACGACGAAGGGCGCACACCGCTGATCCTGGCGGCGCAACTTGGCTTTGCCGATGGCGTGCGCGTGCTGCTTCTTCGCGGAGCCGATCCCAATGGAGTCAACGGCCGTGGCGAGACGGCGCTGATCTTTGCCGTGCAGGCGCGCGACGCAACCACCGTGCGCGCGCTGATCGACGGCGGGGCCGATCCCGATCAGACCGACCGCTTCACCGGCAACAGCGCCCGCGATTATGCAAAGCGCGACAGCCGCAGCGCGGCGTTGCTCAAGATCATGGAAAGCGCCAAGCCGAAGAAAAGCTCCTCCAAGGAGAAGATGGTCGGCCCACGCCTCTAGCGAAAAAAGGACACCCGCCGCGTCTTCGGCGGGTGTCCGAAGGGTTGCTCAATCGTAACGGCGACGGCCGTCCTTATCGATGTAATAGCGGTTGCCATATTCGTCGCGATACCACTGGCGGCCCTCGTCGTCCTTGTCGAGAGCGCCGACGACCGCACCGCCCGCCGCGCCGATGGCCGCGCCTTCCACGGTGCTGAGGCCCGGCACCACCGCGCCGACAACAGCGCCGCCAGCGCCGCCGATTGCAGCGCCCCGGCCGATCTTGCTTTCACACCCGGCCAGCCCGACGGCGAGGCCGATGGTCAATACAACGAGGCTCGTTCGCATCCTGCTTCTCCTTTTAACGCTTGTAGTGACGGCGCCCCCGCTTATCGACCCAATAGCGGTTTCCGCGTTCGTCGCGGTACCAGCGGCGGCCATCCCTATCGAGCGCTCCGATGACGGCTCCACCCGCGCCGCCGATCAGCGCGCCTTCGCCGGTGCTTATGCCGGGCACCACTGCGCCGACCACCGCACCACCGGCAGCGCCGATCGCGCCGCCTTTCAAAATGTCTCCGGCGTCACCTGCAATTGCGGGCGAAGCCATCAGCAGGGCTGCGCCAGCCGTGCCGAAAACGGCAAAAATAGTCCGGGGCATAGGTTCCTCCAGTCGATTGCCGGAGTATAAAACGCAGCCCCAGGCTGAATCGTTCCTGAAACAGGCAGGAAGTGTTCGGCGGACGGAACGAAAATCGGGCCGGCCGGACGCCCTCAGGCCCAGCCCTCCAGCACCTGATCGGGCGGGCGGTGGCCATCGGACCAGGCGCGGATGTTGGCGATGACCTTTTCACCCATCGCCAGCCGCCCCTCGATGGTGGCCGAGACCATATGCGGCAGCAGCACGACGTGCCGCATCGCGAGCAGCCGCTCGTCAACGGCGGGCTCATGCTCGAACACGTCGAGCCCGGCGCCGGCGATCCGCCGTTCCTGAAGGGCCGCGATCAACGCCGGCTCGTCGATGATCTCGCCGCGCGCGGTGTTGATCAGATAGGCGTGGCGCTGCATCAGCCGAAGACGCTCGGCATTGATCATGTGGTGGGTCTCGGGCGTGTGCGGACAGTGGATGGAGATAATGTCCACCCGGCTGAGCATTGCGTCCAGCGTCGGCCACCACGTCGCCTCCAGCGGCTCCTCGACCGCTTCCGGCAGACGCTTGCGGTTATGGTAATGGATTGCAAGGCCGAAGGCGCGGGCGCGCGTTGCGACCGCTTGTCCGATTCGTCCCATGCCGATGATGCCAAGCCGCTTTCCGGTGATGCGGTGGCCCAGCATGTGGCAGGGACTCCAGCCCTTCCACTCGCCCTCCAGTACCATCTGCACGCCCTCGGCTAGGCGGCGCGGCACGGACAGGATCAACGCCATCGTCATGTCGGCCGTATCCTCGGTGAGCACACCGGGGGTGTTCGTCACGACGATGCCCTTGGCCCGCGCGGCCTTCAGATCGATATGGTCGACGCCATTTCCGAAATTGGCGATCAGTTTCAGCTGCGGCCCGGCCTTCTCGATTAGCGCCGCATCGATCTGGTCCGTCAGCGTCGGTACCAGCACATCGGCCCTCGCCACCGCCTCTTCCAGACGGGCGCGGTCGAAGGGCTTGTCGTCCAGATTAAGCTCGACGTCGAAAAGCTCGGCCATGCGGGTTTCGACTGCTTCGGGCAGCCTGCGCGTGACGATCGCCTTGGGGCGGCGGGGACGCTGCTTGTCGCTCATTCCTCGCGCTATCCGGCCTTCCCGGCCATGCGTCAAGCCGAAGCGTGAAAAGGCCGACGCTGGTTAACAGGACTTGCGACAACCGGGCAGTTGCGACAATGAGAGGCCGCAGGCGTTAACAAGCGGGAGGATCGATGTTCGAGCTGCTGGCAGCCGTCGTGCTTTCAACCACCCCATCCGCCAATTCGGGAAATCTGCCGCGCGACGCGGTCGAGGGTCTGTCGGGCCTGCCGGTGCCAAGGTACGCCTCGCTGGCGTCTGGCAAGGCCAATATGCGGACCGGGCCGGGAGAGCGCTATCCGATCACCTGGCTTTACCAGCGCAAGGGCCTGCCGGTTCGCGTGGTGAAGGAATATGGCATCTGGCGCGAGGTGGTGGACCCGGATGGCGCGCGCGGCTGGATGCACCGGACGATGGTGTCGGGCCAGCGCACCGCCATGGTGCGGAACGGCGTACAGGGACTGCGCGCGCGCCCGGACGCTGGCGCGCCGATCCTCTGGCGCGCGGAACCCGGCGTGGTCGGCGTGCTGAGCGATTGCGCGAACAGCTGGTGCAAGTTCACCGTGGACGGTCGCGGCGGCTATGTCCGCTCCGAAGGAATATGGGGCGTTTCGGCCAACGAGACGCTGGACTGAGGCTTTCCAAGCGACGTTCAGCCCAGCACGATCTCGGCGTCGCGCGCCTGGCCCAGAAAATCGACCAGCCCCCCCGGCTCGACGCCTTCGGGCAACGCATCGGCGGAGAGGCCGGTCAACGCCAGTCCGGTCTGGCAAGCCGTGACCCGCACGCCCAATTCCATCGCGCTTGCAAGCAATTCCGCAATGGCGGGACTGCCGACGGCGGCAAAGCGCACGTCTTCCGCCCAGTTGAGCCCCGGGTCCAGCAGCCGCACCGCATCGGCATGGAGATATATGGCGACCGCCCGCCCGAGCGCGGCGCTGGCGGCCGCCAGCGACAATCCGGCGTGCAGCCGGTCGTGCGCGGCGGAACCGAGCATGAGGGCGAGCGGGCGCTGCTCCGTCATTTCACTGCACCGCAAGCAGGGCAGGCCGGGTCTTTCGGCAGGGACAGCGTCTTCACCCGCATCGTCAGCGCATCGAACAGCGCCAGGCGACCCGCCGCGTCCTCGCCGAAGCGAACGAGTTCACGCAACGCCTCCAGCGCGCCCCAGCTTCCGATCACGCCGGTGAGCGCGCCAACCACGCCCTGATCCGCGCAGCTTGCATCCTCGCGCGCCGGGTCCGCGCCCACGAAGCAGCGGTAGCAGGGCTTGTCCGCCTCCCACCCCCTAAAGGTAGCGATCTGCCCCTCGAACTGGCCGACAGCCGCCGACACCAGCGGGATACGGAGCGTAAGTGCCGCGTCGGCCACCGCCAGCCGGGTCGTGAAATTGTCGCAGCCGTCGACGATCACATCATGCCCCACCAGCATCGCCTCGGCATTGCCGGCGGTGATCCGCGCCTCCACGGGCATGACGGCGACATCGGGGTTGAGCCGTGCGACGGCGCGTGCGGCCGCATCCACCTTCACATGGCCGACTTCGTCCGTACCGAACAGCACCTGCCGCTGAAGATTGGACAAAGAGATGGCGTCGTCGTCGATAATCGTCAGGCGGCCGACGCCCGCCGCCGCGAGATACTGGATCACCGGAGAGCCTATGCCACCCGCGCCGATCACCGCCACGCGCGATTCCAGCAGCCGCGCCTGTCCCGCGCCGCCGATTTCCTTCAGGATGATGTGGCGCGCATAACGGTCGAGCTGTTCGTCGCTGAGCGTCACTTCACAAGCGCTTCGCGCCCCGTGGAGCCGAAGCCGCCCTCCCCACGTGCGGTTTCGTCAAGCTCCGCCACTTCGGCGAAACGCGCCTGCTGCACGGCCGCCGGGACAAGCTGCGCGATCCGCTCACCGCGCCGCACTTCAAAAGGCTCGCCGCCCAGATTGGCGAGGATCACCTTCACCTCGCCGCGATAATCGGCATCGATCGTGCCCGGCGTGTTGAGGCAGGTGACGCCATGCTTCAGCGCAAGGCCGGAGCGCGGCCGGACCTGCACCTCGAAACCCGCCGGAATAGCGATTGCGAAGCCGGTCGCCACGGCATGGCGCGCACCCGGCGCGAGCGTCACATCTTCGGCGGCAACCACATCCATGCCCGCGGCATGGGCGGTCGCATAGGCCGGTAGCGGCAAACCCTCCCCATGCGGCAGGCGCTTCAGGCGGATTTCGATCTCGGCGTTCATGTCTTCAGCCCCCCAAGCGCTTCGGCGATACGTTGAGCGAGGCGGGCGGCGACCATCGGCTTTGGCAGCCGTTCCCAGCTTTCAACGCCTGCGTCCGTCACTAGGTGGACGGTGTTGTCGCTGCCGCCCATGACATCGCCCGACACGTCGTTGGCGACAATCCAGTCGCAGCCCTTGCGCGCGCGCTTGGCCGTGGCGTGGTCCAGAACATCGTTGGTTTCGGCGGCAAAGCCGACCACCAGCCCCGGCCGCTTCTTGGCCGCAGCAAGACCCGCCAGAATATCGGGATTTTCCACCAGCCGGAGCGGCGGAGGCGCGCCATCTCCGCCCTTCTTGATCTTGGTGGCAGACGGTTCGGCCCGCCAGTCCGCGACGGCCGCCACCATCACCGCCGCGTCCGCAGGAAGCGCCTGCTCCACCGCCTCGGCCATTTCCAGCGCCGTCTCGACGTCCACCCGGCGCACGCCGGCAGGCGTCGGCAGCGCCACCGGCCCCGCCACCAGCGTGACCTCGGCGCCAATCGCTGCAAGCGCGCCCGCGATCTCGAACCCCTGCCTGCCGGACGACCGGTTGGCGATATAGCGCACCGGATCGATCGGCTCATGCGTCGGCCCTGCGGTGACGATGACATGCTTGCCCGAAAGCGCGCCCCCACCGACCATTCTCCGGCGGATCGCCTCCAGCACCGCGGCGGGTTCCGGCAGGCGGCCCGGCCCGAACTCGCCGCAGGCCATGGGGCCTTCGTCAGGCTCCATCACCGTCACGCCATCCGCGCGAAGCCGGGCGACATTGCGCCGGGTGGCGGCATGCAGCCACATCCGAACGTTCATCGCGGGCACTGCAAGCACCGGCTTGTCGGTTGCAAGCAGCAGGGTGGAAGCAAGGTCTCCGGCATGGCCGTTCGCCATGCTCGCCAGAAGATCGGCCGTCGCCGGGCAGACTACCACCAGATCGGCCTCGCGGCTCAACTGGATATGGCCCATCTCGGCCTCGTCCTTCAGGTCCCACAGGCTGGTGTGGACGGGCTGTTCGGACAGGGCGGCAAGCGTCATCGCGGTCACGAACTGCGCGCCACCATCCGTCAGCACGCACCGCACCGTGCCGCCTTCCTTGCGGATCAGCCGTATCAGCTCGCACGCCTTGTAGGCCGCGATCCCGCCGCCCACGATCAGGAGAATGCGCTTGCCGTTCATGTCCCTATCCTAAAAGCGCCATCGCGCCCGCGCCAGCCAATATGCCGAGCAGGGCCGAAAGCACGAACCAGCGGGTCTGCGCGACCCGGATGATCTGGATGTCCGGCAGCGGCGGGGGCGGCGGCGCGGCCCCTTCCGGCGGATAGTGGCGGGCGATGCGGCGGACAAGCTCCGGCAGGTCCGCGAGCGTCCGCACATCGCGGATCAGTCGTTCGGAGAACCAGGCTTCCGGCCCCAGCTCGTCGCGTATCCATTCGCGCACGAAGGGCTCTGCCGTTTCCCACATGTTGATATCGGGGTCGAGTGCGGTCGCAACACCTTCCACCATCACCATCGTCTTTTGCAGAAGCAGCAGATGGGGCTGGGTGGGCATGTCGAAATCGCGGGTGATGGCAAACAGCCCATCCAGCATCTGGCCGACCGAGATGTCTTTTACCGGAAGCCCGCGCATCGGCTCGCCCACCGCGCGCAACGCAGTGGTGAACTCGGCCAGATTATGGTGCGGCGGCACATAGCCCGCCTCGAAATGGATTTCGGCGACCCGCGCGTAATTGCCGGTGATGAGGCCGTAGAGGATTTCGGCAAGCCACAGCCGCGCGCGCCGGTCGATCCGCCCCATAATGCCGAAGTCCACCGCCACAAGGCGGCCGTCCGGCAGCGCGAAGAGATTGCCCTGGTGCAGATCGGCATGGAAGAAGCCGTCGACGATCGCTTGTCTCAGAAACGCCTGGACCAGCCGCGCGGCAAGCCGCTTCAGATCATGCCCGGCCGCCACCAGAGCATCGCGATCGGTCAGCTTGATGCCGTCGATCCATTCCAGCGTCATCACGCGCCGCGAGGTGCGCGTCCAGTCGATGGCCGGAACGGTGAAGCCAAGCTCCGCCTGAAGCGATTCGGCAAGTTCGGACGCGGACGCCGCCTCGCGCCTCAGGTCCAGCTCGCGCGCCGTCCACTGCCTGAACATGGCGATCACCAGCCGGGGCCGCAGCCGTGCCGCCTCGCCGCCCAGTGCCTCCACTTGGGCCGCCGCCCATTCATATGTCTCGATCGCGCGGGCGAACTCGTCCTCCACGCCCGGCCGCAGCACCTTGACCGCAACCGACCGTCCGTCGGTCGTGACCGCGCGGTGCACCTGTGCGACCGATGCAGCGCCGACCGGCTCCGGATCGATCGAGGCGAACACCGCCTCCACCGGCTTTTCGAGCGCCGCCTCGATCGCCGCATGCACCGCCGGGAAGGGCGCGGGCGGTAGCGCGTCCTGAAGGCGCAGGAGATCGCGCGCCGCCGCTTCGCCGACCAGATCGGGTCGGGTGGCAAGCGCCTGCCCCAGCTTGATCGCGGCGGGGCCTATCGCCTGGAACGCATCCGCATAGGCCGGCTGTTTCGGCACGCGCGCGCCGAATCGGGCCACGCGGCAGAGCAGCCGCACGCGCGGCGGAGTCAGCGGGTCGCGCTCGATGCCCTTGAGCGCGCCGTGACGGGCAAGCGTCCGCCCCCATCGTACCAGCCGCCAGAGGTGGGTGATGGAGGTGCTCATGCCCGCCCCGGGGCGCGGCCGCGCCGCCAGTTCGCCTGCCGAACCGGGCGCAAGCTCAGATCTTCCAGCCGCTGTGGATGGCGACCACGCCGCCCAGAACAGGCTCGACCCGGGCCTGGGCGAAACCGGCCTCGGCGATCATCGACCTGAAGGTTTCCATATCGGGGAAACGGCGGATCGATTCGATCAGATAGCGATAGCTGTCGGCATCGCTTGCCACCAGTTCGCCGATGCGGGGCACGACATGGTGCGAATAGGCGTCGTAGACCTTGCCGAAGCCGGGCCATTCGGTCGTCGAAAACTCAAGGCAGAAGAAGCGCCCGCCGCGCTTCAGCACGCGATGCGCTTCCCGCAAGGCGGCCGGAATGTCGGTGACGTTCCTTATGCCGAAGGCGATCGTATAGGCATCGAACATGCGGTCGGGAAAGCTCAGCCGTTCGGCATTTTCCTCTGCCCAGACCAGCCCTTCGACCTTCCGTTCGGCCGCGCGCTTCACCCCGACCTCGAGCATCGCCGGGTTGATGTCGGCCACCGTCACCTGAGCGCCGCGGGCGGCCATGCGGAACGCGATGTCGCCCGTGCCGCCCGCCATGTCCAGGATCGCTTCGCCCGGGCGCGGTTTCACGCGCCGGACAAACTGATCCTTCCACAGCCGGTGCAGTCCTCCCGACATCAGATCGTTCATCAGGTCATAGCGGGCCGCAACGCTGCGAAAGACCTCGCCCACCCGGCGCGTCTTTTCCTCGCGGCTCACCTGCTCGTAACCGAAGGATACCTGTTCAGCAGCGTCGTCCATGGATTTGCCCTTAGCCAAGGCTTGTTCGGCAGGCAAACGCGCCATAAGGCTTTTCGCGCCATGCCCGAGCTTCCCGAAGTCGAAACCACCGTGCGCGGGCTGCGCCCCGTGCTGGAAGGCCAGTTGCTCATCCGGGTGGAGCCGCGCCGCGCCGACCTGCGGCGGCCGATCCCGCCGGACCTGAGACAGCGGATGGCCAGCGCGCGCGTGACGGGGCTGGGGCGGCGCGCCAAATACGGCTTGATCCACACCGATCGCGGCGACACGCTGATCTTCCACCTCGGCATGTCCGGCCGCTGGCGGATTTCGCCGGAAGCGATCGGCCCCCACGACCATCTTCTGATCGAGACCGGCAGCGGCATATTGCTGTCGCTCAATGATCCCCGCCGCTTCGGCTCGCTCGATCTCGTGCCGAGCAGCGATCTGACGGCATTCCCCGCCTTTGCCGCCATGGGGCCGGAGCCTCTGGGGCCGGAATTGAGCGCGGCCTATCTGCTGAAGGCGCTGTCCGGCCGCGCCGCGCCGATCAAGGCGCTGCTGCTGGACCAGCGGATCGTGGCGGGCCTCGGCAACATATATGTCTGTGAGGCGCTGCACCTGTCGGGCATCCGCCCGGATGCTCCGGCGGGACGAATCGGCCGCGCCCGGATGGAGCGGCTGGTGGACGCGATCCGGCTGGTGCTGGACGCAGCGATACTGGCGGGCGGATCAAGCCTCAGGGACTATGCCCGGCCCGACGGCGAGCTTGGCTATTTCAGCAAGGAATGGCGCGTCTACGGGCGGGAAGGCGAGCCCTGCGCCTGTGGCGCGCCCGTGCGGCGGCGCGCAGACGGCGGCCGATCCACCTTCTGGTGCGCCCGTTGCCAGCGATAGCCCGCGATTTTCGCCGCGAGGCGGTTGACCGCGCGGCCATCGGAAGGTAGTGAGCGCGCTTTCCGGACGCGGGTCAGCCCGTGGCCGCAACCTATATTGCGTCCGTCCACGACGGACAGGCACAGAAAGTTCGAGGGTTTTCCGATGGCGAATACGCCCCAGGCCAAGAAGCGCATCCGCCGGAACGACCGGCGCGCAGACGTCAACAAGTCGCGCGTCAGCCGTATCCGGACCTTTGTCAAAAAGGTCGAATCGGCGATCACCGCCGGCAACAAGGACGAGGCGGCCGAGGCGCTGAAGGCGGCCCAGCCGGAAATGATGCGCGGGGCGTCCAAGGGCGTTCTCCACAAGAACACCGTCGCCAGGAAAATATCGCGCCTGACCAAGGCGGTGCGCGCGCTGGCCTGAAGATTGTTCCGGAACCGGATCGGCAGATTCGTTCCGGATTAGAAAATATCCGGGCCATGTCACAAAGCTGACATACGGATTTCACGCGATTCGCGAGAGGGGCTGGAAACAGCCCCTTTTCTTTTCAGTGTCTTAGCGGCAAATCTCCGGAATCGCGGGCTTGCGTGTCAATCTTTTTATTTCAAGAAGATGACGTGCGAATCCCTTGATCGACGCTCCACCTTGTCTAAAGTTCCCCCCTGTGAGCGGCAGTCGTCCGGTCACAGAGTATCGCTGTCCAATTCGTGATCTAAGATTTGCAGTTGTATTAACCACAACTGCGAATTGGGGGGAGTTTTGCTCGGTGAATAGAGAGAAGTCTCGGTAGATTCTGCACTATGCCGGGTAATCGCCAAGACCATTCTTGGCCCATTTGAAGAAGGGGATGGATCGGATGCGGCCTGACACGGCGCTCGATCAGTATAAATCCGGATATCGACCAGTGGAGGAAGTCGGATTTCCTTCCGGGCGCGATATGAACCTTTGCGAATCGGCCGAGCAGGTCTGGCCGCAGATACGCGCGCGGCTGCGCGACGAGTTCGGCGGCCGCACCTTTGAGAGCTGGTTGAGCCCGCTCGAGTACGACAGGTTCGACAAGGAGCGCGGCGTGCTGCGCCTGTCGCTCCCCACGCGCTTCATGGCCGACTGGGTGCGCAACCATTTCCTCGAACGGCTGCGCTCGATCTGCGCGACCGAGATCGCGGGCCTTTCGAACATCGAACTTTCCGTCGCGGCCCGTCTGCGCAGCGTCCCGACCGATGAAATCGCGAGCGAGGCGGAGATGCCCGCCCTGCCCGCCGTCCGGGAAGAGACGATCGGCGGCGTGATCGAGGGCCGCTACACCTTCGACAATTATGTGGTCGGTAAGCCCAACGAGCTTGCCTACAACGCCGCCCGCACCCTGGCGGAGGGCGGCAAGATCGCCTTCAATCCCCTTTTCCTCCATGGCCAGACCGGGCTCGGCAAGACGCATCTGATGCACGCCATCGCGAATCAGGTGCGCGCGCAGGATCCGCGCGCCAGGGTCTCCTATCTTTCCGCCGAAAAGTTCATGGTCGAGTTTCTGGCCGCGCTTCGCGCCAAGGACACGATCAGCTTCAAGCAGAAGCTCCGTTCCGTCGACGTGCTGATGATCGACGACGTGCAGTTCATCGCGGGCAAGGATTCGACCCAGGAAGAATTCTTCCACACGATGAACGAGATCATCAGCGCCGGAAAAAGGCTGGTGATCACCGCCGACCGCAGCCCGCAGAACCTGGAAGGCATTCAGGACCGCATCCTGTCGCGCCTGTCATGGGGGCTGGTCGCCGACATCAACCCCGCCGACTATGAGCTGCGACTGAACATCCTCACGGCCAAGCTCGCCGGCATGGCGGAAACGCGCGTGTCGGAGGATGTGATCGAGTTTCTCGCCCGGCGCGTCACGTCGAACATCAGGGAGCTTGAAGGTGCGCTCAATCGCGTGGTCGCCTATGCCACGCTCACCCGCAAGCCGGTCGATCTCGATTTCACCCGTGAAGTGCTTGCCGATGTGCTGCGCGCCAATGACCGCAAGATCACGATCGACGAAATCCAGCGCCGGGTGGCCGAGCATTTCCGGATCAAGCCCGCCGACATGGTCTCCGCCCGTCGCGCGCGCGAGGTCGCCCGTCCCCGCCAGGTGGCGATGTATCTCGCCAAGCGGCTGACGCCCCGCTCGCTGCCGGAAATCGGCCGCAGGTTCGGGGGACGCGATCACACCACGGTGATGCACGCGGTGAAGCGGATCGAGGAACTGCGGGTGGAAGACACCGAGCTGGACGCCGACATCACGCTGCTTTCGCGGCAGTTGGAAGGCTGAGCCCTTTCAACCGGGCCGCACCACGCCTATTCCATGGGAATGTCTTCCGCCGCCCATCTTGCGCCGACGCTTGAGGAGATCGAGACGCTTGCCCGCGCCGCGATCGGCCGCCTGCCGGACATCTTCCGTTCGCATCTGGACGGCGTGGTGTTGAGGGTGGAGGAGTTTCCGGATTCCGAAGTGATCGCGGAGATGGGCCTGGAATCGCCCTTCGACATATTGGGCCTCTACAGCGGCCGTCCGGTGGGCGACAAATCGATCGATCTTTCGGGAAGCCTGCCCGACATGATCCACCTCTACCGTCGCCCGATCCTCGATGAATGGGCTGAAAGCGGGGAAAGCCTGGAAGCGCTCGTCACCCATGTGCTGGTGCATGAGGTGGGCCATCATTTCGGCCTTTCGGACGAGGCCATGCACGCGATCGAGGCGCAGGCGCTCGATTAGAGGGCACCACCGGATTTCCCGCCCGGATAATACCAAATTAACCATTGCAGGACAGAACGCCGAGGCTCGACCTTATTTGGGGAAGAATATGCCTCGCGCGTTGTTTTCGTGTTCGCTGGCGGGCCTGTGCCTGCTGTCCACTTCCATCTCGGCCCTGGCCGCGGGCACCGCGCTCGTCATCGGCAGCGATAGCAGCGGCAGCGCAGGCGCGGGTCTGAAGCTTCGCCTTGAACATGCCGGCTACACCGTCACGACGGTTGCGGACGGCACCGGCTCGCTGGCCTATGATCAGGTCTGGGACGTCCGCATCTCTCCTGCCCTGAGCGTGGACGAGCAGAGCAACTACCTCGACTATATGCAAGCAAGCGGCAGCCTGTTCCTGCTCGGCGAACATTCCGGCTTCGCGGCGCGCAACCAGTCGGTCATCGATGTCATCGCCGCTGCCGGCGGCGGTGATGTGCCGCTGCCCGCAGGCAGCATCGGCACCCAATATGTCACCGCCACCTTCAACGGCGCCAATCTGATCGTCGATGATCTGAATACCGGCTTCTACGTGCCGGCCGCCGGCACTGTGACGAGCCCGGGCAACGGCATCTTCTTCACCACTTCCGAAGCCAATGGCGGCGGCGGCGGTTCCGGCATCGCCTTCGACAGAGGCACGCTGACGAACGCGCTGGATGCCCGGCTGCTCACCTACTTCGACACCAACACCTTTCAGCAGAGCTTCTACGATGCGACACCGGCGCTCCGTGCACTTACCGACCGGATGATCAGCTTCGTCGGCGGCCAATTCACTGCCGACCCCGATCTCGATCCCCCGGGACCCGCCAAGATCGATGACAGCCAGTCCTTCTTCACGCTGGACGATGACGTGGTGGACGAAGATCTCATCACCTTCGACGGCGGCACGCTCCGGCTGTCGGGCGGCAGCTTTGGTGGCAATATCGTCCCGTCCGCCGTGGCGGTCGAGGACGGCGGCGCCTTCGTCGACACCAGCACCGGCAATGGCGGCTTCTCAGGCCCGATCAGCGGCACGGGCGGCGTGATCGTCGAGGGTGGCGGCCGTCTCGCGCTCAGCGGCGACAACAGCTTTTCCGGCGGCGTGGTCGTCGATGGCAGCACGCTCGAGATCACCGGCGCGGGTGCGCTCGGCACCGGCGATGTCGACCTGCTCGGCGGCATGCTCGCCGTCACCGGCGGCGGCACCCTTGCGAACGGCATCACCGTTGGCACTGCCGGCGGCATCGTCAACACCAGCGCGGATGTGACGTTGAGCGGCGTGGTCGACGGCGTGGGCAGCCTGGTGAAGCAGGGCGCCGGCATTCTCAACCTCGCCGGCAACAACAGCCTCTCGGGCGCGACCGTGGTCCAGGAAGGCCGGCTCGCCGTCAACGGTTCCATCGGCAGCTCGATCGCAGCCGTCATGAGCGGGGCCGAGATCGGCGGCACCGGCACGCTGGGGGGCCTCATCGTCCGCAACAACGCGACGGCTGCGCCCGGCAATTCGATCGGCACGCTCAGCGTCGCAACCTTCGCCCGCTTCGAGGAGGGCTCCTTCTACCAAGTGGAGGTTGATGCCGCGGGCGCCAGCGATCGGCTCGCGGTCACGGGCGACGTCACCATCGAAGGCGGCACCGTCCAGGTTCTGGCCGAAGCAGGCGACTATCAGCCGGTGACCGACTATGCGATCATCACCGCCGGCGGCGCGGTCGACGGCACGTTCGACGCGGTCACCTCCAACCTCGCCTTTCTGACGCCGAGCCTCGCCTATGCCGCCGATTCGGTGACGCTCACGCTCATCCGCAACGATCTCAGCTTCGCCTCGGCGGGCGTCACGCGCAACCAGCGCGCCGCCGGCGCCGCCGTCGATCAGGCCTTCGCGCCCGACAGTGCCGTCTACGCCAATCTTGTGGGCGCGAGCGTGGCGCAGGCGCAGGCCGCCTTCGACCAGCTTTCGGGCGAAATCCACGCAAGCGCGGTCGCTGCGGCCGTCACCGATGCGGGTCTGGTGCGCCAGACGCTGCTCGACCGCAGCCGGACGGGCGGCAGCGCCGATGGTGAGCGCTTTTCGCTCTGGGGCCAGTGGCTCGGCTCCTGGGGCGATACGGACGCAAGCGGCAACGCTGCCCGGCTCGATCGCGAGACCGACGGCTGGCTGATGGGCGGCGAGGCACGGCTTGGCGAACATGTCGTGCTCGGCATCGCCGGGGGCGCCAGCAAGACCGATCTGGCGGTCACCGATCGCGGCTCGGACGGGAACATCGATTCCGCCCATGCGGCGATCTACGGCGGCGTCGGCGCTGGGGCGCTGCGGCTGCGCGCCGGCCTCGGCTATGCTTGGCTCGACCTCGACACCAGCCGCACCATCGCCTTCCGCGGCTTCACCGACAGCGCCACGGCGCGCTATGACGGCTCGGTTGTCCAGTTCTTCACCGAAGCCGGCTATCGCGTCGCTCTCGGGCGGTTCGCGCTTGAGCCGTTCGCCGGCCTGACCGCGCTCTGGACGACGACCGAAGCCTTCGCCGAACAGGGGGGCGAGGCGGCACTCAGCGTCCATGGCCGCGACCGCGACGTCCATTTCACGACACTGGGCATGCGGGCGGAGGCACGGTTCGGCGAGGAGTCGCCGCTCGCCGCCAATCTGCAACTCGGCTGGCGGCGGGCGTTCAACGAACTGGAGCCGACCGCCTCGTCGACCTTCCGCGCGGGTGGCCAGGCGTTCACCGTGGCGGGAGCCCCGCTCGATCGCGACAGCTTCCTGATCGATGGCGGGCTCGACTGGCTGGTCGCGCGTCGGCTGACGGTCGGCGCACGCTATGCAGGCGTCGTCGGCAACCGGTCGCAGGACCATGCCGCCAAGGCGACGCTATCCTTCAGCTTCTAGAGCGGGGTGCGTCAGCATGTTCTCGTCGGCCAGCGCCAGCATGGATGCCGCATGCCGTCTGGCCACCGCCATGCGATCCTCGCCATAGCCGCCGCCTAGCGTGCTTGCGAGCGGAATTCCCCTGAGGCGCGCGGCGCGCATCGCAAGGCGGTCGCGGGCCTCAAGTCCGGCGTCGGTCAGCGAGAGCCGCCCCAGCCTGTCGGCGGCATGAGAATCGACCCCGGCCTGATAGAGGATGAGGTCGGGCCGGAAATCATCCAGCACGCGCGGCAGCACATCGCCCAGCATCGCCAGATATTCGCCGTCGCGCACGCCGTCGGGCAAGGCGATGTCCAGCGAGGACTCGGCTTTCCGCGCGGGATAGTTCGCCTCGGCGTGGGCCGAGAGCGTGAAGACGTCGGGCCGCCCTGCAAGCAGCAGAGCGGTTCCGTCCCCCTGATGGACATCGAGATCGAGAATGAGGATGCGGGCGGCATCGCCTTCCGCCAGCAGGCGATTGGCGGCGATCGCAAGGTCGTTGAACACGCAATAGCCCGCACCGGTCGCCGCCTGCGCGTGGTGGCTCCCGCCCGCGCTGTTGGCGGCATGGCCATGGCGCAGCGCCAGCCGCGCCGCCAGCCAGGTGCCGCCTGATGAGAGAAGCGACCGCCTGGCCACCCGCGCAGTGACCGGAAAGCCGATACGCCGTTCCTTGGACGAAGGCACGGTCGAGGACAGCACCTCCTCGACATAGGCAGGATCATGCACCGCCTCTATCCAGTGACGCTCCATCGGCCGGGGTTCATGAAGCGCGAAGGCCCGGCCCGCCGCCGCCAGCGCTTCCATCACCAGCCCGTATTTGTCGAAGGTGAAGCGGCTGCCGGGCGCGGCTGGCGAGACATAGCCGGGATGGTGAACGACCTGGAGCACGCCTGGCTAGCGGTTGACCGGCAGGCAATCGAAGCCGCCGGCCGCAGCGGACGCGCAAAGCGCCAGCGCCGCCGCCCGGCTGCTCCCGCTGCCGAGCTGCACCCTGACGAGCCTCCTTCGCCCGGGCACCTCCTCATAATAGGGCCGGTAAGCCGCGAGGCCGGGGGCTGACCTTCTCACCTGTTCCCACGCCGCTTCCGCAGCCTTTCGGCCCGTATAGGCGCCGATCTGGATTCGCCACCCCTCGCCCGTTCCGGGATTGTCTGCGGCAACACCCTCCGCCGTCGGGGACGCCGCGCTTGCAGCCGCAGCCTCTTTGCCGTGGGTCGCGCGCCACGCGGCCAGATCTTCCCGATACTGGTGATAGGCCCGGTAGAAGGCGACGATCGGCGCTTCCAGCCGTGCAAGCGCCGCGCCGGCATAGCTCTCGAAATCGGCCGGCGGAACCGCGCTCAGCCGAATCACCTCGGCGCTGGCGGCACGGCAGAATCCGGGCAGGGCGGGCGGCTGCGCGAAGTAATTGTAAAGAAGGGTCATGTGCCGGTCCAGCGTCGCCCGACCGTGCCGCGACGTCTCCGCCGCCCAGGCCTTTTTCAGCACCTGTTTGCGATCGGCGAGAAAGCGGTTGTAGGCGCTCGTAATCGCCTTGCCGTCGCCGCACGCAAGCGCCGCGACGTTGAACGCAGCGCGCAGATGCCAGATCGTCTCCTTGGGGCCGATGTCGCTGTTGACGGTCGCGAATTGCCCGTCGGGACCGGGATTGGGCACCGGCAGGTTCAGCGCCGCGCCATAAGGGGGGCGCGGCTCCGGCGGCGGCCGGACGGGTTCGGGTGTCGGGGGCGGCGGCGGAACGGACGCGCAGGCGGCCAGCAACCCGCCCAGCAGGAGCGCGCCGAACCAGCCAGTCTTCCAACCCATAAGCGTCCCCTGTGCGCCGACCGTTTCCCATGAGACGGGAATGGAACAAACCGCTTTCAGGACAGAGCGTTGCGGTCCTCAGATCAGCAGTGCCGGTTCCTCGCCCGTCTCGACAGGATAGCCGCTTTCGCGCCAGGACTTCATCCCTCCGTCAAGCGCGGTCACGCGACGGAAGCCAAGCTCGCGCAGGGTCGCCGCCGCCAGGGTGGAAATCTTGCCGAATTCGCAGACCGTCAGGATTTCGAGATCCGGATCGGGAAAGGTCTCGTCGATCCTGATCTCGAGCTGGCCGCGCGCGAGGTGGCGCGCACCCGGCACATGGCCGCGCCCATAGGCGTCGCGTTCGCGCACGTCGAGGATCACGAAATCGTTGCGCTGCCGGCCGATCCGCCGCGAAAGCTCCTCCAGCGACATGAACGGAATGGCCGACGCCGCCTCGGCCAGAAGCTGCCGCACCGTCTTTCCGCCCGAGATATTAGTACGAAGCGCTTCGGTCAGATGACGCGGCGCGCCGAGATTGAGCCCGCGCATCATCTCGACGAAGGCAGCGCGCTCGCGCTTTTGAAGCCGGGGATTGTTGGCCAACTCCGCCGCGATCGTCGTATGGCCCAGACCCTTATAGTCATGCGCCGGATAGACCAGCGTCTCACCATCCAGCTTCAGCAGCTTGTCGAAAAGGCTGTCATAAAGCTGTTCGGCGTCGCCAGTCGGAAGATCGGTACGGCCGGTGCCGCCGATCAGCAGCGTATCGCCGGTAAAGACCCGGTCTTCGACATGGACGCACATGGAGTCGCGCGTGTGGCCCGGCGTGTGGATCATGTTGAGCCGCAGTTCGCCCAGCGGCAGCAGGTGGCCGTCCTCCACCCGAATGTCGACATGAGGCGAGGGGCTTTCGCGGTGCATGACCGTAGCCGCGCCGAATTCCTGCTTCAATTGCCGCACGGCGGAGAAATGATCCGCATGGGTGTGGGTGTCGATGATGAACCGCACCCGCAGGCCGCTGCGGTGAGACAGGCCGACATAGCGGTTGGCCTGCCCCAGCGCGGGATCGATGATGGCCGCGACGCAGCTCTTTTCGCACCCTATGAAATAGGATTGGCAACCCTCGCCGTCCGCGATCTGCTCAAAGAACATGCGCCGCCTCCCCCAGGTCAGTCGATCGGTTGCGGCACCATGCGAAGATAGGGCTTCACCGCCTTCCAGCCGCCGGGGAAGCGTTCGCGCGCTTCCTCTTCGCCGACCGAGGGCACGATGATCACATCCTCGCCATGCCTCCAGTTGACGGGGGTGGCGACCTTGTGCCTGGCGGTAAGCTGGCAGGAATCGAGCAGGCGAAGCACTTCGTCGAAATTGCGGCCGCTGCTCATCGGATAGAGCAGCATCGCCTTGATGAGCTTGTCCGGCCCGATCAGGAAGACGGTGCGCACCGTCTGGTTGGTGGCCGCCGTCCTGCCTTCGGACGTCCCCGCTTCACCCGCCGGGAGCATTCCGTAGAGCTTGGCGACGTTCAGGTCATGATCGCCGATGATCGGGTAGCGGACCTCGCCTCCGGTCGCGTCCTTGATGTCGGCGAGCCAGCGATCATGGTCGCCCACGGGGTCTACCGACAGGCCGATGATCTTGCAGTTGCGCTTTTCGAACTCGGGCTGGATTCGCGCCAGATAGCCAAGCTCGGTCGTGCAGACCGGCGTGAAGTCCTTGGGGTGCGAGAAGAGCACGCACCAGCTGTCGCCGATCCAGTCATGAAAGCGGATTTCGCCCTGGGTGGTCTGCGCCGTGAAATCCGGCGCCGTGCTGCCGATGGAAAGTGTCATGCCGCTACTCCTCGTGAATCTCCGCACCCGCCGGGGCGGGAAGACGCCGCTCCGGCCGGGGCTCACTGAAATAGCAGATTAACCATGCGAAACGAAGGGGCGGAACGGCTAATGGGCAGGCGTCGCGGCCATCAGATAGTTGAGCGTCAGATCGTCGCTCAGCACAAATCCCCGCGCGGGCGAAAAGCCCAACCCTTTTCGGTCCGACACCTTCAGCCCTGCGTTCAGCAGATACTGCTCCAGCTCATCGGGCGTCAGAAAGCTGGACCAGTCATGTGTCCCCCGCGGGATCATCTTCAGCCCCTCGCCGAGCGTGATCATCGCGAGCCGCGCGGCGGCGGTGCGGTTGGGAGTGGAAAGCACGACAAGCCCATCGGGCTTCACCAGCGCGGCAAGCGCCGCAATGAAGGCGGGCACGTCGCTGACATGCTCGACCACCTCCATCGCGGTGACCAGATCGAACCGGGGGCCTTCATCGCGCAAGGCCCCGACCTCGCCCGCGCGATAGTCGATCTCCAGACCCATTTCGGCGGCGTGGCTCCGGGCGACTGCGATGTTCTCCGGCGCGGCGTCGACCGCCGTCACCTTCGCGCCAAGCCGGGCGAGCGGCTCCGCCAGAAGGCCGGCGCCGCAACCGACGTCCAGCGCCGTCCTGCCCGCCAGCGGATGGCGGTCGCGCCGGGATGCGCCGAAATGGGAATCGATGCGCTCGCGCACATAGGCGAGCCGCACCGGGTTCAACCGGTGGAGCATCGCGGATTCGCCGGACGAGTTCCACCAGTCGGCGGCGAGCCTGCCGAAATGCGCGGCTTCGTCCGGATTGATCGTGGCGGCGGTCATAGGCCCTTCTACACTGGCGGTCATTGCCGGTACAGCGCCTCCAGCCGCGCCGCGTAGACGCCGCGCAGCACATGCCGCCTGATCTTGAGGGACGGCGTAAGCTGCTCGTTCTCGACCGTGAAAGGCGCATCGGCGAGGATGATCCGCCTGACCCGCTCGATGACCGAAAGATTGGCGTTGACCCTGTCCACCGCCGCCATCATGGCGCGCTGGAACTCATGGCTTGTCGAGAGCGCGGCCGGATCATCCGGCAGCCCGCGCGCCGCCGCCCAGGTCCTCGCCCATTCCGGATCGGGAACGACCAGCCCGACCAGATGCGGCCGCCGGTCGCCATGCACCATCGCCTGGAAAATCTCGGGCTGCAGGGTGAGCATTCCCTCCACCCGCTGCGGCGCGACATTGTCGCCCTTGTCGTTGACGATGATGTCCTTCTTGCGGTCGGTGATGACCAGCCGCCCGCGATCGTCGAGGTGGCCGACATCGCCGGTATGGAGCCAGCCCTGCTTCAGAACCCGCGCCGTTTCCGCGTCGTTGCGCCAATAGCCGTGCATCACCAGCTCGCCCCTGACCAGGATTTCCCCGTCTTCGGCGATGCGGACCTCCACCCCCTTCAGCGGTGGGCCGACCGTGTCCATGCGGATGCCCGCGCCCGGCCGGTTGCACGAGATCACCGGCGACGCCTCGGTCTGGCCATAGCCTTGCAGCAGCGTCAGCCCCAGCGACTGGAAGAACAGCCCCACATCGCTGTTGAGCGGCGCGCCGCCTGAAACCATGGCCTTGATCCGCCCGCCGAAGCGGTTGCGCACTTTCGGGCGGAAGGTTCGCTCCAGCAGCAGGTCCAGCGGCTTTTCATACAGCGGCAGACGGCCCCGCTCATAGCGGACGCGGCCCAGCCTCAGCGCCTGCTCCAGCATCCACTGCGCCGCCTTGCCCTGCTTTTCGATCGTCTTGACCATGCGGGCGCGCAGCACCTCGAACAGGCGCGGCACCACGACCATGATCGTCGGGCGCACCTCCTCGATGTTGGAGGCAAGCTTTTCGAGCCCTTCGGCATAATAGATCTGCCCGCCGATCCCGATCGGCAGGAACTGGCCGCCGCTATGCTCATAGGCATGGCTCAACGGAAGGAAGGACAGGAAGGTTTCGGTTCCGTCCGGAAAATCATTGGCGATGATATCGAAGCAGCCCGCGACATTGTGGAGGATGCCGCCATGATGCTGCATCACGCCGCGCGGTGCGCCGCCGGTACCTGACGTATAGATGATGCAGGCGAGATCGTCGCGCGTCAGCGCTTCGGCCCTTTGTTCGGCGGCCGTGACATCGGCCGGACAATCGGCGACCAGCCTATCGAGATCGTACAAAGTCACGTCGGATTGCTGGCCGATGCGCAACGGCTCGAACCCGATCACCGTCCTGCATTCCGACGACTGCACAACGGCGGGCAACAGTGTCCGCGCCAGCTTTGGCGTGGAGACGAACACGGCCTTGGCGCACGCGTTCTCCAATATGTGCAGGTGATCGCGCTCGGTGTTGGTGGTGTAGGTCGGCACCGTGACGCAGCCCGCCGCCATGATCGCAAGGTCCGCGATGCACCATTCGGGGCGGTTTTCGGAGACCAGCGCCACCCGGTCTCCCCGGTTCAGGCCGAGCCCGGCGAGCGCCTCGGCCAGGCAGGCGACCTGCCGGGCGGTTTCGGCCCAGCTTGTCGGCTGCCAACCGTCGCCATGCTTGCGCCACAGAAAGGGGGCGTCCCCGTGCTGGCGCGCACGGGAAAAGAACATCGACACCAGATTCGGAAAATCCTCGAAGCTCCGGACCATGCTCTTCCTCTCCCGCCGCGTCACTCGGCGAGCGCGACGCCTTCACTGCGCGGGTCGGCCCCGCCTTTCCACGCGCCGTCGCGTCGTTCGACCGCATTCACCTTCGATCCAAGCTCGGCGGGCGTGACGATGTGGCCCAGCGCCGTCAACTGGTCACGCATGGCCTCGAGCGACGTTCCCTTCTCCACCAGAATGGCGTTGCCGCTCAGGAAGATATTCGGGAGAGCGATCGCCTGATCGACCGGCAGCCCCCAATCGAGCACGCCGACCAGCGTCTTCATGACATGCATGATGATGCGAGGCCCGCCCGCCGAGCCAAGCGCAAGCATGGCCTTGCCGTCAGGCCCCTGAACGATGGTTGGCGACATGGCGCTGCGCGGCCGCTTTCCCGGCTCCACGCGGTTGGCGACGGGCAGGCCGCCGCGCTCGGGCACGAAGCTGAAATCGGTCAGCTCGTTGTTCAGGTGAAAGCCGTTCGCCATCAGGAAGCTGCCGAACGGGCCTTCGATCGTGGAGGTGACGGCCACGAGATTGCCAGCGCCGTCGCCCGCGGCGAAGCTGGTGGTGGAAGGCACTTCGGCCGCCGGTGCATAGCGCCACGCGCCAGCCCCCGGGGGCTTTCCGGGAAGCGCCTTGGCCATGACCGAGTCGATGCTGATCAGCGCCGACCTTTCCCGGATGTACCCCGGATCGATCAGCCCCGCGACAGGCACGGGCACAAAGCCGGGGTCAGCGATATAGGTGTCGCGATCGGCATAGGCGAGGCGCATCGCCTCTGAGATCAGGTGCCAGCTTCGCGGGTCATTGGGGCCAAGCGCCTTCAGATCGAACCGCTCGAGCATTCCGAGCATCTGGACGATCGCGATTCCCCCGGCCGATGGCGGACCCATGCCGCAGACCCGATAACCGCGATAGCTGCCGCAGACGGCAGGCCGCTCCTCCGCGCGATAGGCAATGAGATCGGCCTCGGTCAGTTGGGAAGGATTGCGCGGAGCCGTTGCAACGGCGGATGAAAGCCTGCGCGCGGGCCAGCCCTGGTAAAAGCCGGGTGCGCCGTGCTTGGCGACATGCCTCAATAGACGGGCCAGTTCGGGATTCTTTATCCGTGCGCCGACCGGCTTGGGCGCACCCGACGCATCGTAATAATGCGCGCGAATGGCGGGAAAGTCGCGCAGCGCGACTTTCATCTGCTCAAGACGCTTGTGGAGCGCCGGCGTGATCTTGAACCCGTCGTCGGCCAGTTTGATCGCGGGCTTGAACAGGCGCGACCATTTGAGCCTGCCCCAGCGCCCATGCGCCATTTCCATCAGCCGCACATTTCCCGGAACGCCGACCGACAGACCGCCAGCGACTGCCTCGCGGAATCCCATCCTGGTGCCATCGGCGTTCAAAAAACGGTTCGCCGTGGCGGCGGCGGGCGCCACCTCGCGCCCGTCGATGGTGGTGACGCCGCCGTTCCGGGCGTCATGGTGGACCAGAAAGCCGCCGCCGCCGATGCCGGACGACTGCGGCTCCACCACGGTGAGCGCAAGCATCATGGCCAGGGCCGCATCCACGGCGGACCCGCCTTCGCGAAGCATCTCGCGCCCAGCCTCCGCCGCGCGCGGATCGGCGGCGGAAACCATTCCCCCCTCGGCAAGGGCCGCCTGAAACGGCAGCGCCAGCAGGGAGAGGACAAGAAGAAGTCGGACCATCATTTCTCTTCGGTTCCCACGGCATCGGCCAAGGTTGCAAACCCGTCGCGTTCCAGCAGCCGGGCAAGTCCCTGATTGATCCTTCGGACCAGCCCCGGCCCCTCATACACAAGCGCGGTGTAAAGCTGCACCAGGCTGGCGCCCGCGCGAATACGCTCATAGGCGTCTTCGGCCGAGCCGATACCCCCGACGCCGATAAGCGGAAGCGCGCCGCCCGTGGCCCGCCGGAACTGCCGCAGCATCTCCAGCGCGCGCCCTTTCAGCGGCGCGCCCGACAAGCCGCCCGATTCACCCGCAAGCGGAGAGCGGAGTTCGCGCGGCCGGTCGATCGTCGTGTTCGAGACGATCAGCGCATCGATCTTCCGCGCCATCGCGACGCCCGCGATATCGTCGACATCGGCGGGCTCCAGATCGGGCGCGACTTTCAGGAACACCGGCGGGCCACCCGCTCCGCGTGACGTCATGACGCCGTCCAGAAGTTCGTCCAGCGCCTCGCGCGATTGCAGCGCCCTCAACCCCGGCGTGTTGGGCGAGGAAATGTTGACGGTGAGATAGCTCGCGAGGCCAGCCATCGCCCGCGCGCCCTCGGTATAGTCGGCGATTCGATCGTCCGAGTCCTTGTTCGCGCCGATATTGACGCCGACGATGCCGGGCCTGCCAAGCCGCCGCGTGAGCCGCTGCGCCGCCGCTGCCTGCCCGCCGTTGTTGAAGCCCATTCGGTTGATAACCGCGCGGTCCTCCGCCAGCCGGAACAACCGGGGCGTGGGGTTGCCCTGTTGCGGACGGGGCGTCAGCGTGCCCACCTCTACAAAGCCGAAGCCCTGCCGGAGCATGGCGTCCGGCACCTCCGCGTTCTTGTCGAAACCCGCCGCAAGCCCGACCGGGGACGGGAAATCCAGCCCCGCCACACTTGTGCGCAGGCGCGGCGATGTTTCCCGCAGCCCGGTCTCGGGCAGCATCTTCAGCGCGGCGATGGTCAGGCCATGCGCCCGTTCGGCGTCGAAGCGGAAAACAAGCGGGCGAATCAGACGGTAAGGCATCACAGCGGGGAGCTATGGCAGTCCGTCGGCCATGGGTCAAAACCCGCGTTTTCCGCGAACGGCGCCGCCGCATGCAAATAATTCACGGCCGATGTCGGATTTGTCCAAGACTCGACACCTTGCATTGCACCATTAGCGGGGCGCGACCCGAGGGGACCGTCAAGAAGCGTTCGCGCTTCGCCACGGAACCTCACAACTTGAAGCCCGGCCGGTTTCGGCCGGTCGGGCCTTTTTGTTTCCAGATCAGCAAATTTTCGGTGGACTGGCCCCATGCGGCCCGGCTAGCATGGATCATTCCAGTAAAGCCGGGGGCCCTCGAGTCAGCAATGTTGTCGCTACGCTATGCTGCGCCTGCACCTGAACTACGAGAGTTTATCTCTACTTATTATCTGTTTCGCGCTGATCTTTCCGATATTGCCGACAGTACTCGGGCCGATCTTCCACAGATCAGGTTCATGCTTTCCGGCAGTGGCCACTATACTTTCGGCGACGGATCCAAAGCGAAATGCCCGGAAGCGATGGTGACCGGCCCAACGACGTCCGCCACCCGCATCACTGCCAAGGGACCGCTTGTCGTGTTCGGCATCGGCCTGCTGCCTGCGGGCTGGAACGCGATCATCGGCGGCAGCGCTGCGGAAATGACCGACCTTGTCGAGGATGCGCGCGCTGTTCTCGGCACTTTCGCCGAGGACATGCTCGACATCCTGCGCCACAGCCAAAGCTTTGATAACATGATCGGAATCGCCGATCTTTCGATGCGCAGCCTGGTCCAGCAGCCGCGCGACCGCCCGCTCGAATGGTTCATCCATGCCACCAACGAATGGCTGATGGGCGACATATCACCCAATGTCGATACGCTGATCGCCGAAACCGGTCTTTCCGGGCGCCAGGTCGAGCGGCTGACCAACCGCATCTATGGTGCGCCGCCAAAGCTGCTCGCCCGCAAGTACCGCGCGCTCAGAATCGCTTCCAGCCTTTCCGATGAGGGTGTCGACTGGCAGGACCTTATGGGCGACGCCTTTTACGACCAGTCCCACTTCATCCGCGAGTTCAAGCGCTTTACAGGACAGACCCCGCGCCAGTTCCAGCTTGTGCCCACGCCCCTCACCCGTCTGATGACGGCGCGGCGCAGGATCAGCGGGCTGGTGTCGCCGCTGACCCTGAAAACCTGATCCGGCGGGGGTTGACCCCGGCGCGCCGAGACCCCAAGTGCCAATCGGAACGAATCGGTCCGAATTAGGATCGCGATTGGAGTTGCCCCGGTGCGCCTGACCAGTCTTGCCGATTATGCAGTGGTGGTGATGTCCGCTGCCGCGCGTGCCGAACCCGGCACAAGGCTGTCGGCGGCGCTTGTCGCCGAGCAGACCGGCGTCCCCCTGCCCACGGTCCAGAAGCTGATGGGGCGGCTGGCACAGTCCGGGCTGCTCGGGTCCGCGCGCGGCAGCGGCGGCGGGTTTGTGCTGGCGCGCGCCGCCGACAGCATCAGCCTTGCCGATATCGTCGAGGCGGTCGACGGACCGATTGCGATGACGGCGTGCGTCGATCAGGGCCGGCATGATTGCGGGCTTGAAACAGGATGCCGGGTTCGGTCGCACTGGCCCGCGGTCAACGGAGCGATACGCGGGGCGCTGGCGGGCGTCAGTCTTGAAAGCCTCGCCCATGGAGTGGTTCAATGAATGTGCGTAACCCCGAAGCAGCGGCCGCCGTCGCCGAGGCGTCAAAGTACAAATGGGGCTTTTCCAGCAATATCGAGCAGGAGTTCGCGCCCAAGGGGCTGAGCGAGGATACGGTGCGCTATATATCGGCCCGCAAGAACGAGCCGGAATGGATGCTCGACTGGCGGCTGAAGGCCTATCGCCTGTGGCAGAAGATGCCGTCGCCGGAATGGGCCAAGCTCAGAATCCCGCCGATCGACTATCAGGACGCCTATTATTACGCCGCGCCCAAGGCCAAGCCGACGCTTGCCTCGCTTGACGAGCTAGACCCGGAAATCCGCTCCACATACGAAAAGCTGGGCATCCCGATCGAGGAGCAGAAGCTGCTCGCCAATGTCGAGGGCGCGCGCAAGGTCGCCGTGGACGCGGTGTTCGACAGCGTTTCCGTCGCCACCACCTTTCGCGAGGAGCTGAAGAAGGCGGGGGTCATCTTCCTGTCGATTTCGGAAGCGATCCGCGAATATCCCGATCTGGTGAGAAAGTGGCTCGGCAAGGTCGTGCCCCAGGCCGACAATTATTTCGCGGCGCTCAACTGCGCGGTCTTTTCCGACGGCACCTTCGTCTATGTTCCCGAGGGCGTGCGCTGCCCGATGGAGCTTTCCACCTATTTCCGGATCAACGCGGCCAACACCGGCCAGTTCGAGCGGACGCTGATTATCGCCGACAAGGGATCATATGTCAGCTATCTGGAGGGCTGCACCGCACCACAGCGCGACGAGAACCAGCTTCACGCGGCCGTGGTGGAGCTGGTCGCGCTGGACGATGCGGAGATTAAATATTCCACCGTCCAGAACTGGTATCCGGGCGATGCCGAAGGCAGGGGCGGCATCTACAATTTCGTCACCAAGCGCGCCTTGTGCCAGGGCAGACGCTCCAAGGTGTCGTGGACGCAGGTTGAGACCGGCTCCGCCATCACCTGGAAATATCCAAGCTGCGTGCTGTCGGGCGAGGAATCGGTGGGCGAGTTCTATTCCGTCGCCGTCACGAACAATCATCAGCAGGCCGACACCGGCACCAAGATGATCCACCTCGGGCGAAACAGCCGGTCCACCATCATCTCCAAGGGCATATCGGCGGGCAAGTCGGACAACACCTATCGCGGCCTGGTGCGCGTCGGCCCCACCGCCGAAAACGTCCGCAACTTCACCCAGTGTGATTCGCTGCTGTTGGGCCACGACTGCGGCGCGCACACCGTGCCCTATATCGAGGTGAGGAACCCCTCGGCGCAGATCGAGCATGAGGCGACAACCTCCAAGATCAGCGACGATCAGCTGTTCTACGCCATGTCGCGCGGGCTTTCCGCCGAGGATGCGGTGGCGCTGATCGTGAACGGCTTCTGCCGCGAAGTGCTGCAACAGCTTCCCATGGAGTTCGCGGTCGAAGCCCAGAAGCTCCTGGGTATCAGCCTTGAAGGGAGTGTAGGATGAAAAAGCTGCTGCTCGCGCTGCCGCTGGCTCTTGCCGCATGCGGGTCGGCCACCGAAGCGCCGCCGCCGCCGGACGGCAACATGGTCCGCGAATCCATCAACGCGCAAAGCATCGCCTATGGCGAATGCGTTCTTGGCGCGATCAAGAGCATGGAGATCAAGGACCGCCTGGCCTCCACCCTGGCAGACGAGGCCTTCGCCAATTGCCGGTCGATGCGCGAGGCGCTGCTCGCCGACGTGCTGCGCTTCCGCCGCATCGGCAATCCGAGCGAACCCGAGGCGTCCTCGCGGCTCACCGCCGAACAGTCCGTCCTCAACCTCGAGGAGACGCTTCGGGAAAAAGTGCTTGCCGAAGCAACGGTGCGCAAGCTCTCCGACGAGAATGGAAACAATGCTCAGAATTGAAAACCTTCACGCCGAGATTGACGGCAAGCCGATCCTGAAGGGCCTGAACCTGACGCTGAACGCGGGGGAAATCCACGCGATCATGGGGCCGAACGGCGCTGGCAAATCGACCCTGTCCTATGTGCTGGCCGGACGCCAGGGCTATGAAGTGACGGAAGGCTCCGTCACCTTCATGGGCAAGGACCTGCTTGGGCTGGAGCCGCATGAGCGCGCCGCCGCCGGCATCTTCCTTGGCATGCAATATCCGGTGGAGATACCTGGCGTATCGAACGTCCAGTTCCTGCGCACGGCGCTTAACGCCCAGCGGCGCGCGCGGGGGCAGAGCGAAGTGTCGGCCGGAGAGTTTCTGAAGCTGTCGCGCGCGCAGGCCGATGCGCTCGGCCTTTCCGCCGACATGCTGAAGCGCCCGGTGAACGTCGGCTTTTCGGGCGGCGAGAAGAAGCGCAACGAAATGGTGCAGATGGGCGTGCTCGACCCGGCGCTCGCGATATTGGACGAGACCGACAGCGGGCTCGACATCGATGCGCTGCGGGTGGTCGGCGACGGCATCAACCGTATCATGCGCAAGCCGGACAAGGCCGTGCTTCTCATCACCCATTACCAGCGCCTGCTGGACGTGGTGAAGCCCGATTTCGTGCATGTGCTGTCCGCAGGCCGGATCATCCGGTCGGGCGGGCCGGAGCTTGCGCATGAGCTGGAGCGCGAGGGCTATGGCGCAACCGTCGAGGAGGATCAGGCGGCGTGACCCTGCTCACCCTCCCGTCCACCCGCGAAGAGGCATGGCGCTGGAGCGACCTTGCCGCACTGCCCGCGCTCGCCGAGACGCAGCCGAGCGGCAGCGCAGGCGATGCGAGCGGGTTCTTCCTCGGTTGCGGCGGGCCGCGTCTCCTGTTCGTCGACGGCGTCTATCAGGCGGACAGCAGCAGCCCCGGCCCGGTCACCGTAGGCGCAATTGACGCATCGGCGGGCGATCACCCGCTGGGAAGGCTGGCGGAAGGCAAGGGCTGGCGGCTGGCGCTGGGCCGCGACCATGCGCCCGGCGCGCCGGTGGAGATCGTCCACCTGTCCACCGGCGGGACGAACCATCTGGCGGCGCGCATCGACATGGACGACGATGCGCAGGCGAGCATCATCGAAACCTATGCGGGCGAAGGCTGGGTGAACCGGCTGACCGCCATCCGCCTTGGCAGGAGCGCGCGGGCGATGCGCGCCGTGCGGCTGCTGGGCGGCAGCGGCTTTCAAAGCATGACCGAGCGCGCGGAACTGGCCGAGGGGGCGAGCCTTTACACCAGCTTCCTCGGCGCGGGCGGGGCCGACAGCCGGATAGATGTCCGGTCCGAGCTGGCGGGCGAAGGCGCTTTCGCCGAGATCGGCGGCGCTCTGCTGGCAAGAGGCAAGCAGCGTCATGACGCCAATGTCGTGCTGCGCCATGCAAGCCCCGAAGGGATGAGCCGCCAGACGTGGCGGATGGTGGCGGCGGATCAGGCGACGGCGAGCGTTGCGGCGCGTGTCGAGGTTGCGCGGCAGGCGCAGAAGACCGACGCCGAGCAATCGCTGAAAGGGCTGCTGATGGAGCGCACGGCCACCATCAACCTCAAGCCCGAGCTTGAGATTTTCGCCGACGACGTGAAATGCGCCCATGGCGCGACGGTGGGCGAGTTGAGCCGGGACGCGCTCTTCTATCTCTCCGCCCGTGGCGTTCCTCCGCTTGACGCGCGCGCGCTGCTGACCCGCGCGTTCATCGCCGACGCGCTGGACCGGATCGGCGAGGAGCAGGCGCGCGAGGCCTTCAAGGGGGACGCCGACGAGTGGCTGGGAGGCGCGGCATGACCGCGACCGAAACCCTGCTGAAGATCAACCGCCGGGCCGATTTTCCGGCGATCCCCGATGGCTGGAGCTATCTGGACACCGCCGCCACGGCGCAAAAGCCGCAGCCGGTGGTCGATGCCATAGCGCAGGGCTATGCGCGCGACTATGCGACGGTCCATCGTGGCGTCTACACACGTTCTGCCGACATGACGGTAGCTTATGAGCGGGCGCGGGCGCGCGTCGCGGCGTTCATCGGCGCCGATTCCCCCGATGAAATCGTCTTCGTGCGCGGCGCGACCGAAGCGATCAACCTTGTCGCGCAAAGCTGGGGCGTCACCCATCTGAAGCCCGGCGACCGGATCATGCTGTCGGTGCTGGAGCATCACAGCAACATCGTGCCGTGGCAGTTGATCCGCGACCGGACCGGCATCGAGATCGACGTCGCCCCGCTGACGGCGGACGGCAAGATCGACCTCGACGCAATGGCGGCAATGCTGACCCCCGCGCACAGGCTTGTGGCGCTGGCCCATGTGTCAAACGTGCTTGGATCGGTGCTGGACGCCCGACGCGCCGCCGATCTGGCGCATGCGGTTGGTGCAAAGCTGCTGCTCGACGGCTGCCAGGCCGCGCCCCGCATGAAGCTCGACATGGCGGCGCTCGATTGCGACTTCTACGTGTTTTCGGCACACAAGCTCTATGGCCCGACCGGCATCGGCGTGCTGTGGGCAAGGCCCGACATATTGGACGGCATGCCGCCGTGGCAGGGCGGCGGCGCGATGATCGACCAGGTGACCTTCGCGCGCACCAGCTATGCCCCGCCGCCCGCGCGGTTCGAGGCGGGCACGCCGCACATCATCGGCGCGATCGGGCTTCACGCCGCGATCGACTATGTCGAGGGCATCGGCATGGACCTGATGATCGAGCATGAGACCGCGCTGGTGCGGCTGGCGCGGGAAAGGCTGTCGCGGATCAACTCCGTGCGCCTGTTCGGGCCGGAGAACGCGGCCGGCATCGTCAGCTTTGCGGTCGACGGCGCGCATCCGCATGACGTCGGCACCATATTGGACGAGGCGGGCGTGGCGATCCGCGCCGGGCACCATTGCGCCCAACCGCTGATGGAGCATCTGGGCGTGCCGGCGACCGCTCGTGCGAGCTTCGGCATCTACAATGACGAAAGCGATGTCGAGGCGCTGGTCCGCGGCATCGAGAAGGTAAGCAGGATATTCGGATGAACGACGAAACGGGCAAGTTCACCGTGGAGGAAGTCGATGCGGCTCCGGCAAAGCCGGAACGGCCGCAGGTGGACCCCCGCGCAGATCGCAGGCCGGATTATCTGGAGGGTTTCCTCACGCAAAAGGCGGAGGCGCTGACCGGAAATGAGCCGGGCGGCGAACTCTATGAGGCGGTGATCACGGCGCTGAAGGAAATCTATGATCCCGAGATACCCGTGAATATCTATGACCTAGGTCTTATATATGGACTTGAGATCGACGATGACGCCCATGCCGTCGTCACCATGACGCTCACGACGCCGCATTGCCCGGTCGCCGAATCCATGCCGGGCGAAGTGGAATTGCGGGTGGGCGCGGTGCCGGGCGTCGGCCATGCCGAGGTCAATCTGGTGTGGGACCCGCCCTGGGACCCGCAGAAGATGTCCGAGGAAGCGAAACTCGAACTGGGAATGCTGTGATGAGCACCACGACCCGCGCCCGACCGGCCGCCCTGAACGTGACTCCGAACGCCACCGAACGGATTCGCGAGCTGATGGCCAAAGCCCCCGAAGGGACGGTGGGCGTACGCCTTTCGACGCCCAAGCGCGGCTGTTCCGGCCTTGCCTATTCGGTGGATTATCTGGCGGACGCCAGCCCGATGGACGAGCGGATTGAAACCCCGGGCGGCATATTGTTCGTCGACGCCGGTTCGCTGCTTTATCTGATCGGATCGACGATGGACTGGCGCGAGGACGATTTCACCGCCGGATTCGTGTTCGACAATCCCAACGCCAAGGGCATGTGCGGCTGCGGCGAAAGCTTCACAGTCTGACACGCCGCATCAGTTGCAGACCCTCGCCCTGGCGGCGGCGTATTCATCTGCCAGACGATCGATGAAGGCGGCCGCGGGCTGAACGGCCGTGACCGCGCCGATGCCCTGGCCGCAACCCCAGATTTCTTTCCACGCCTTTGCCTGCCCTTCGCCCGCGAAGTTCATCTTTGAAGGGTCGGCGTCCGGCAGGGCGTCGGGGTCCATTCCGGCGGCGCGGATCGACGGTTTCAGATAATTGCCATGAACGCCGGTGAAATAGCTGGTGTAGACGATGTCGGCCGCCGCGCCGTCTACGATCGCCTGCTTGTAGGCGTCGGACGCATTGGCCTCGTCGGTCGCGATGAAGGCCGAACCGACATAGGCGAAATCCGCACCCATGGCCTCGGCCGCCAGCACCGCGCCGCCGTTGGCAATGGAACCCGACAGGGCGAGCGGGCCATCGAAGAACTGGCGGATTTCCTGGATCAGCGCGAAGGCCGACTGGGTGCCGGCATGGCCGCCCGCGCCGGCTGCCACCGCAATCAGCCCATCGGCGCCTTTTTCCACCGCCTTGGCCGCGAATTGGCGGTTGATGACGTCATGAAAGGTGACGCCGCCCCAGCCATGAACCGCATCATTCACATCCGTTCGCGCGCCAAGCGAGGTGATGACGATAGGGACCCGGTGCTTTTCGATCACGGCCATGTCCGCGTCCAGCCGCTCGTTGGAGCGGTGGACGATCTGGTTCACCGCAAAGGGGGCTGACGGTCGATCCGGATTGGCGGCGTCGTGATCGGCCAGTTCCTCGGATATGCGATGCAGCCATTCGTCGAGGAGCGATTGCGGCCGTGCATTGAGCGCGGGCACGGAGCCGACAATTCCGGCCTTGCACTGCGCGATCACCAGATCGGGACAGGAGATGATGAACATGGGCGAACCGATCACCGGCAGCCGTAGCCGGGACCGAAGGGCCGTCGTTGTCGGATGTCGCATCAGTGATTTTTCTCCGGGCCAAGCGCGGGGTCGAGATCGCGGGGCCGAATGAAGCGGCTCAGCGCGCCGCCGCCCGGCTGCACCGCGCGCCAGTTGGGCACGTCAAGGGTGATCTGGGCGATCGAGGCGGTAGGATATTTCTCCTCCACCTTGTCGCGCTCGCCGTCTTCCTCGCGGTCGGGGACCAGCAACAGCACCAGCTCCTCAAGCCCTGGATTGTGCCCGACCAGCAGCAGCGTGTCGGCATTGTCGGGCGTGTCGTGAATAACGTCCAGAAGCGTCTCGGCCGATGCCAGATAGATGCGCCTGTCGAAATGCGGATCCAGCGGCGCGCCATAGCCGGTCTCGACGCTTTCCAGCGTCTCCTTCACCCGCGCCGCCGGAGACGCGGTCACCTGATCGAAGTGCATGTCGAGCGATCGCATATGCCGCCCCACGGTGGCTGCGGCGCGGCGTCCCTTGGCGTTCAGCGGCCGGTCGAAATCTCGCTCGACTGGATCGTCCCAGCCCGATTTTGCATGTCTCAACAATGTGAGTGTCTTCACGATCCGCCGTCAACCTCTACTCAGCGTCTTCGTTCTGGTGATGCACCAATCGGTCTGTCATTGAAAGCCTTGCCCGAACATGGGCAATGGCTGCGTCAAGTGTCAGCCTCGTGACAGGCGTGCCGGGCGGAAAAGCCGTCAGCAGCCGCGA
Source organism: Tardibacter chloracetimidivorans (assembly GCF_001890385.1). Taxonomy (NCBI): domain Bacteria; kingdom Pseudomonadati; phylum Pseudomonadota; class Alphaproteobacteria; order Sphingomonadales; family Sphingomonadaceae; genus Tardibacter; species Tardibacter chloracetimidivorans. Next base: position 2,920,370 of record NZ_CP018221.1, on the reverse strand, counting down.
GGGCGTGGCGGCGGAAAGCAGCACGAAAACGCCCCGATCATCGGCTCGCCGGATGAGCCGGCCGAACGCTTGCGCCAGCCGGGCGCGCACCACCTGATCGTCATAGGCCGATCCGCCAGCTGCTGCCCGTCGTGCCCCATGCAGCACCGTGGGGCGCGGCCATGGCACGCCTTCCATCACCACCATCCTGAGCGAATGGCCGGGCACATCCACGCCGTCCCTCAGCGCATCCGTGCCGAGCAGCGAGGCATGGGGATCGTCGCGGAAGATGTCGACCAGCGTCCCGGTGTCGATCGGGTCGACATGCTGGGCATAGAGCGGCAGACCGGCGCGGGCGAGCGGATCGGCAATGCGGGCATAGACCGATTTCAGCCGCTGGATCGCAGTGAAGAGCCCCAGCGTGCCGCCGCCTGCTGCCTCGATCAGCCGCGAATAGGCACCGGACAGAGCCGCCAGGTCGCCGCGCTTGATGTCGGTGACGATCAGCACTTCGCTGTTGAGCGCATAATCGAACGGGCTGTCGGCGGCGAACCGCGCCGGTTCCACATCCAGATGCACAGCGCCGATGCGCGCCTCGGCGGAAGGCCAGCCGTCCGCGCCCTTGAGCGTGGCGGAGGTGACGAGCGCGCCATGGGCAGGCTCCAGCACCACCCGCGCCAGCGGCCGCGCGGGGTCCAGCCAGTGGCGATGGACGCCAATGTCATATTCCCGCCCTTCGACCCGGTCGACCGCCAGCCAGTCGACGAAATCGGGGTCGGGCGCGCTCCCCAGCCGCGCAAGCAGCGCCACCCATGCGGCAAGCGTCTGCGCCCGCAGGGACAGGCTGCCAAGCGCCCCTTCGATGCGTGCGCGCGCCGGTGCGTCCAGCCAGTCGGGCGCGTCTTCGACCACCGCCTCCAGCCGCCGCTGAAGCGCCGCCAACGGGCGGGCCAGTTCCTCCAGCGCGGTCGCCGCATCGCCCGCCGCCACGACAAGGCTTGCGTCCAGCTCAGCTACCTCCGTCTCTATGCCATAGCCCGCATCCTGCGCGCTGGCGCGGGCAAGCGCGGTGCCCCGCACCTCGGCCAGCAGCCGCTCGATCGGGCCGAAGGGATCGCCCTCCGCCAGCCGCGCCAGCCAGCCGTCGGACGGGAGATCGCGCGCGGCGCGAATGATCGCCTCGATCGCGGCGGCGCCCTGCTCGTCATAGCTTGCGACGTCCATCAGCCGCGCGGCCAGCCCGCGCCTGCGCCCCCGCGCGCGCGATTCCGGCCCCAGCAGCCAGCGGCGAAGCTCGATCGTCTCCTGCCCCGTCAACGCCACGGCAAAGGTGGAATCGGCGGCATCGAACAGGTGATGCCCTTCGTCGAACACCAGCCGGGTGGGCGCGCCGCCGGTTTCGCGACCGCGCGCGGCGAGAAGCATCACCAGCGCATGATTGGCGACGACCAGATCGGCATGTTCGGAGGCGCGGGAGGCCCGCTCGATGAAGCAGCGGCGAAAATGCGGGCATCCGGCATAGACGCACTCGCCGCGCCGGTCGGTGAGCGCGTTCGACCCGTTGCGCCGGAACAGCGACGGCAGCCAGCCAGGCATGTCGCCGCCCACCATGTCGCCGTCGCGGCTATAGGCCGCCCAGCGCGCGGCGAGATGGGCAAGGATCAGCGCCCGCCCCTGAAAGCCGCCCTGCAGCGCCTCTTCAAGGTTGAGCAGGCAGAGATAATTCTCCCGCCCCTTGCGCACCACGACGCGCCGCGCGCGCTCCGCCGGATCGGCGATCAGTCGCCCGGTCTCGCGATCCAGCTGGCGTTGCAGCGCCTTTGTGTAGGTTGAAAGCCATACCGCGCCGCCCGCCCGTTCGGCCCAGAGCGAGGCAGGCGCGAGATAGCCGAGCGTCTTGCCGATCCCGGTGCCCGCTTCCGCCAGCACCATATTGGGACGCCCGGCTTCGCGGCGCGGCGCAAAGGCCATGGCGGCCGCCTGCGCATAGGCGCGCTGGCCGGGGCGCTGTTCGGCCCCGTCGCCGGTCAGGTCGGCCAGCCGTTCCGCCACATCGGCTTCGGAAAGCGCAACGGTGCGTGCGGGGGGGCGGGGCGCGCCTTCCTCCCATTCCGGCAGGCGCGAGAACAGCCAGCGTTCGGGCTTGTTCGGCTTCTTCAGCCGCTCCAGCACGGGCTGCGCCCAGGGCCAGCGGGTGCGCAGCAGCGCCTGCGCCGAATCCCATGCGCCCTCGCGCTCCGGCCAGTCGCCCTCCAGCCGGGCGAGCAGCGCGTCGGCGGCCCTGAGCAGGAATGCGGCGGCCATTGAGTCGTTTTCCGGCGGATCAAGCCCCAGCGCGCGCGCCATGCCCGCCGCCGTCGGCACGGCGAAGCGCGCGGGATGGATGAAGGCGTACAACTCCAGCAGGTCCAGGCCCGAAAGCTCGGGATAGCCAAGGCGGGCGGCGGTGAGCGGCGCGTTGAGCAGGATGACGGGCGTATCCGCCGCGCGGGCGATCCCCTCCCCCCGGCCCACGGCCCGGGTCTCGCCGCCCGGAAAGGCGATCCAGTTGCCGGCATGGCTTGCAACGAGCGCGGGATAAGGCAATGGAGCAGCCATAAGGAGTTCGGTTATGCCGAACGGAACAGAAGAGCAACAGACCTTGACCGAGTTTCGCGACGCAGCCGTCCTTTCCAAAGCCTGGCCGTTCGAGGAGGCGCGCAAGCTGCTGAACCGGTACAAGGACGGGACGCCCGCCAAGGGCCATGTGCTGTTCGAAACCGGCTATGGCCCGTCCGGATTGCCGCATATCGGCACCTTCGGCGAGGTGGCGCGCACCAACATGGTGCGCCGCGCCTATGAGATATTGTCCGACACGGCCACCCGCCTCGTCGCGTTTTCCGACGATATGGACGGGCTGCGGAAGGTGCCGGACAATGTGCCCAATCAGGAGATGATGGCCCAGCATCTCGGCAAGCCGCTGACGCAGGTGCCGGACCCGTTCGGCAAGTTCGAGAGCTTTGCCCATCACAACAACGCCATGCTGCGCGATTTCCTCGACCGCTTCGGCTTTGAATATGAGTTCGTCTCCGCCACCGAATGCTATCGCGCGGGCCGGTTCGACGATGCGTTGAAGTCCGTGCTCACCCACTATGAAACGATCATGGGCGTGATGCTGCCGACGCTGCGCGAGGACCGGCGCAAGACCTATTCGCCGATCTTGCCCGTTTGCCCCAGGACGGGCGTGGTGCTTCAGGTACCGCTCACCGAGTGGAACGCAGAGGCCGGGACCGTCAGCTATTATGACCCGGAAGACGGGCAGGACGTGACCGTCTCCATCCTTTCCGGCGGTGCCAAGCTGCAATGGAAGGTAGATTGGGCGATGCGCTGGGTGGCGCTTGGCGTCGACTATGAGATGGCGGGCAAGGATCTGATCGATTCGGTCACCCAGTCGTCGAAGATCGCCCGCATCCTTGGCGCGCGGCCGCCCGAAGGCTTCAACTATGAGATGTTCCTCGACGAAAAGGGCGAGAAGATCTCAAAGTCCAAGGGCAACGGCCTGTCGATCGAGGAGTGGCTGACCTATGCCACGCCCGAAAGCCTTGCGCTCTACATGTATCGCGAGCCGAGGAAGGCCAAGCAGCTTCACTTCGGCGTGATCCCGAAGACGGTGGACGAATATTACCAGTTCCTCGGCGGCTATGCGGGCCAGCCGGTGGAGCAGAAGCTCGGCAATCCGGTGTTCCACATCCACGGCGGCAATCCGCCCGCCAATGTGCCGCCGGTGAGCTTTGCGCTGCTGCTGAACCTTGTCGCGGTTGCGGGCACGAGCGACAAGGCCGTGCTGTGGGGCTTTGTTTCCCGCTATGTGCCGGGCGCGACTGCGGAAACCCAGCCGGAACTCGACCGGCTGCTCGACTATGCGCTTGCCTATCACCGCGATTTCATCGCCCCGACGCTGAAGCGCCGCGCGCCTGACGAACGCGAGGCGGCGGCGCTCAGCGACCTTGACGCGCGCCTCGCCGCCCTGCCCCAAGACGCAGCGGCGGATGCGATCCAGAGCGAAGTGTTCGAAGCGGGCAAGGCCGCCGGGTTCGAGCCGTTGCGCGACTGGTTCAAGGCGCTGTACGAGACGCTGCTCGGCTCCTCACAGGGGCCGCGCATGGGCTCGTTCATCGCGCTCTACGGAATCGCCAACGCCCGCAAGCTCATCGCCGAGGCGCTGAGGGGGTAAGCTTCCGCTCTTCGAAGCGGGGGTGGTACCCCTACATCTCCCCGCGCGCGCGGCGGAGGGCGTACCATTTCTCCACATTCGCCTGATGTTCGGCCAGCGTATCGGCGAAGATGTGTCCGCCGGTGCCATCCGCCACGAAATAGAGCGCCTTGGTCGGCTCCGGGTCCAGCACGGCGGCGATGGATTCGCGGCCGGGGTTGGCGATCGGCCCCTGCGGCAGGCCGGCCCTGGCATAGGTGTTATAGCCATTGTCGGCCTTCAGTTCCGACTGGCGGATGCGGCGGCCCAGCGGCTTGCCCTTTGTCACCGGATAGATCACGGTCGGGTCTGCCTGAAGCGCCATGCCGATGCGCAGGCGATTGGCGTAGACGCCCGCCACCATGCGCCGCTCCTCGGGCTTGCCGGTTTCCTTCTCGACGATGGAGGCGAGGATGATCGCCTCGCGCGGGGATTTGACCGGCGTCGTTTTCTTCCGCGCCTTCCACAGTTCGCCAAGCGTCGCCTTCATCGCATCCTGCATGCGCTTCAGCACCGCCGCCCGCGTTTCGCCGCGTTCAAAGCTGTAGCTGTCGGGCAGGACGGACCCTTCTACCGGAACCTCTGTCGTTCCGGTCAGCAGGGGCTCTGCCATCAGCTTTTCATGGACGAGGATCGACGGCATGCCTTCCGGAATGGTGATGAGCCGCTGCACCGGCGTGCCATGCTGCAGGATATCGAGGATGCGCGCGGCGCTCGCCCCTGCGGGAATGGCGAACTCGCCCGCGCGGATCGGGTCCGACGAGCCGAGATAGCGCGACAGGCGGCGGAAGAGCGTGGCGTCGCGCAACACCTGCTTTTCCTCCAGCAGCCGGGCGGCCGCGCCGAGCGTCGCCCCCTGCGGAATCTGCACGGTCATGTCCTCTTTGGACGGACCCGGCGCATGCCAGTAGACGAAGGGCGCGGCAACCGCCACGGCGGCGAGCACCAGCAAGATGGCGAGAAGTTTGCGCACTCTCATGCCTTTGCGCTCACCCTGAGCTTGTCGAAGGGTTAGCGCGCGACTTCGACAAGCTCAGGGTGAGCACCACGTTATTAGATGGACCGCATGATCAGCGACGCATTGGTGCCGCCAAAGCCGAAGCTGTTGTTCAGCACGGCCCGGACCTTGCGCTTCTTGGCGACATGGGGAACCAGATCGACGCCCGCGCAGCTTTCGCTCGGATTGTCGAGGTTGAGCGTCGGCGGCACGATCTGGTCGCGCAGGCTCAGCATGCAGAAGATCGATTCCACCGCGCCCGCACCGCCCAGTAGATGGCCGATGGCGGATTTGGTCGACGACATCGACACATTGTCGATCGCCGAACCAAACAGCCGCCGCACCGCGCCAAGCTCCAGCTCGTCGCCAAGCGGGGTGGAGGTGCCGTGCGCGTTGATATAATCGACGTCCTCGGGATTGAGGCCCGCCTTCTTGAACGCCATCTGCATCGAGCGAAAACCGCCCGAACCTTCCGGATGCGGCGCGGTGACGTGATAGGCGTCACCCGACAGGCCATAGCCGATCACTTCGGCGTAGATTTTCGCGCCGCGCTTCTTCGCGCGCTCATATTCCTCAAGCACGACCACGCCCGCGCCTTCGCCCATGACGAAGCCGTCGCGGGCCTGGTCATATGGGCGCGACGCCTTTTCGGGCTGGTCGTTGAAAGCGGTCGACAGCGCGCGCGCCTGGGAGAAGCCGGCGATACCAAGCGGGCAGATCGCGCTTTCCGCACCACCCGCGAGCATGACGTCGGCATCATCCAGCGCGATCATCCGCGCCGCGTCGCCGATCGAGTGCGCGCCCGTGGAGCAGGCGGTGACGACTGCATGGTTCGGCCCCATCAGCCCGTATTTGATCGACACTTGGCCGGAGATGAGGTTGATGAGCCGGCCGTGCACGAAATGCGGGGAGACGCGGCGTGGCCCCTTTTCATAAAGAACGATGGATTCGCTTTCGATGCCGGGCAGTCCGCCGATTCCCGAGCCGATCGAGCTGCCCGCGCGCAGCCGTTCTTCCTCGGTCATGTCGAGAAGACCCGCGTCCTCGATCGCCTGACCGGCCGCATCGATTCCATAGACGATGAACGGATCGACCTGGCGCTGGATCTTGTGATCGACGCGCTTGCTTGCGTCAAAGGTCACGCCGCTGCCGTCGCCGGGCTTCACTTCGCAGGCGATGCGACAGGCGTAATCGGTGGGATCGAACCGCTCGATCGTCCCCGCGCCCGATTTCGAGGCCAGAATGTTGCCCCAGACGGTCTCGACATCGCTGCCCAGAGGCGTCACGAGACCCAGCCCGGTCACGACCACTCGCCGCATCAATCCATCTCCAACCCTATTTCCACAGCAAAACGGCCCCCCAGCCTCCCGGGGAGCCGTCAATCCCTCGGCAGAGGCTGTATATCAGGCGTTGTTCGCCTCGATATAGGAGATCGCGTCCTTCACGGTCAGAATCTTTTCCGCCGCGTCGTCCGGAATCTCGACACCGAATTCTTCTTCAAACGCCATGACGAGCTCGACGGTGTCGAGGCTGTCAGCGCCCAGGTCGTCAATGAAGCTCGCCTCTTCGGTCACCTTCTCGGCTTCAACGCCCAGGTGCTCAACCACGATCTTCTTCACGCGCTCGGCGACGTCGCTCATAAATGCCCCTTCTCGCTAGGCTGTGTTCCGTGCCTGCCCTAATCTGCCCCCCCGCCGCTGGCAAGCCCAAACCGACGCGATTCGTGCAAGCAGGGCAGGCCGGCTAGATCATTGCCATGCCGCCGTTCACATGAAGCGTCTGGCCGGTGATATAGGCCGCCTCCGCGGATGCCAGAAAGGCGACGGCGGCGGCGATGTCCTGCCCTTCGCCCAGCTTGCCGGCGGGAATCTTCTGGAGCAGCGCGTCCTTCTGCGCGTCGGGAAGCACGTCCGTCATTGCCGAATGGATGAAGCCGGGCGCAACGCAATTGACCGTGATGTTGCGGCTTGCAAGCTCCTGCGCCAACGCCTTGGACATGCCGATCAGGCCCGCCTTCGACGCCGCATAATTCGCCTGACCGGGGTTGCCGGTGACGCCCACGACCGAGGTGATGGAGATGATGCGCCCGTGCCGCGCCTTCATCATCGGCTTGGCGGCGGCGCGGATCAGGCGGAACGCGGCTTCCAGATTGATGCGGATCACCTGATCCCACTCCTCGTCCTTCATCCGCATCGCCAGATTGTCGCGCGTTACCCCGGCGTTGTTGACGAGGATGTCGAGCCTGCCGCCCAGCGCCTCGACCGCGCGGGGGACCAGCCCGTCGACATCGGCCGGATCGGACAGGTTGCATGGCAGGACCACGGCATCGCCGCCGATCTCCACCGCCACCGCCTTCAGCGCATCCTCGCGCGTGCCGGACAGCGCGACGCGCGCACCCTGCGCCGCCAGCCCCCTGGCGATGGCGGAACCGATGCCGCCGCTCGCGCCCGTCACCAGCGCCGTCAAACCCGTCAGATCGAACATGCTCAAATCTCCTTCGCCAGCGCTTCGATATCGTCCATCGAAACGGCGCTGGTCACCCTTGCGTCGGGCGCGATGCGCTTCACCATCGGGCCGAGCACCTTGCCGCCCAGCTCGATGAAATGCGTGACGCCCGCCTCGGCCATCGCCGCCACGCTTTCCCGCCAGCGCACCATGCCCGTCACCTGCGCGACCAGAAGGCGGCGAATCTCGTCCGGATCGGCAACCGGGGCGGCGGTGACATTGGCATAGACCGGCACCAGCGGCGCGCGCAGATCGGCCTTTGCGAGCGCCTCGGCCATGGCATCGGCGGCGGGTTGCATCAGCGGGCAGTGGAACGGCGCGGAAACCGGCAGCAGAAGCGCGCGCTTGGCGCCATGATCCTTGGCCATCGCCACCGCGCGCTCGATCGCGCCCTTGGCGCCTGAGATCACGACCTGACCTGGATCATTGTCATTGGCGACTGCGCACACCTCGCCCTCGGCCGCAGCGGCGGCGATTGCCCGCGCCTTTTCCAGGTCCGCGCCAAGCAGCGCCGCCATTGCGCCCTCGCCGACCGGAACGGCCGCCTGCATCGCCCGGCCGCGCAGCTTCAGCAGCCTGGACGTGGTGGCGAGGTCCAGCGCCTGCGCGCCGCACAGCGCGCTATATTCGCCCAGCGAATGGCCCGCGACATAATCCGCCTTGTCGGCGAGCATCAGCCCGCCTTCCTTCTCAAGCACCCGGAGCGTCGCAATCGCATTGGCCATGATGGCGGGCTGGGCGTTTTCGGTGAGCGTGAGCTGGTCTTCGGGGCCTTCCGCCATCAGGCGGAAGAGATTCTGGCCCAGTGCGTCGTCCACTTCCTGAAAGACCTCGCGCGCGGCGGCGCTCGCCTCCGCCAAAGCCTTGCCCATGCCCACGGACTGGCTGCCCTGCCCCGGAAATACAAAAGCCCTCACACCATGCTCCCCTGATCCATATTGCGTCCCGTTATTCGTCTGGCACGCGACAAGCAACCCGCCTTGCCTTTGACTCCTGTTTCTGCCAAGAGCGCGCCTTCGCCGGGCGGAAGGGCTCTTCCGGCCGCCGATTCATGTTTGACGACAGCCGGAGGGGCAACGGATGGTCCGTTGTCAGCGATCGGCCAAAACAGAAAGGAAGCGCACATGCCGCTCTACGAGCATGTCTTCCTCGCGCGTCAGGATCTGGCACAGACCCAGGTCGATGGACTCGCCGAGGCGGCAACCAAGATTATCGAGGACAATGGCGGCAAAGTCGCGAAGGTGGAGACCTGGGGTCTTCGCAATATCGCCTACCGCATCCGCAAGAACCGCAAGGCGCATTATGTCCTGATGGACATTGACGCCCCCGCCCCCGCCATCGCCGAGCTGGAACGCCAGACGTCGATCAACGAAGACGTGATCCGCTATATGACGCTGCGCGTCGATGCGCATGAAGCCGGACCTTCGGTGATGATGCGCAAAGGCGACCGCGACCGCGAACGCCGTGGTGATCGGGGCGACCGAGGTGATCGTGGTGATCGCGGCCCACGTCGCGAACGCGACGACGTGGCAGCGTAGGAAAGGCATAAGAACATGGCACGCCCATTTTTCCGTCGCCGCAAGTCCTGCCCCTTTTCCGGCAAGGACGCGCCGAAGATCGACTATAAGGACGTCCGTCTGCTCCAGGGCTTTGTGTCCGAGCGCGGCAAGATCGTCCCCAGCCGCATCACTGCGGTTTCCGCCAAGAAGCAGCGCGAGCTGGCGCAGGCGATCAAGCGCTCGCGCCATATCGGCCTCCTGCCCTTCATCGTGAAATAAGGAGGGCCAGTCATGCAAGTCATCCTGCTTGAACGGGTCGAGAAGCTGGGCCTCATCGGTGACGTGGTCACCGTGAAGGACGGCTTTGCCCGCAACTTCCTCCTGCCGCGCGGCAAGGCGCTGCGCGCCAACGAGGCGAACAAGAAGAAGTTCGAGGCCAACCGCGCCCAGATCGAAGCCGAAAACGCCAAGCGGCGTGAAGCCGCGCAGAAGGACTCAAAGGGTCTGGAAGGCAAGTCGGTCGTGCTTATCCGCCAGGCGTCGAATACCGGGCAGCTTTACGGCTCGGTCTCGGCGCGCGATCTGGCCGATGCGCTGGAAGCCGATGGCGCGACGGTGTCGAAGAACCAGATCGTGCTCGACCGGCCGATCAAGGCGCTCGGCGTCTATGACGTCCGCGTCGCGCTTCACTCCGAAGTGGCCGTGGTCGTGAAGGTCAATATCGCCCGCTCTCCGGAAGAGGCGGATCTTCAGGCGCAGGGCGTGGACATCAACGCCCAGTTCTTCGAGCGTGAGGCCGCCGGCTTTACCGAAGCCTATGATCCGAACGCGGAACCGGGTGAAATCGGCCGCGAGGAACCCGCCGAGGGCGAGGCCGAAGAAGCCTGATCGCTTCGGAAATGATACAGGAAGGACCGCCGCGCATCGCCGGGGCGGTCCTTTTCTTTTGGCCTGTGGCCCGGCCGGCCCTGCCGCAGTGGGGGTCGCCTCCCCTGAATTGACCGCAAGCCTCTTGATCGCGAGCCGCTGTTCGCGCATCTGCCCCACATGCCCACCAAGATTCTCCTGGAAGCGATTGCGCGCAAGAACTGCATCGAGGCGGTTTACAACCGCTCGGCCGTCAAGCTCGCGCCGCACATCCTCTATACCCGCCACGGCGAGATCTATCTCGACGCGGTGACAATGGCGCGTGAGGGCAAGCCGCCCCGCGAAGTGAAGATCGGCAGCTTCAAGGTGACCGGGCTATCCGAAGTCGCGCTCGCCCCCGACGGGTTCCGGACGCAGCCCGTGTTCGAGCCCGAGGCGGAGAGATACGCCGGCGTCACCCTGTTCGCGATCGAACCCTGACGCCGGCCCCCGGAGGGCGTTATTCCGGCAGGAAATCCGCCACCGACAGATAGCGCTCGCCGGTGTCATAGTTGAAGCCCAGCACCCGCGTGCCCTTGGGCATGCCGGAAAGCTTCTGGGCGATCGCAGCCAGCGTCGCGCCGGACGAGATGCCGACGAGCAGGCCCTCCTCCCGCGCCGCGCGGCGGGCATATTCCTTCGCGTCGTTCGGATCGACCTGGATTACCCCGTCCAGCACCCGCGTATGGAGGTTGGCGGGCACGAAGCCCGCGCCGATCCCCTGAATCGGGTGAGGGCCGGGCGCGCCGCCGGAAATGACCGGTGAAAGCGTGGGTTCGACCGCATAGACCTTGAGGCCGGGCCATTCCTTCTTCAGCACCTCGGCGCAGCCGGTGATATGGCCCCCGGTGCCGACGCCGGTGACCAGCACGTCAAGCGGCGTGTCGCGAAAATCGTCCAGGATTTCCCGCGCGGTGGTGCGGACATGGACTTCGATATTGGCAGGATTTTCAAACTGCTGCGGCATCCATGCACCGTCGGTCGTCTCGACCAGCTCGATCGCGCGCTCGATCGCGCCTTTCATCCCCTTTTCGCGCGGAGTGAGATCGAAGCTCGCGCCATAGGCGAGCATCAGCCTGCGCCGCTCCAGCGACATGGATTCTGGCATCACGAGGATGAGCCTGTAACCCTTGACGGCGGCGACCATCGCCAGGCCGATGCCGGTGTTGCCGGAGGTCGGCTCCACGATCGTGCCGCCGGGCTGCAGCTTGCCGGTGCGTTCGGCATCCTCGATCATCGCGAGCGCGATGCGGTCCTTGATCGAGCCGCCGGGATTGGCGCGCTCGCTCTTGTTCCACACCTCGTGATCGGGGCCGAACATCCGGCTCAACCGAATATGCGGCGTGTTGCCGATCGTCTCCAGTACCGAATTGACCTTCATCGCGCGATTCCCTGCTGTTGTCCCAATGTGATCTCAACTGGACCCACCGCGGTCAAGCCCGCCATTGGACGGATGGCGTATTGTCGCTGCAATCGGCTTTCGATTGCGATTTGGCGTATGCGGGCCTAATGCGTCGGCACCATGAACGCTCCGCAAGCCAAACCGTGGATAGAGGCCATTGCGCCCTATGTGCCCGGCCGGTCCACCACCGACGACGGGCGCAAGGTCGCCAAGCTGTCTTCGAACGAGAACCCCTTCGGCACGCCGGAAGCGGCGGCCGCGGCCTATGTGCGGGAATCCGGCACGCTGCACCGCTATCCGGACGCATCGGCCGCCGCGCTTCGCGAAGCCCTTGCCGCCAAATATGGGCTGGACCCGGCGCGGGTGATCTACGGCACCGGATCGGACGAGATACTGCATCTGGCCGCCGGCGCTTTTGCGAGCGTGGGCGATGAGGTGCTGTTCCCCCGCTTCGGCTTTTCCGTCTACCCGATCGCGGCGCGCCGGGTGGGAGCGAAGCCGGTCGAAGCGCCCGACCGCGACTATGCAACCGATGTCGATGCGATGCTGGCGGCGGTGACCGAGCGGACGCGCGTCGTCTTTCTCGCCAATCCCAACAACCCGACCGGCACCTTCGCAAGCCGCGACGAGATCGCCCGCCTGCACAAGGGCCTGCCGCAAGACGTACTGCTGGTGATCGATCAGGCCTATGCCGAATATCTGGAACCGGAGGACGACGACGCCGGGCTGGAACTGGCGAAGACCGCATCCAATGTGCTGGTGACGCGGACCTTCTCGAAGATCTACGGCCTTGCCGCCGAGCGGATCGGCTGGGGCTATGGGCCCGCGCCCGTTATCGAGGCGCTGCACAAGATTCGCGCGCCCTTCTGCGTCACCACCGCCGGGCAGGCGGCCGCAATCGCCGCGCTTGCCGACGAGGCGTTCGTCCGCCGCTGCCGCGCCCACAATCTCAGATGGCGGACCTGGTTCGAAGAGGAAATCGGCCGGCTTGGCAATGCCGGAGTGCGCGCCGTCCGCTCCAGGGCCAATTTCACGCTCGTCACCTTTCCCGAAACGGGTCCGGTCACGGCGGAGGGCGCCTATCACGCGCTGATGGAGGCAGGATATATCGTGCGCTGGCTACCGGGGCAGGGCCTGCCCAACGCATTGCGGATCACCATCGGGACCGAGGCGGAAATGCAGGGCCTGACGGCCGCTCTCCGCGCCTATATGGAACGGAGCGCCGACTGAGATGCTGCCCTTTTCCCGCATCTCCATCATTGGTCTCGGCCTCATCGGATCGTCGATCGCGCGGGCGGTGCGGGCGCATATGCCCACCGTCGGAATCACCGGCTATGACGCGGATCCGGCGGTCCGCGAGCGCGCGGCCGAGCTGGGCATCGCCGACGACGTCACCGACACCCCGGGCGCAGCCGTCACCGACGCCGACATGGTCATGCTCTGCGTGCCGGTGGGCGCGATGCGTGAGGCGGGCGAGGCGATCGCCGCCGATCTGGCCGATGGCGTGGTGGTCTCTGACGTGGGATCGGTGAAGGGCAGCATTCTCGACGATCTGCGGGCCGTGCTTCCGCCGGGCGTAGCAATCGTGCCGGGGCACCCGGTGGCGGGAACCGAGAACAGCGGCCCCGACGCCGGCTTTGCGCAGCTGTTCCATAACCGCTGGTGCATATTGACCCCCGACGAGCGGACCGAGGCATTCGCGGTGGAACGGCTCAGCGCCTTCTGGTCGCGGCTGGGCGCCAATGTCGAAGTGATGGACCCGAAACACCATGATCTGGTGCTGGCCGTCACCAGCCATCTGCCGCATCTGATCGCCTATACGATCGTGGGCACCGCGTCCGACATGGAAAGCGTGACCCGGTCGGAAGTCATCAAATATTCGGCCGGCGGCTTTCGCGACTTCACGCGGATCGCCGCCTCGGACCCGACGATGTGGCGCGACGTCTTCCTCGCCAACAAGGAAGCGGTGCTGGAGATGCTGCAGCGCTTCACCGAGGATATGACGGCGTTGCAGCGCGCGATCCGCTGGGACGACGGCGATGCGCTGTTCAACCTGTTTTCGCGCACGCGTGCGATCCGGCGCAGCATCATCGATCAGGGTCAGGACGATGCGCGGCCCGATTTCGGCAGGGCGCACGATTGAACCGGCCATGGTGTCGAGCCGGACTTCCCGGCTCAGCTAGGAGAAAAGACGTCTCGCACCACCGCATTGGCGGCGCCACATGCCAGCATGGCGATGGAATGTCTGCATTCGGTTTCCGTCGGATAGCCCTGGGATGCCGCGACGATGATTCCGCCTGGCCGGCAGAAGCGCCAGCGCCAGTCACCACCGCCGCTCAAGGTTGACGTGAGTCTGACGAACGGCGCTCGATAGACTTCGAAATACATTCCTGCGTTCACGGCCGGCTGGCGCTGTGATTGCGGCAGTGCAGGCGCGGAAAGCCGATGGCCGGTTCTACTGGCTAGGCGGGACGGCATGACGATCTCCTACTGGCAGGCAGAAAGGAATCTCTATCGCCGCGTGCCTGCAAGGCCGGCGTGAGGCAGGCGCTGCATGCACCCGTGTCCCCACCCGTCATTTCTTCATGAGATTGCTCAGCGGCCCCTTGACCGAAGGGTTGGAGGCGTTCTGTTTCGTCGGCCCGGCCTTCTTCGGCTTTCGGGCCTCCTTGGTTCCTTTGCGTTGGCTTTTGGCCATTTCAAGCTCCTGGTGAAAGTTCGATTGAGTGGCGGCGGCCGCTCCCTGCCAACGCAGCGGCGATTCGCCCTGGTCCGTCAGCGCACTCTGGACGCGGCAGCCTTGGACGCGGCGGCCTTGGGCGCGGGGACGGAAGACGGCGCCTTCGCACCATCGCCCATGCCCGCTATGAGATTGCGCCAAATGCCATATGCCCTGCGATGATACAGGCGATCCCGCTCGGTCGTGGCCGCTTCAAGCGCGATCAGGCTTTCCGCCGCGCGGGCATTATATTCGTCCAACTTGCTCATCTGCTGGGGCGCTCCATGCTGTTGCCGGCAAACTGCGAATTTCGCGGCAGGCAGGGCTTCCGATATGGCCGATGGGGAAATCCCATGGCCTCGATCAGGGGGCGCAAGGCGGACAATGCCCGATCATGGCCAGCCAGTTCAGCCGCGCTGGTGGCGGCGTCTGCCTGCATCAGAGCCAGTTGTTCTTGAGACAGAAGGGAGTTGAGGTCCATGGCGCGCGTTTCCCGTTGCAAGCGGGGGCGCGCAGGTCCCTCAGTCACCAAAATGCTTGAAGCGTGTTTTCTGTGATGGCTGGGAATGTAGCACACTCCGCCAGAAACCCCGCATACAATCGCCCGCCCGGACTTCGGTCAGTGCGATGGAGCGTTGAGCGCGTTGATCGCGGCATGGACGCGCGCCTCGGCCTCGTTTCTCGGCAGGCAGGGCGGGATCATGTCGCCAAAGCGAATGGTGATGGTGCCGGCGTGCTTCACGAAGCTGTCGCGCGGCCATAGCCGCCCCGCGTCCAGCGCGACCGGCACGACGGGCAGGCCAAGATGGCGGTACAGCCCCGCAAAGCCTGAGCGGACGGGCGGCGATTCGCCGTGCGGGACGCGGGTGCCTTCCGGAAAGATGGCAACCGGGCGGCCGCTGTCGCGGGCCGCATTGGCTGCCTTCAGCATGGCGCGAAGCGCCCGGGTGGTGCCCTCGCGATCGACCGGGATCATGCCATAGCGCCGCGCAAGCCAGCCCCAGAGCGGGATCGCCGCAAGCTCCGCCTTCAACACGATCACCGGCTCGTTCAAAAGCCCGATAAGCGCAATCGTCTCATAGGCCGATTCATGCTTGGCCGCGACCAGCACATGTTCGGCAGGCAAGGCCCCTTCCACCTTCAGCCTGATGCCCAGCAGCCAGCGCGCACACCATTGGTGGAAATGCGCCCAGCCATGGACATAGGGCTTCAGCAGCCTGGGGTTGAACGCAATGGGAACCGCCAGGATGACGATCGGAACGGTAAGCCCGTAGAAGACGGCCGAATAGACAAGCGAGCGCAGCCACGCCATTCAGACGATCCCCAGCCACACAGCCAGCAGCCGCAGCACATATTTGGTGTATTCGCGCGACATGGCGGCGGGCGGCCGCTCGCCCGGCACCGCGTCCGACACGATCAGGACATCGTCGTCGAGCCGGGCCGACAGCTCCAGCCGCGCGCGCGGCATGTGCCAGGCCGAGGTCACGAGGCGGATGGAGCGATAGCCGCGCCGCTTCACCCACTTCGCCGTCTCGTCGGCGTTGGACCGCGTGTCCACTGCCTCGCGCCCCAGATCGACGCAGCATTGGAAGAGCGACGGCGGCGCGTCCACGGTGAGCGCAAGCTCATGCGGGCGGACGGTGCGGGCGACGCCCGAGACGAGCAGCCTTTTGGCCCGACCGGCGCGGAGCAGGTCGACGCCGCGATCGACGCGGCCCGGCCCGCCGGTCATCACGACAATGCCGTCGGTCCTGATGCCGTCATCGCCGCGTTCGGGCAGCAGCACCACCCATAGCGCAAAACCCAGCACCCAGATGAGCACTGCGGCGGCGACAATGCGGACCAGCGCGCTTCTCACAGCCTTTCGCTCAGGCTCCGAAAGACGGTGAGCCTCGCCGTCACCGCCGCAAGCAGTGCGGCGAGCACCGGCAGCGCTGCAAGGGCCGGCCAGACATGGGCGGGCATACCGACGCTGCCGAGCAGGCCCGATCCCGTGGCGATGACCCGCGCCTGAAGCGCCGCCAGCACGAGAAAGGCGGCGGCAAGCGCCATCAGCCCGCCGAGCAGTCCGTCAAATGCCGAACGACGCTCGAAAAGCCGGGAAATCTGCCCGTCCGTCGCCCCCATCAGATGCATGACCTCGATCGTTTCGCGATGCGTGTTGAGCGCCGCCCTGGTGGCGAGGACTACCGTGCCCACCATCGCCAGCGCAACCAGCAGCACGATGCCCACGCCCAGCAGCCGCAATGTGTCGAGCAGGCCCGACAAGGGCTGGAGCCATGCGCTTTGCTCGTCGATGCGGGCGTGCGGGGCCACCCGCCCCAAAATCGCGCGGACCCGTCCGACACCGTCGCTGCTCGCCCCGTCAAAGCTCACGTCGATCAGCGCGGGCAGGGGAAGCTCCGGATCAAATGTCGCCGCGCCTAGCCAGGGCTCCAGGAAAGCGCCTATCTCCTCGCGGTTGAACGGCTTGACCGAAGCGACGCCGGGCATCTTGCCAAGTGCGGCGGCGGCGGCCCGCGCCTCCCGCTCGCGCACGGCGGGGTCGTTATGGACGATCTGGACGGTCAGCGTCCGCGACAGTTCGCGCGACAGCCCCTCGGCGGCGCTCGTCAGCGACAGCGCGCCTGCAAGGGCAAGCGCGGTCAGGAACACCATGATTCCGATCAGCATCGGCAGCACCGAAAAGGCGCGGAGCGCGGGCAGCAATCCTTCGGCCGTGCCCAGGGTGAAGCGCGGGATCATGAAGCGGTCCGCGCGACGGGCGGCTGCGCGGCGATGTCCCGCGTGTCGCCATTGATCAACCGGCCGCGCTCCAGCCGCATCGTTCGCGCCGACGGCACCCGCGACATCAGCAACGGGTCATGCGTCGCGACCAGCACCGTGGTGCCAAGCCGGTTCAGCTCGTCGAACAGATGCATCAGCCGGAAAGCCATGTCCTGATCGACGTTTCCGGTGGGCTCGTCGGCCACCAGCAGTTCGGGCCGGCCGATCACTGCCCGTGCGATGGCGACGCGCTGCTGCTCGCCACCCGAAAGCGTGGCGGGCCGCGCCGCCGAACGTCCGGCAAGGCCCACCCATTCAAGCAGTTCGGTGACATGATCGTTGATCTCGGTCTCGCCGACGCCAGCGATCCGCAGCGGAAGGGCCACATTGTCGAACGCCGACAGATGCGAGACGAGACGGAAATCCTGAAACACCACCCCGATCCGCCGCCTGAGCGCTGGAAGGCGCGAACGCGCCATGGTGACGACATCCTCCCCGAACAGCGAAATGAACCCCCGGCTTGGCCGCTGCGCCAGATAAAGCAGGCGAAGCAGCGACGTCTTGCCCGCCCCCGACGAACCGCTCAGAAAATGAAACGAACCTTCCTCCAGCGCGAAGTTCAGATCGCGCAGCGTCTCCGCGCCCGTGCCATAGCGCAGGCCGACATTCTCGAATCGAACAACGCTGACCATTGCTGCAACCGGCTCGCCAATATCCCGGGGTCGAAACCCATTAATTCTTTTGCCTGTTTGGCCGATGGCAAGGCTTGCGTCCAGCGGGCGGATGCCTTCTAACTGTGCGCGCCATCGGTTCATCGATGTGCCGGGGTCTGTCTTGATGAGCGCGGATTGACGCGATGATGCTAACCTGTCCAAGCTGCGGGACACGCTATCTTGTTCCGGACGCGGCGATCGGCCCGGCCGGGCGCAAGGTGCGCTGCGCGGCGTGCAAGCACAGCTGGTTCCAGGGCCCGCCCGAGGAAGTGACCGGCCGCGACCTGGTGGAGCGCGGCGCGCGCAAGGTGGTCGCCGCGTTCGAATCGCTTGCGCCGGACAGCGACACATCGCTCGCCGAACCTCCTCCTCCACCGCCGCCGCCTCCATCCTGGGTGGCCGAGGCCTCCCCGATGCGCGCCGCGCACGTCGAGGAGGACGAGGAACCGGCCGGCCCCGCGGTGGTCCCGGACATCAATCCCTTTGCGCATGAGCCGCCCTTCCGTCCCCGCCGCAACCCGGCAAGGCGATGGACGATGGTGGCGGTCGCAGGCGCGGTTGCGCTTGTCGCGCTGAACATCGGCCTTGTGACCATGGGCGGTATCGACGGAATCGCCGCGCGCCTTGGGGGACAGCCGGTGATCAGCGATCCGGCATCGCTGCTGCAGCTTGCGCCCACCGGCGCGCCCGAACGGCGGCGGCTGGACAATGGCTATGAGATACTGACCGTGACCGGCCGCATCGACAACCCGACGCGGACCGAACTTCCCGTGCCGGATATTCGCGCGGAACTGCTGAGCAGTGACGGTCAGCCCATCTATGCCTGGACGATCAGCGCCCCTGCGCCGACGCTGGAAGCGGGCGCATCACTGCCGTTCGACGGTGTCACGGTCGATGTCCCGGCGGAAGCGACGCGAATGCGCCTGAGCTTTGCCGAGGAAGGCGCAAACTGACGTAGAGCAGCCAGCTTCCCTGCAACAACGCGGCAACGACCATGCCTGCGGCCGACGCATAGACCAGGCCCATCGGGCCGATCTCCCAGTGACGGATCAGCAGCCAGCCGAGACCGCCCGTGACCAGGAAGAAGGCGATGATGCCGTTGACGCCGGCGGCGATCTGCCGGCCCAGCGACCGGAGCGCATAGACGAACACCATCTGCACGCCGTCGAACAGGATGAACGGCGCCCATATGGCAAGCATGGCCGCCGCCAGAGCCAAGGTCTCGACATCGCTGGTGAACGGCCAGAGGATATTGCCGCCTGCCGTTGAGTAGACGAGGCCGACGCAACCCAGGCCCAGCACGGCCAGTCCGGCGGCGACAAGGCTGCGCGGCAGCGCCATGTGCAGTTCGCCCGCGCCGACCGCGTTTCCGACGCGGACCCCTGCCGCCGATCCGAAGCCGATGGCCAGCGCGAAGGCGAAATTATGGAGTGAAAAGACGATCTGGAACGCGGCCGCGCTCACCGCGCCCAGCTGCGTTGAAAGCACGATCAGCCAGCTGAAGCCCAGCAGTTCCAGGCCGGACGCGATCCCCGGCACAAGGCCAAAGCGCAGCAGTCCGGCGATGCCCCGCCATGTGCCACGCCATGCGGCGCGCGAAAGCGCGCGCACGCCATCCTCAACGGCCGTAGGAAGTGTCCAGACCGCGCCCAGCATCGCCAGCGCGCCGAAGATGGAGGTGAGCGACGTGGCAAGCGCCGCCCCGACTGCGCCTGCCGCCGGTAAGCCCCAATGGCCGCCCGCCCATGCCCATGCGAGCGCCGCATTGACCGGCAGCATCACAAGATTGACGGCCATTGCCCGGCGGGGCTGGCTCACGCCTTCCAGCGTGTAAGCTGCGGCGCAAAGGACGAACTGCGGCGGGAAGGCAAACGCCATGGCCCGGACGACGCTGGTTCCCCGCGCGACAAGATCGGGCGCGATACCCGCCCCGCGCACCAGCGTTTCCGCCCAGAAGAGGAGAATCCCCATGCAGAGCAGCCCCATCAGCAGCGCAAGCGCCACGCCCTGACGGAAAATGCCGCCGATTCGGCGCCGGTCCCCCGCGCCATCGGCCCGCGACGTGAACACAAGCACGCCCGACATGGCGGCGATGCCGACGATGATCGGCACATAGGTGAGCGCGCGCCCGGCAGCGAGGGCGCCAAGCTCATGCGTGCTCACCTGCCCGACCACGGCGACGTCGATCAGGTGCAGCAGCGTCCAGTTGAGCGACGTCAGCATCACCGGCCAGGCAAGGGACAGAACCCGGCGCGCCTCGCCATTCAATTCACGCATGTTGAGCCGCATGGGCGAGACGGATAGACCAGAGGCAGACCAGCCGGAAGCGAAAAGGAGCAGCTTGATGCATATCGGAATCCTGACCGGCGGCGGCGATGTGCCCGGCCTCAACGCCTGCATCCGTTCCGTCACCCTTTCCGCGCTGGATCTGAGCTGGGAAGTGACCGGCTTCCGGCGGGGCTGGCAGGGATTTCTCAGCGTCGATCCGGACAATGTCCAGAGCGTCGCCGACCACACGCGCCGACTGGACCGGGAGGCCGTGCGCGGCATCGACCGGATGGGGGGCACGATTCTCCACACGTCGCGCACCGATCCCCGGACCACGAAGGACGGGGACCGGACCGACCATGTTCTCCATGTGCTGAAATCGCTTGGCATCGACGCGATGATCACCCTGGGCGGCGACGGCACGCTGCGCTTTTCGGCGCATCTCGCCAGCCTTGGCTTTCCGGTGATTTCCGTGCCCAAGACGATGGACAACGACGTTTACGGCACCGATTACTGCATCGGCTTTTCAACCGCCGTCAGCCGCTCGGTGGAGGCGATCAACGCGCTCAGGACGACCACGGAAAGCCATGAGCGAATCGCCGTGGTGGAACTGTTCGGCCGCCGGTCGGGCGAAACGGCGCTGCTGGCCGGGTTCCTCGCCCAGGTGGACCGGACCGTCATCGCCGAAGTCACGGCCGATCTCGACGTGTTGCTGCCGCTGCTGGTGGCCGACCGGAAGTCGCGGCCGACCAACTATGCCGTCTGCGTCATCTCGGAAGGGGCGAGGCTTTCAAGCGACGACGGCAAGAGCGGCGGCGACATCTCCAAATCTGCCACCCAGCGCGACGACATCGGCGTCGGCCAGCGGCTGGCGCGCGAGATCGAGGCGCGCACCGGCCAGGGGACGGTGGTTCAGGAACTCGCCTATCTGATGCGTGCGGGAGAGCCGGACGCGATGGACCGGATGGTGGGCTTTGCGTTCGGCGGGCTTGCGATCCAGCTTCTCCAGCAGGGAAAGTCCGGGCGCATGGTGGCGCTGCGCGACGGCAATTACTGCCACGTCCCGGCGGAAACGCTTCTTCAGTCGCAAAAGTCGGTGGATGTCTCGGCGCTGTACGACGCGCAGAACTATCGAGCCAAGCTGATGCGGGTCGAAGGCATGCCGATGTTCCTCTATTGAGGACGCCACATCGGGGAAATTACTTTTCCCAGCTTCCGTCCAGCATCTTGATGATGGCCGAAAAATCCTTGCTCCCGCCGCCGATGTTGGCGAACGCCTGATAGAGCGCCTCTGCCGCCGCCCCCATCGGTACGCTTGCGTCCACGCTGTGCGCGGCCTCCACCGCAAGCTTCAGGTCCTTGAGCTGGAGCGCCGCCGCAAAGCCGCCCTCATAGCCCCTGTCGGCGGGTGATTCCGGACCGACGCCGGGCACCGGGCAATAGCTTGTCATCGACCAGCTCTGGCCCGACGCCTTGGACGAGATATCGTAGAAGGTCTTGAGATCGAGCCCCAGCTTGTCGGCGAGCGCGAAGGCCTCGCAGGTCGCGATCATCGTCGCGCCCAGCAGCATGTTGTTGCAGATCTTCGCCGCCTGCCCGGCGCCAAGCGCCCCGGCATGGATCACCGCCTTGCCCATCTGCGACAGGATCGGCTGCGCCTTGGCGAAGGCCGCATCCTCGCCCCCGACCATGAAGGTGAGCGTCCCCGCATTGGCGGCCGCGATTCCGCCGGACACCGGGGCGTCGACGAATGCGAAACCCTTTGCCGTCGCCTGCTCGCCGACTGCCCGCGCGCTTGCCACGTCGATCGTCGAACAATCCATCAGGAGCGTGCCGGCCTTGGCCGAGCCGAACACCTGATCGCCGTAGACGGCGCGGACATGCTTTCCAGCCGGGAGCATGGTGACGACGGCATCGGCGGCGGAGACAGCCGTCAATGCGCTTGCCGCGCGTTCGCAACCCGCCTCAACTGCCTTGGCGAGCGCCGGCTCGGACAGGTCGAACGCCAGCACGCGATGCCCCGCCTTCGCCAGATTCGCGGCCATGCCGCCGCCCATATTGCCCAGGCCGATGAAAGCGATGGTTGCCATGATTCTCTCCTGTTCACCCCTGCGCGGGGGTGTTGTGCGTCAGCGTCCTTTCCAGACGCCGGGGCGCTTTTCGACAAAGGCCGCCATGCCTTCCTTCTTGTCTTCGGTAGCGACCAGTATCTGGAACAGGCGGCGTTCGGTCAGCAGACTCTGGTTGAGCCCCGTCTCGAACGCCAGATTGACCATTTCCTTGTTTATCATGGCGGCCATGGGCGGCATCGCGGCGATCGCGGCGGCCGTCTTCATCGCCTCGTCCAGCAGTTCGGCGGCGGGCACCACGCGCGAAACCAGGCTTGCGCGCTCGGCCTCCACAGCGTCCATCATCCGGCCGGTCAGGCACATGTCCATCGCCTTGGCCTTGCCGACCGCGCGGGTCAGCCGCTGCGACCCGCCCATCCCCGGGGCGACGCCGAGCTTGATCTCGGGCTGGCCGAACTTCGCGGTATCGGCGGCCAGGATGAAATCGGCCATCATCGCAAGCTC